>CAXBRK010000272.1:0-1511 GCA_963978155.1 uncultured Phycisphaera sp. | reverse complement strand
CCAACGGAATTTGGTTACGCGGGGAAAATCACATCTGCCGGCTCCCCTTATTCCGGACCTGCTGACTTCAGATTCACACTTTGGGATCTACCAGTTGGAGGTATCCAAGCCGGACCTGTCGAAAATCTTCTGGCAGTACCAGTGGTAGACGGGAAGTTCGAAGTAAGACTCGACTTTGGACTCGCTGCTTTCAATGGTGACGAGCGATGGTTGGATATTGAAGTAAATACTGGCACTGGCTATGTCCCTCTTACACCAAGACAACTTCTTCTCGCAGTTCCATATGCGCTTTATTCGCTGAACCCCGGTCCTGTAGGACCCTCTGGTCCTGCAGGACCCTCTGGACCTGCAGGACCGATAGGCCCATCCGGTCCCGCTGGCGCAGACGGTGCACAAGGGCCTGCAGGTGACACTTACTTCAACTCAGATGGAGAAGATCTTTCATATGAAGGAGATCTGGAACTGATTAACGGTCGGTTCACGGCCGACTATACAAACGTACCTGGTATTGGCACGGGCATGAGCCTGACAACCAGCGGCGTGCAAACACACGTGTTGGGTAGTGTTTTGGGAGTTTCCACAATCATTCTCGGAAATGCTGATGGCACTCCTGGCCAATACAGCGCTTATGACGTAGATGGGAATTTAGTTGTCTTGGTTGACGGGTTTGATGGCCGAGTTACCGCCCCATCTTTAATCGTCAATGATGGTGATGATTCTACCTCAGTGCTGGTCGAAGCTACCACAGAGGGTGATGGCGGTGGCGCTCTCTATCTCTACGATGCCAATGGCAACCGCACGATTGAACTTGATGGTTCTTATAACGGTGATGGCCGTGTTATCACTGGTGAGATCCAAATCACAGGTGGCTCAGATCTTTCTGAGCAATTTGATGTTCATGGAGTAAAAGGGGCCAATCCTGATCCAGGAACTGTTGTATGCATTGATGCAAACCGACCTGGGGATCTTTTAGTGTCAACCAAGCCGTATGACAGAACGGTTGCAGGCATTATCAGTGGCGCGGGCAACGTCAAGCCAGGATTGCTCATGGGCCAACACGGCACTGATGCTGATGGCGCTTTACCGGTCGCCCTCACGGGACGCGTCTACGTCAAGTGCTCAACAGAAGCTGGACAAATCCAGCCAGGCGATCTGCTTACCACTTCAAGCCTTGCGGGACACGCCATGAAAGTGACAGACCACCGCAAATCATCTGGAGCTGTTCTCGGAAAAGCCATGAGCGCGCTAGAAGACAAAACTGGTCTTGTGCTCGTCTTGGTGCGTTTTTTCGCTCGACTTGCAGTTGGAGATCGCTTTTTGGTCCCTCTTCGACCCCTCTTGGCACCACTTGGGGGCGCTCCCGGGGTCATTTTCGGCCTCCTAGGGTCCAATTTGCAGGTTCGGATCGTTTTTGAATCCTCTTCGGCCCCTCTTGGGACCAATTTGGGCCAATCTGGGCCAATCTAGCCACCTCGGACCAATCTGAACCCAATCTGGCCCAACCTGAACCT
>CAXBRK010000271.1:0-1513 GCA_963978155.1 uncultured Phycisphaera sp. | reverse complement strand
CTGTCACCAATCACCTGGCTTGCGGAAGTGTTTCCAACATTTTCTTGGTTCGTGATGGTGTGTTGTTGACCCCTTTGGCTCGCGGTGAAGAACCCGAAGGGGGCCTCCCCTCACCAGTGCTTCCCGGCATTGTTCGAAGAACTGTGGTCGAAGCTGCGGAAAGCCTTGGTCTGACCGTGAAGAAAGAAATGCTCACCATTGACGATGTTCATACCGCGGACGAGATTTTCTTGACCAACTCTGGTTGGAACGTTTTACCAGTGGTTCAGGTGGAACAACACCTCGTCTCATCAGGACCTGGGGCCACGACCAAATTGGTGATGCAGGCGGTCAACGCTCTGGTCGACTCGGGTTCATAACGATCAAAGCCCGCTTCGGCGAACCACCTTCACATTTTTTCGCCCCTGATGATCTCTTGCAGAGAAGACTTGAGAAAAGAAGCCGAAGAATCGTTGAATCAACATCACTACAACTGAGCACGCAACTGCGATGGCCAAGGCAACCAGACCCGACAAGATCATCGGCCCCACAACAAGCAGGAAAAAGACGCCCACCCCAACACGCAGGGGCAAACTACCTCCACCGACAGAACCTCGGAATTGGCTGGCCGACTGACGAACATTTTTCCATTGATCTTGGGGATTAAACATAGCCAGATTTTACCCCTCCAGAAGGCCAATCCACATGTCCTGATCAGCAATTCAAAGACATGAATTTCTCCGGGTACCATCGTCCTTTGCATGCCCCAATTCACCCACCTGCATCTTCATTCGGAATATTCCCTCTTGGACGGCGGCAACCGTATGGATCGTTTGCTGGACCAGGTCAAACAACTTGGAATGGACTCGGTGGCGGTGACCGACCATGGCAACTTGTATGGGGCTGCAGAATTCCAAAAGAAAGCCGCCCGAATGGGGATCAAGTCGATCCTTGGCATAGAGGCCTACGTCGCCCCACGGTGTCGGTCGGAAAGAAAGAAGCAACCCGGGGATCCATACCACGGACACCACCTGGTGCTTCTCGCCGAAACCGATGAAGGGTGGTCAAACCTCGTCAAGTTGTCGAGCAAAGCTTTCACCGAGGGCTTCTATGGCGTGGCCCGGATGGACAAAGAGTTGTTGGGCACTTGGCGTGGCGGGTTGATCGCTATCAACGGTCACCTTGGATCGTCTTTGGCTTACTTGGCCCTTCGATATCACCAATCAAGGGAATCCTCCGATTGGGATGCGTTGGTGGAAGAAGCCAAGTGGCACGCGGAGACTTTCGGGGTCAATGCGGATGGAGAACCATGCTTCTTTATCGAATTGCAGCGACACAGTGTTCAAGATCAATTGGATATCAACCCCCACCTCATCAAACTGGCTCAAGAATTGAACCTTCCTTTGGTGTGCGACAACGACGCCCACTTTTTGCGAGCCGAAGACTGGGATGCTCACGACACCTTGTGTTGCATCTCGATGAACAAAGAAAAACAAGACGCAGGTCGATTCCGCTACCCCAAAGAGTTGTATGT
>CAXBRK010000270.1:0-1526 GCA_963978155.1 uncultured Phycisphaera sp. | reverse complement strand
AATTGAGGGACGAGGTCCACGATACTGCCCGTCCATCGAAGACAAAGTGGTTCGATTTGCTGATCGTGACAGCCACTTGGTCTTCTTGGAACCTGAAGGTTTGGCGACCCATTCGGTGTATCCCAATGGCATCAGCACCTCTTTGCCGCTCGACGTCCAGCAGGAGATGATCCGAAGATTGCCTGGATGTGAACAAGCGGAGATTTTGCAGCCTGGTTATGCCGTGGAATATGACATGGTTCCGGCATGGCAGATCGACGCTACTGGTGAGACGAAGCGTCTTCCCGGTTTGTTCTTGGCTGGTCAAATCAACGGCACGACTGGATACGAGGAAGCGGGGGGCCAAGGGTTGATGGCTGGGTTGAATGCGGCCCGTCGGGTCTTGGAGGAGGAGCCCATTCGGCTGGGCCGGGATGAGGCGTACATCGGCGTGATGATGGACGACTTGGTCACCAAAGATCCTCGTGAGCCCTATCGCATGTTCACCAGCCGAGCCGAGCACCGCTTGCGGCTTCGCGCGGACAACGCTTCGGAGCGATTGGGTGATCGAGCCCTTGAGCTTGGACTGCTGGATGACGAGCATGCCCAACATTTCCAACAGGCGACGGCCCGGCGAGACCAGATCGAACACGCATTCGATTCGGTTCGGATCCAGGGCACACTGCTTCGAGATCTCGCCGGACGACCTGATGTTCCGGTGGCTGAGTTGCGGAACCATCTCGAGAGCCACGGTATGGGTGAGATTTGCTCGGTTGCTTTGGACCGTGCTGTTGTGGCCCAACGCTATGCCGGCTATTTGCCACGAGCGGATGCCGAGGCTCGCCGTCAGGCGGAACTGGAACACAAACCTATCCCGGAATGGTTGAATCCACAGCGGATTCCGGGTTTGCGTTCGGAAGCGGTGGAGGTGTTGCAACAATTCCAGCCGCGGACATTCGGCCAAGCTTCTCGGTTGGCCGGCGTCAATCCCACTGATCTTTCCTTGGTGGCCCTTGCGGTTCGGCGTGGACCAAGCGATCCTTCTGTTTCGGAAGGAGTCCCCACATGATTGACGGAGTCTTGTTGCGCCGGGCTGAATCCGAAGATGCGTGGGCGATGGGTGTCATCGAGACGGCCTGCTGGCGAGTGGGCTACGCCGGGGTGCTTCCCCAACCTGTACTGGAAGCGCTGGACGAGTCGATCCGAGCGAAGAGATGGCAGCGGATTCTCCGACGTGCTGGCAGTGAAGCATGGGTTGCTCAGAATTTGGAAGGTCGGATTTTGGGCTTCACTGCTCTCGGTTTGCCCAGCGAAGAGTGGGAAGACGAGCCAGATGCCCAGGACGAACACCGGGTGCGTTCCTTGTTTGTGGCCCCGCCGTATTGGCGCTTGGGTTTGGGGAGCAAACTTCTGAAATGGGCCGAAGAACAGACGGTCGTGCTGGGCGGGCAGCACATCTTGGCACGGGTCCCGCGGGATGCGGCTTGGGTTCGCACTTTCTACGAGCGTGCCGGCTACACCGATATCGGGGGCTCGGCCGGGCGCTT
>CAXBRK010000269.1:0-1533 GCA_963978155.1 uncultured Phycisphaera sp. | reverse complement strand
TTCGAGCGGATCCACCGTTCCAACTTGGTCGGCATGGGCGTATTGCCACTGTGTTTCACTGAAGGCGATTCGGCCTCATCGCTGGGGTTGAGCGGCCACGAAGTGTTTGACATCGCCATACCCGACGATTTGGCTCCAGGCTGCACTGTGCCGGTTCGCGCGACCAAAGACGACGGCTCGGTCGTTGAATTCAGCGCGGTCTGCCGATTGGATACACCCGTCGAAGTCGGGTATTGGAATCAAGGTGGCATCCTGCACACGGTGTTGCGGAGGATCGCCTCCACACACTTGGCGGAGCAGACTTCATGAGCCGGCTGGTTGTTGGTGGAACAATCGGCATCGACACGATCCGTGCGCCGTGGGGCTCCGCGGACCGTGTCCTCGGTGGATCCGCGTCGTATGCCGCAACATCCGCCGCTCTCCTTTCGGACGGGGTCGAGCTGATCGGAGCGGTGGGCGAAGACTTCCCCTCGGTGCATACCGATGCTCTGGCCGCTACTGGTGTTGGCCTTAAAGGGCTTGATGTCCGTTCAGGACAAGAGACGTTCCAATGGGGGGGGTGCTACGGCGACAACCCAGACCAGAGGACCACCGACTTTACGATCTTGGGTGTTCTTGAAGGGGCTCCGGCCCCGGTCCCGCAGAGTGTTGCGAATAGCCCCAAGCTCTTGCTTGGGAACTCCCACCCCGCCCACCAGTCTGCACTCCTCGACGCGATGCCCTCGGTTGATCTGTGCGTAGCCGACACCATGGGATTGTGGATTGACGTCGCCCGCCCCGAACTGGAATCCTTGCTGTCTCGCGTGCATGGTGTGGTCATGAATGAAGAAGAGGCTTCTTCATTTACTGGCGCGCCTTCACTGGTCGATGCCGCGCAGAAACTCCTTGATCTCGGCCCCAACTTTGCGGTGGTCAAAAAGGGGCAGCACGGCTGTATCATTGCTTCGCGAGATGGCTTGTCGGTGCTTCCAGCGTGGCCTTCCTTGGCGGCTGAAGTCCGTGACCCGACCGGAGCTGGCGATACCTTTGTTGGCGCGATGATGGCCTACTTGCCGGGTTCGGCCTGCCCTTCGCTTGCCGACCTACGGAGCGCAGCCGCGCTCGGGACGGTCGCGGCCAGCTTTACCATCGCTGATTTCGCCACCAGCGCGCTGCACGCAGCGGGAAAAGATGGCATCCATGAACGCTTGAATGTGTTCCGTGAGATGTGCAGCTTCTCATGAGACTTTCTGTCGCAGCAAGCTTCATCCTGCTCCTTGGCGCCTGCCAAAGCATCCCCGACCGTGATCCTGCGATAGCTCCAGAAAAACCAGACGCGTCCAGATACTCCCAAGCCCAGAATGCTGCTTGGTCAGCACGACGCACCGTACGACCCTCCGTTCGTTGGCACCCGGATGGCTCGGCCTGCTGGATCGGCGGGGCGGTTGATAAGTCGTTCGGGCTCGATGGTGCCGTCCTTCAACTGGAGCCGCCGGAAGCACCCTCGAGTGCCTCAAGGCGGGCCCCAAGCCGTGGGCGTCAACTCGACTCTTC
>CAXBRK010000268.1:0-1559 GCA_963978155.1 uncultured Phycisphaera sp. | reverse complement strand
TTCGCCTCAGTCGGCCGCGGTGGCTGCAGCTCGTTTTGCGCTCTTAGAATCCGGTGGAGATGTCACTGAAGGTATTCGTACCTTGGTCTCTCAACTCGAAAGAGACCCCACCAACAACAAACTGCGTTTAAGCATCATTCGCGAATACCTCTCTCTCGGTGATCGTGTCACCGCTGCATCTGTTGCCGCTGATGGCGGAAGGGCTCTTCCCACTGGAAAACTCAGTGCACAATGGTTTTCCCGAGCCGGTGAGCTTTTGCTTGGGATCTTTGGGCAGGAACTCGAAGCCCGTGCGTACTTCCGTCAGGCTTTCAATCAGGACCCTACGAACGCCACGTTCGCACGCCAAATGGCTGCTGAAGCGTCGGTGCCAAATCCGGATTGGAGGTTGGTGGTTCGATTGACAGCCCAGGAGGAGGTCTGGGTTGAGAACAATCCCGATCTCCTTTCCTTGCGTGCCACTGCGTTGTCGAAGATTGGTCGAGAGCAAGAATCACGCACAGTTTTGCGAGCATGTTTCTCTGCGTTCCAGCGACAAGTTGCGGATGGCTCCCCCAAGTTGCTTCTGTCTCGATACCCGCTTCAACTTGTCGCTTACTTTGGTGATGATCGAATTGCCGACGTGATCGAGTTCGCCAAAGAGGTAAACGGCGGAGTCCTTTCTTGGCCGCTTCTGAACGGTTTGGCCCGAGTAAAGTTGAATCAGCAGGACTTTGCGGGGGCCGTGGCAGACGCGAAGAAAAGTGCTGAGATGGCCACCGAAGATAAAGATTCCGAAGCGGCGGAAGCTTGGCTCGTAGCGGGGAACATCGCCATTGCAGCCGATCAGCCTAGTGAGGCCATCACGGCATGGGAGAAAAGTCTTTCTCTGAATCCCAATCAACCATTGACCACCAACAACATCGCTTACGTCCTCTCGGACAAGTTGGGGGAGCATGCAAAGGCACTTCCGCTGGCTGAAGCGGCTGCTGCGGCAAGCCCTCAGAATCCTCAGATCCTTGACACTCTTGGCACCATCCAGTTGGCGTTGGGGGAGGCTGAAGTGGCGGCCGAGAAGTTGGCGACTGCTCTTCGTCGTGGGGCTGGGGCTCTGACTCAGGCTCGTTACGCACTCGCTCTGGCTCGATCAGGGGACCAGGAGCAGGCTCGATTGGCACTTTCGGACGCCAAGGCCCGTGATGATGCACAAGGCGATGATTTTGACGCTTTGGTCGAGGAAGTGGAGTCAAATCTGGCGCCGTAATGCGAGCCTGTCACCTCTTTGGGCCGATATAGAACAGTATGCAACCGCCAGAATCAAAGTCTGAGGAGATCCTTACCCCCTCATCACCGGGGGAGATGGGTGTTTCAGTTGATCCGATTCGAATCCTCCGGAAGCATCTTCTTCTTTTGGTTTTCTCTGGATTTATCGGGGTGGGCGTCGGTGGCGTTTCATACATCGCGTTGTCCATACTCTCTCCTGAATACCGATCCGAGGCATTGTTCGAGATCCGTTCTGGCCTCCAAGATGCCACAGAGATTGGTGCCGCCAAAGAGTTGGACGATGACGATATCGAACG
>CAXBRK010000267.1:0-1562 GCA_963978155.1 uncultured Phycisphaera sp. | reverse complement strand
ATCGTTCCTGAACGCTCCTGCATGCCGTGCAAACCGTCATTGTCAACGATTTGAACGCCATCAACCAACAAACGAGAGCCATCATCGCTTTCGGTGAACAACGTCCAGAGGCCAGGAGCGGGGAAAACAATTTGACCTTCGAACACCGCACCGACATTGTCGGAGAGGCCAGAACCCGCAAAAACACCATTGGTTGAGGGAAGATTGATTTGGGGCAGGACTTCGGCGGAGATTGGCACCAGTGGTCCAAAGTCCGGCAGTTCACTCAGCGCTTCCAGGTCGTAGTACTCGACCTGTACACCCGGCAGCGCGTCGGTCAATTCAATCACCACGGTGCCCTCAGCGATCAACCCGAAGATCGACTGCACTTGGTAGCCAAACGAATCGACCCCTGTGTCTGAAGGTGCGGTGTAGCGCAGCTCGTCTCCTTCTTGAGTGATGGTTCCACCCAAGTTGGACGTTGCTTCAAAGGAAGCCAAACTCAGTCCGTACCCCTCAACATCAATGTCATTGGCCAAGACGTCAAGCACCACGGAACCTCCAGGCGCCAGCACAACATCATCATCGTTGGCGATGGGGGCGGATGGACAGAAATAGTTGTCGCAAGAGACATCGGCACCGCGATAGGAACCGCCGACGCTGATGCAGTCGGATTCGGAACTCTGCTGACACGTGCCATCGGCCAAACAGCATCCACAGAGGTCCACTTGGCACAAGTTGGTGGGACAGATCGATCCTTGCCCATTGAAACGACCACCACTGGCTTCGCAATCAACCGCAGAGAGTGATGCGGCGCACGATCCATCTGACAAACAACATGAGCCCGTGCGATCCAGCGGAGGCGGCGGAAGCGGGCAATCTCCAAACGCATTCAAAATCAACAGGATTTCTGAAAAGCCAACAATGCCATCTTGGTCAATGTCTTCGGGACAAGGATCGCCACAGGGTCCCCATGCGTTCAAGACCAACAAGATGTCTTCGAAGTTGACCGCCCCGTTGAAATCCACGTCACCCTGACAAATCAAAGGCGGTGGTGGCGGACAAGCAGTATCCACGCACTGCACATTGACCCCTTGCCAAGAACCACCGGAGGAGTCACAAAAGACCTCGGGTTCGACCGAGCACTGACCATCTGGAAAACAACACGACCCAGTTTCGGTTTCGACCACAAAAGGAATTTCCCGCAGGCCGCCGCTGGTTTGCTCAATCAACAATGATCCGCGGTACACCAAACGGCCGTCGGTCGAGATTTGGGCCAGCGTGGTCTGCCCGACGACGGGGGAAGAGGCCGGATTCTGATCGAAGATCGCCCCGCCTTGGTCTTCAAAGAACCCGAATCCTGAAACCACTGAGGCAGTGGCATCGACGCCAGCAAAGTCTGAAGTGAACGCGGTCTCATGGGCATCTGGTTGTCCGACCACCACCCAAGAATCTCCAGAGCCCAAGAGTGGTCCCGGGATGTCACCCAACCTTCCAAGATCTCCAGGATTTTGCCGGAGCTCAGTGGCCGAAGCCAAGACCAGCGGACGCTCAGAAGTTCCGGTGACCCCAAGGATTTTGCC
>CAXBRK010000266.1:0-1570 GCA_963978155.1 uncultured Phycisphaera sp. | reverse complement strand
CAAAGTCACAAAGTCTGATGGCTCAGTACAGACCCACCACATCGACGTGTCCACCGGATTTGCCAGCAGCAGCAGCCATGTGGCTTGGACTTCGGGTTCGGTTGAGCGTATTGAGGTGACATGGAGCAATGGCCATTCGAGTACACACACCGGACCATGGAATTCTGGGACACTCATCAAGGTCAATCCAAACATGATGCAAGATCCCAGAGATTGAATATCTGACACCAAAGAAAGTGAGTCTTCATGAGAGCACCCCAATCACCCAAATCTTGGCTGGGATTTCTTTGGCTTCTTCCTTTCCTGTTTGGCTGTGGCCAAGAAGGGATCAAAGAACCAGTCCCGGATTTTCAGGCACCGCAAAACATTGATGCTGTTGCCAGGAAAGTTGTTCGCGAAGCGTACTTCACTCTAGAGCAAAATCCGCAATCCCCTGAAGCCTGGTCGACATTTGCCAATGCCTGTCTGGCCAATGAAATATTTGTCGAAGCAATTTCTGCTTATGAGATCATCATCTCGCATAACAGCGAGGACGCCGACTCGATCTGGCGCTGCGCCATCGCACTCTCAGAACTTGGAGATCTTGACCAAGCCATTGAACTCATCCAGCAACACAAGGTGTTGTTCTCTTGTCAGCCCGAATGCAGCCGACGCATGGCTCAATGGCACTTCAACAATGGAGACCTCGAACAAGCCAAGACACGGCTCAAAGACCGAGAGAGCTGCGGCTTTGACGACTACTGGATGGATGTCCTTGAAATTGAAATACTGATCAGTCAAGGCAATTTTGAGAAGGCAAAAAAAGCGATCCAAAAATACTCACCGCCCTACGAAGAAGATCTCTTTCGTCTGGCAGAATTGTCGGCCCGACGCCTTGATGACAAAAGTTGGATGGAATCACTGAGTGAAACACAACCACTGAAAACGAGAATCCCACCCGATCCCCGGATCGACAGCCTCGCCCCTTTGAATCGCACGGTATTGGCGGATCGGCGTCGGGCTGAGGCTCTGGTTGCACGTCCACCAACCAAACAGATTTCCCAACAACTCAAATATCTCCACGATGCGAGGCCAAATGATTCATGGTTTGCTGCGACCTACGCCATGAGCCTTTTGCAGTTGGGCGAGATCGAAAGCGCTGCCTTAACGCTGGACCAGTTGAATCTCGATCGTGAACAGTGGACCGCTGAATACTGGATGGTGAGCGCACTCGTTCGCATGAAGCAATACGAGACGAATCCGGACCAATCTTTGGCTCAGTTGATGCTGGAGGCCTGTCTTCATGTGATCGAAATTGACCCAAAACATGCCGCCGCGACCAAGACGTCGGCAAAGGCACACCGGCTTATGGGGAATTACACCGCTGAGGCAGAAGCATGGGAAGCCGCAAGCGAATTGGCCTCCACAGCGCCCAGGGAGTGGCCCTATACCAACGCCACCCTGGCGGAGAGATGGTGTCGTGGCGCCTCTGCCTCCACCTTTGCCTCCACCTCCACCTGCTGATCCACGCACGGTGAATGTGGAAGGGGGACATGCAAAGAGCGCACCGACGAATCGTCCGATGTGCGTG
>CAXBRK010000265.1:0-1586 GCA_963978155.1 uncultured Phycisphaera sp. | reverse complement strand
GTGGGTTCAGCGTCCTCCGTGGTGATGCGTCGGTCCTTTGGTGCGATCGTCCCGTGCTTGCGTCACAAGCTGGCATGCTGGCGGAGGATGATTCCTTCCCTGCCATCTGGCGTGCCATCATTGACGCCTCCCACTGAACACAGCACACAGCCTGATGCCTTGCGACCATCTCGTTCGCCCCATCCAGATCACGAGTTCCCCAGATCACGGGTTCGATCTGATCAACCGTGCGTGTTGTGGGAGGTGATCACCCACTTCAGGGCGGTGTGTGCCGTACTCGACGCACGTCCACCGATCGTTCAGGAGCAAATGATCCAGATGCAACATTGGAAATTTGGCCGGCCAGGTCATGACAGGCCCGTTTCCAGCATGGTCGAACGCGTGGGTGTGGGCGGGAAAGGCATGTTGAATTGAGGCGGCATGGCGAGGGCAGTTGAAGTCGCCAAAGACAAAATCTGCATCGCATAAGCCGAGTGCTTGTCGAATGCGGTGTGATGTTCCCATACGGGAGAGACTTGGATCGGACGGACAGTCCAAAGCCACGAAGTTGATGATTCCGTCGGGATGATCAATGGAGCCTCGAGCGATATTTAACGGGTGCTCCACGGTGTGATCCTCACAAAGCACCACTTCACAAGTAAGGGGCCATTTGGAAGCAAAGAGAAAGGGCCATTGAACTTTCTGGTGGGGGAGATGAGAAAACACTTCTTTCCGCGGCAGCCTGCGAAGCGTGTTGATGTTGACCAAACACAAGAAGTCCGTTTCATAAGAGCTGGCGACTTGGAGTGTGGATTGCGCACGCCTTTTGTCGACCTCCTCCACAGTCCAGTGCATGAATGTGAAGGGGAGTTGTTCCTGATCGATTGGCGGTTTCGGCTTCCAATCGTGGGCACACCAATACAGACATCCGATCGCAAAAAGAGCACCGCTGTATTTTCTGATCTGCTTCGTATCTCCAAAGACGATGCCAAGTGCCCCAAACAAGGGAATCAAGATGGGCGGGGGCCAGTGCAGTGCTTGAATGAAAAAGAATTGGTCAGTCACGGCTTGACCCATGAGCAGCAGCGTTTCGATGATGATTGAGGTAACCCAAATCGATCTTCTGGTCAACTGAAAGAGAGACATCTGGTTCACCGCTTCGTCATTGGAATGGGAAAAAGATTGGAATCAAAATCACCATCATCAAGCCCCGAAGGATGACGAGAGGGAGCCCAACCCGGGCGTAGTCCAAGAAGTGGTACCCCCCAGGTCCGTACACCATTAAGTTTGTGGGGTAGGACACCGGAGATAAGAAAGTCGAGCTCGCGCCCAAGATCACTGCGGCGGCAAAAGGTTCGGCTGCCAGTTGTACGGCTTGGCTTGCCGCAAAAGCAATAGGGAACACCAAGACGGCGGCCGAGTTGTTCGAGATCAGATTTCCAAAGACGACGGCCAGCAAGTACACGCATGACAAAATGGCCAATGGCCCATATGGGGCAGCCAATGCCAACAACTGTTCTGCTATTTGGGCAGCCGCCCCAGTGTGTTCCATCGCGCGACCAATTCCAATGGCCGCTCCGATGACCAGCAGCATGGGGTAGTCGATT
>CAXBRK010000264.1:0-1587 GCA_963978155.1 uncultured Phycisphaera sp. | reverse complement strand
GGCTTGGTCGTTGGGCGGGGATGCTTCGCCCGAAGCCTTGGCAGTATGTGCGGGACCACTGACGCCGTGCGGCGATCCGGTCAAGCCTTCAGCGCATGTGCCCGCGTACGCGAAACACCGCACAGCGTATGCAGAGGCTTTGAATCGCTGGTATGGGGTCTCTGATTCAGGTGCAGGGTGAGATCAGCCCGGGCTGCTTGGGCAGAACGATATTCCGCCCAGCAGCAGAAGCAGATCTGAAAAGCCCACATCGTTGTTGCAGTCCAAATCAGTTGGGCATCCATCCGTGCAAGGCCCCCAAGCCGCCAGAAGCAATAGAAGATCTGCAAACTCAACAACTCCGTCGTCGTTGACGTCACCAATGCACTGGCAACTGTCAAGAACACCATCGCAGTTGATGTCGGTTTGACCTTGCTCCAATTCACAGGGGTCAGGGATTTGATTGTCGTTGCAATCGGCGTCTCCCAAGAAGGCAATGCTGTACCAGTCGGGCAGGCCATCACTGTCGCAGTCGGTGCTGTTGTTGGTCAGCTCAAAGCGCAGTCGAACCGGATCGGAAGATTCCGGACAGATGAAGTTGGCCGTTCCGGCAATCCGGAACAAAGCATCTGGAGTGTCGAAAGCGAATTGACCAATCAGAACATCTCCCACTGAAGCGGTGGTCGGGTCAGCGTCATACCAGCCGCGATTGTCTTCGCTGTAGAAATAGTCCCCTTGGATCACAGAGTCGACACCATTTCCGCCCAGAAAGTTGGGAGAGAACGAGGTGTCGCTGGTGGTATCACCTTCAATGGTCACCCACGAATCGTTGGTTAGGGTGAATCCTGGGGTTGGTGTGTCACCCAACAGAAATCCAGGGACCGACTCGTTTTGCCACAACGCCGCGGTTGCCGCAAATTCGAAGGCCGACCGTGCGGCATCACCGCTGATGCCAAGAAGTTGACCGGGGGATTGCACATAGACCCGCCACACCCAAGGGTCCTCGTGCACCATTTCCATAAAACTGGGGACCACCGTAGCTTCGTTGCAGGGCTCGCATTCATCGGCCACGCCGTTGTCGTCGACGTCAATGTCGCACTCGTCGGGAATCTGGTTGTTGTTGCAATCGGGGGTGCCAAAAATCAAGTCGCATTCGTCCTGGATGCCATTGTTGTTGCAATCGATGATGTCGATTTCGCAGTCGTCGGGAATCAGGTCGCCGTTGCAATCTTGCTCATCAAGGTCGGGGATACCGTCTTCGTCGCAGTCTCCTGAAAATTCCACATAGAACGGATCAGACCGAAAAAACTGACCGGCGGTAAACGAATTGACGTTGCCTTCGAATTGCCAAGCAGCATCTGCGGGCAGGGTGAACTGGGCAATGAGGATGCGATCCCCGGTGATGGGCTGACTGGGGTTGGCGTGGATCCAACCACCGTTCTCGAACTGCTCAAAAGATGAACCTTGAATGACGCCCGATGTTCCGTCGGATCCCAGAAAGCCCGGAGTCAACACGGTTGATTGTTCTTCAGGGTTGCCAATGGTGACCCAAGAGTCACCGGGGAGAACCACTCCATCGATGGGCGTGTCACCCAAAGGGGTATCGTT
>CAXBRK010000263.1:0-1590 GCA_963978155.1 uncultured Phycisphaera sp. | reverse complement strand
GTTGGGCTTCGTGAAGTACTCCCCCGACGAACAGCGTGAATCGCTGCTCGCCGGACAGGAATATTCCGACGACACCGCCCGCATCATCGATGAGGAAATCAAGCGGTTGGTCGACCACGCCTACGCCGAAGCCCAGCGCATCCTTGACGAAAACTGGGACAAGGTGGAAGCGGTGGCGCAGGCTCTTCTGCGACACGAGACCTTGAACTCCGACGACATCGACACCCTGATGAAGGGCGGCCAAATCGACCGTCCCACCGTGGCGGACATGTTGCGAGCGGAAATGGAAGCACCGAAGCCTGCCCCGGCAACCGAGGACGATACCCCAGAAGCGGTCGATGGCCTTCCTGGCGATGGCCCCTTGCCAAGCCCGATGTGAACTTTGCTTGCCAGGCCGTCTTGTTTAGAATCAGGTCAAGATGGCGTCAATCAAGTGGACACCTGAAGAAGCGGCAACCTTTGTGTTTTGGGCACAATTGTGCACCGCAGCGCACCCCCAGATCCACGCCGATGAAATGAAAGTTGCATCTGTAGCCGCCGAGGTCATCGCAAAGATTAAACCGAATATCCTTTCAAAGGGCTACGAGGAAGTTGATCAAGGCGCGATAACAGTGAGTTCTGGTTTGAGTCGGTTTCAAGCGTTGAGCCCAACTCAACAAAAGGCACTTCTAACGACCCTTGTAGCGATCTGCATCTCAGATGGGCAAATACAGCAACAAGAGAAAGACCTTCTTGGCGTCCTATTCGAGAAGTCAAAAGTTGATGATCAAGAAGAACTGGCCAAGGCAGCAAGATTTGGACTGCAGTTCGCGAATGTATCGGTTGCTTAAATGTCTTACCGAAAAGCAATCCTAGACCACGGCAATTCAGAACAGCACCAAAGACTCTGCACTGAATTGAAGTGTCTTGAACACAGTATCGCCGACGGGTGGGACAAATACTGCATCTGCCGAACGGCAAGAACATGTGTTGAGCTAACCCTTCACGTGTTGGGCCATGGCCGGAGAGATTTCCGTCGTAAAGAAATTTACGAACCCGGCAAGCCTTATCCAGTACCTGACGAATCATTAGGGGAATGGCTTTATCGCATCGGCAGAATAGTTGACTCTGAGAATGCGAAATTTGTTAAAGGTCCGACGGTACGTGAACTAGGCCTTGCCCCGTCTGGAACCGTTTATTGCCTTATCACTGCTGGAAATAATGCCGCACATGCAGAATCAAATGAAGATGTCATCAATAAGGTGACAATTGATTCTGAGCAAACTGTATGGCGACCAGTACTTAAGTTCCTGTTTAATGGCTTAGGCGTTGACTTTGAATTGTCCAAGCCAAGTTCAAGTCCAGAAAGGACGAGGCTCCAAGAGGAGAATGCCCATCTCTCCGATCAAATTGAAGAGCAACAAGAGGAATACAACAAGGTCGTAAAGGCCGTGGAACTAAAAGATCGCGAAATAACAAGAAAGACCTTGGAGATTCAAGATTTAAGCCAACGTTCTCGCTCGCTCACGCTTTTTCCTGCGGAAAAACAAGCGAAATCTAAATCGATCGAAGAAGCCAGATTACTAGCCGCAGAGTGCATCCGCCAATTCC
>CAXBRK010000262.1:0-1618 GCA_963978155.1 uncultured Phycisphaera sp. | reverse complement strand
TGCCTCCGATCGCGGCAGCGCCTCCGCCGGCTCCGGTTCCGCCCAAAGCCGATCCTCCAGCCGCTCCGGAGCTGCATTTGACCGTCTTCGACCGTCAACTGCTGTCGTTGCTGTCTCGAGGCGGGTTTCGCGGGCCTGGTCGCCGAAAAATTCTTGCTCTTGCGCAACGCCACGGAGTCAAGCCAGAGCAACTGGGCAACATCATGCTGGGCCTCGCTCAATGGAGTCAGACTTCCCGAGGACGGGCCTCGACCGGAACCGGGTCAGGGTTGCCGAACACATCACTGCCTTTTGACCGCAAAGCCAATCTCCAGTTGGCGATAGGGTTGTCCATCTTCTTGCTGGTTTCGGTCGGGGTTCTCATGGTCCGTTGGTGGGGATCCTCATCTGAGGTCGTTTCGCCGACACCGTCGCAAGGAGTGGTCCAAGAAGAGGCTCGTTCCCCAGCGGTGGTTGATGCGGCGCCGGTTCCAACGCCATCGAAAATCCTGCGGTGGGATCGCCCCCCAGGACTGCTTGCTCGAGCTCGGCCTGACGGGGCCCGCACGGCCGCGAGTGGACTGCGTTCGATTCGGACCACGTTGCGTGCGGCCTCCGCTCAGACTCGGGCCGTCGAGTCTGCAGAACTGGTTCAGTTTGTCGATCAACTCGGATTGGCTTGGCTGGCGGTTTCCGATTCAGAACGAGATGCAGTGGTCCGCGAGTTGCTCCCGGTATTGCTTTGGCAAGCCCAAGAAGCTCCGGTTGAATTTGGGGGGTTGGTGCGAACTTTGTCGCCGGTGCGAGCGCCGGAGCCTGAACTCCCCAGTGGACGGGCACGACTGGAAATTTTGGTTGAGTTGGAGCGTTCACCTCGGCTACCCAGTGCCCTTCGTTCGGTGGTTCAGGAAACCATCAGTCGAGCTTTGGGTGAAACCACTGGGCGTCCCTCAGACCAACCGAGAACCGAATGGTTGATTCGCTCGGGTCAGCGCTTGGTGGAAGCCATGAACAACGAGCGTGATCGGAGTCAAGCTGCAGCCCGTTGGATGGCGCTTCTGCCTGCGGCAGAAGCCAACCGAGTTGAAATTGTGATTGAGGTCTTGCGCAGTTTGCTCCGAACCGGCCGGGTCCTCGAAGAGCAATCTCCAAACGGACTGATGGACTTTATGGCGTCCATGCTGTCCGTGGTTCCCCCGGGGCATCCTGATTTGCGTGAGCTTGTGGTCAGGTGCCATCGTGACCCGACCGTCCGCTCGGGAACCATCTGGGCTTTGGGGAGCCACTTGGCTTCCCAACGATGGGGGGGCTTCTTCGACGGGCGACTGGTCTTGGATCATTTGGGGCTGGTGGGTGTGGACCGGCAAGCCTCCCGAGAAAGACTCGCGCGCCGGATTTCGGAAGCTTGGCCGACCCAATGGACTCCAGCCAAAGAAGAAAAGGCGTTTTGGTCCAACTTTGTTGCAGACTGGCGTGCCTTGCGTGATCGAATCGACGGGGATGGCTCCACGGGGCTGACGCGAGCGGGCCGGCTGGCATATGCCAATGGATTGGGGCTTGAGGCGTTGCTGGGCAGTTTGGCTGAGGCCCGGCGGGGACTTGATGCCGGCCTTCCCGCGGCACTTCGTCAGCCGGCGAA
>CAXBRK010000261.1:0-1684 GCA_963978155.1 uncultured Phycisphaera sp. | reverse complement strand
AATTCGCCTTGGAGGGACACCGTCCCTGCCAGCACTGCGGATACGACTTGGTCGGAACGCCCATTGAACGTGCCCGAGATCTCGATCTTGCGGTCATTCGCTGTCCCGAGTGCGGGAACCTGAACCCCCTCATTGGCACACCGCCACTTGGACCCTTTGCCCAGCGAGCGGCCACGGCCGGCACGTTGGTTCGGTTGCTGTTGGTTGGCATTGCCGCCATTGTCCTTTGGAACGTCGCTTTTTTCTCGGTGGAAGCCATGGGCGACAGCATGTATCAAAGACATTCGAACAATGGCCTCATGTCGTTCTTCCAGGGGCCGGGAGACACTCCGGAAGAACAACGGGCTTTCGAAACCCTCCGAGCATCTGATGCCACGCTGGCCGATGTGATCACCGTGCTGACGCTGTTCCAAGAACGAAACGACGTGAACATCAGTTTCACGAAGTTGTTTCAATCGCAAACCAAAGATCTCCTGCTCGCCGCCTTCTTTGTTGGCTTGGTTTGGTCGTGGCTGTTGTTGCCCCAGGGCTGGCGCCGTGCCGGCATCCTGACTCTCATCGTCGGCCTGCTTGCGGCCGGTGCTGGTGTCGCCTCCTTGTACGCCAACAGCCCACTCACCCTGCCCGCCCAGGATCCTCGACCAATCGGCGCTTACGTTCCTGACAACTGGCTTTCGGTGATGGCGCAAACCGGTCTGAGGCGGATGTATGCCCTTCATGGCGCTGCCTTGACCGTCGTGATGTTGATGATCTCAAGCCTGTTGGCCCGACCTCTTGCCCGAGGGGCGTTTCGACTCCTGGTGCCCATCGAACATCTTTCCGGTGTGGCACTGCTCTGGACCGCCGATGGGTTGCCAACCCCCACATCGCCCCCTGCAAAGACCCCAACAGTGGCAGACGCGTGATGGATTCCCCCGTCGCACCCAATGAAGAACCCGAGGGGCTCAACCACTGGCAGTACGGAGACGATGTTTTTCCGCTGACGGCCCATTCTCGGCTGCTGAACACTTGGAAACTGCTCGAAGCTTGGCTTCGGATTCTGCAACTACTTGCCTTGCTGGGCGTGTTGGCGTGGTCGATGCTCTTGCTTCCCGAACTCCTTCGAAGTGTGCACACAGCCAAACTGCATCGACACACCCCAGCTTTGACAAATTTGCATATGGCTGCGAATGGAAATGAAGGGAATACCAATACCGAGGTGGTGCGAGTTTCCGGGACCATGCAAAACCTCGAACCAGAAGCTTCTGCTGAAGAGTACTGCGTTGCTGTTTCAGAGTATCTCGCCAACTCAAGAACCACTTTCGATTGGCTTGCTTTGGTTTGCCTTCCTGCCATTGCCTTGGGCAGTGCTTTTGGGGCAATGGTGAGTTTAATCTGCGTCCCAGCCAACCGATCGCGCGCCTTGGGTCTCGGCCTGTTGATGGGTGCAGGAACCGCTGGCTGGTTGCTTCTCACGACAACACATCAGAGCCGTTCTTGGGGATCTCCTCGCACGGTGAGCGCTCCTGGTGAGCGGTGGATGATTGCCATCGACCCCTCGGTCTACGACAAGCTCATGTTTGCTTGGACCGTCAACGACTTGCCCGCCGCCACACTCAGCATGAACCTTGGTTTGCTGATCGCCATTTGGTTCGCTCGACCCATCACCCGGTTCGTGATGCGACTGCTGCTTCCCCCCGCCTCA
>CAXBRK010000260.1:0-1690 GCA_963978155.1 uncultured Phycisphaera sp. | reverse complement strand
GACGCATGCCCGGGCACATGAACGTGCTCTTGGCCGAGGCCAAGGTGCCGTATGAGCAGATGGTAGAGATGGACGACATCAACCCCGAGTTCCCCGAGTGCGACGTGGCCTTAGTGATCGGCGCGAACGACACCTGCAACCCCGCCGCCCGCGAAGAGACCGGGCCACTGGCCGGCATGCCCATCATCAACGTCGATCAAGCCCAGCACGTGGTGGTGGTCAAACGATCGCTCGGGGTGGGCTACGCCGGGGTCGACAACGATGTGTTCTACATGGACAAGACCATGATGCTGTTCGGGGATGCCAAGACCATGATGGGTCAACTGAACAAGGCGTTGGCGGAAGGCTGAGGGCTATCCCCCGCAAACCTTGCACGGCCGCCCTTCCGATGCGGTACCGGGTTGGCCTTTGGATTTCTTGTACCAGCGGCACGACGAGTTGTGCCGAATCCCACTGGATGAGGTGATCCAGTACGACCCCGCACCAGGCTCTTCTTCAACGGCCTTTGGGATTTCACGAGCGATGGTTGGCGGCAAAGGACGCTTTGCTGCACCGCCGCGGGCCAATTGCGTGGGTCCATCACGATCGCACCCGGTGGTCCAACCACCCGACCACCAATTCGAATCGCCCCGGCCGGACTCCAGCGCCAATTCCACCTCGTCGGGGAGCAACGTGAAGAAATCAATGCCCGTCAAGTCCTCAATGGCATCGATGCTGACCACGGTGTACCGCCAGCCTTCGGTTGCAGATTCTTCAAAGTGCAAACAGATCGCGCGGAGCGATTGCCGACCCGGGTCTTCATCCAGAGTGATGCGCCAATACGAACTCGGCACGCGAATCCCACTGGGCAGCGTTGGGTCGGTCGGCCGGAAGACTGGACCCACCATCGTCCACAGTTCGCAGCATTGCCGTCGCCAAGCATCTTGTTCTTTTTGCTCGATGTTCTTCCAGATCCCCCGATTGAGACCGGGCTCCTGGGGGCAAATGTTCGTCAGCAGAAAAGTCTCACGCTGCGCTTCGGGGCCAAACTGCAGACCAATCGCCATGTTCGGCGCCATATGACCGCGGTCAAAACCAGAATGGGTGTAGTCGTCGTGCCGAACCGGATTTCCCACTCGGGTGTCAGAAGAAAAGCGGCTCGGACGTTTGGCGGTTTCTGTGGCGACCTGATTGGCACTGAGCGGATAAGCCACCCAAGCGGGAAGTCTTCGGTTCGAGTCATACCCCACGGTGTAGCCCGCGGTGTGCAACAAGCGAAGGCCCTCTTTCTTGGGAGCACCGGCATAGCAGTGCACTTCCTCGCCCCAGTCCTGCTCGAGGACTTCGGGGGGAACGCTGACCGGCTGGGCCCAAACTGCAGGTGCGAACCACAGAAAGGAAAGGACTGAAACAACACGATGGATTCGGCTCATGTGGGCAACCTGGCAGAAAGGAATTTAGGCCGGAGGCTGGAAGGGTGGCTTCCCGCATGCAATGTCTGGATGCGGGTTGCAGATAGCGGGCTGGGACCAGTCGCTGATCACCATCAACAAATCTTCATAATCAACCTGACGGTCACCATCAATGTCTGAACGGCAGGCCTAACCAGGGAGAAGAACCCACAGGACTGGCCACAGCCACTACTTATTCAGGCTAGAACACGCGTGGTAGCACTACTAAATATGGCCAGTAGCAACGCAAGATGTCCCTC
>CAXBRK010000259.1:0-1696 GCA_963978155.1 uncultured Phycisphaera sp. | reverse complement strand
TTGTTTCGCCCCCCTCTCCCAAAAGCGATGGCGGAGGGGGCATTCCTTCTTTAGAAGTCCAGTTTGAGGCCTGAGAACAGCGGCTGGTCCTCATCTTGGTTCTGGCCTTCCGTGGGAAAGCTCTTGAGGGCGTTCACGTAACTCTCATCCAGCTTGCAAAGCTGGACCTTGCGAATATCCAGAATGGTCGGCCCGGCCTCGCGGCCGCCGGGTTCGATGATCGCACAGGCCACAAAGGGGAGCGAGAGCCCGATGATCCGCAGCGGGATGCCGAACTGCCCGTTCTCGTCTTCCATGGCGTCTTTGATGACTTCGACCGATGGTCGACGGCCGCGGGGGTCACGCATGACCGCCTTCCGCCGGGTTTGGTGGGCATGGACGGTGACAAAAAGGTCGGAACACAGGTCATCAGGGGCAAGAGTGAAGCTCAATGGATTCTCCATAGGGTGCAAAGGACAGCCCTCCTGAGGCAAATCTCAGGACGAGGCCAAAATTGGGGATGTTTCTCCCGGTGGGACGAGGAGTATGCCAAGAGTTTTGGTGGTTGCAAGAAGGAAATTTGGCGAGGGTGACAGAATGTGGCAGTGGATAAAACCATCAGCAAGAGTTGGTGGGGAGCCAGTGATATCATTGAGTCAATAGGCGGTGCATCGCAGCCCGTACATTGAGGTGGAGGCCCTTTTTGCCCAAAGATTTTGCATTTCGACGTATCCCTGATGACACGTACAGGTGGATTGAGGTGAAAGCGAAAGAATCTCATCTTTCCGTGAATCGATTTTTGCTTGAGGCGGTCGAAGCCATACGGGACGAGGATCCCCAGGCTGAATTTCCGTTCCAGTCGACCCCACTCCCGATCTCTCCTTGCAGCTCCGTTCTTCCATTTCAGTTCATCGATTTGTTCGCCGGCATCGGCGGATTCCGGATGGCTCTCCAGAACCTAGGAGGGCAGTGTGTTTTTACCTCGGAATGGGACAAGTTCAGTCAACAGACCTATGAAGCATGGTGGGGAGATAAACCCACGGGAGATATCAACGAGGTGGATCCAAGTGATATCCCGGATCATGATGTTTTGGCCGCAGGCTTCCCATGCCAACCGTTTTCAATTGCAGGTGTCTCCAAAAAGAACAGCCTCGGAAAGAAGCACGGATTTGAGTGTGATCGACAAGGCAACTTGTTTTTCAAGATTTGTGAAATCATTTCTGCCAAGCGTCCACCCATCGTGATTCTGGAAAATGTCAAGAATCTAAAATCTCATGACAAGCGGAGAACATGGCCGGTCATCAAGTCCAATCTTGAGGAGCTTGGCTACAGCGTCTTCGATCAAATTATTGATGCCCGAGACTATGTTCCCCAGCACAGGGAACGGATCTTCATCGTGTGCTTTGACAAAGAAGTCTTCGGCGAGAATCCGCCGTATGAGTTCCCCGTACCTCCCATGGGCGCACCTCCGGTACTTCGTGACATTCTTGAGCCTGATCCTGATCCCAAGTACACCCTGACCGCTCACCTTTGGAAATATCTCCGCGACTATGCCAAGAAGCATCGAGAAGCTGGCAATGGTTTTGGATATGGCCTCGCTGACCTTGATGGCGTCACGCGGACGCTCAGCGCCAGGTACTACAAAGATGGATCAGAAGTTTTGATCCCACGCGGGGTACGGAAGCGGCCTCGCCGGCTCACGATAGTGGAGGCGGCG
>CAXBRK010000258.1:0-1698 GCA_963978155.1 uncultured Phycisphaera sp. | reverse complement strand
AAGCACCAGCGTGCGAATTCCGACGAAAGAGACCATGTCTTGCCACTCCCAGCATTGGCAATGATCATTTTTTGGGTGGGAGGGGTGAACTGTTGAGGGTGGAATTCCATCATGCAGACTCCTCTTCCTCAGCGTCCACAGTGCGAATTCCCTCACCCCACAGCACACCAAACCGCTCCCGATCGAACGCTCCCATCTCTTCCAGCTCAACCTCAGACAATGGATTCGCCTCAAGCGCCTGCACACGGATCAAAATCTCATCAGCACACGCATTGGCCGACTCAAAATCCTCGGGGCCCCATGAAAGAAGATCAACTCTGGTCTTCTTCAAGTGCTGAGGAAGCAAGATGTACCCGACTTCAACTTCACCGGTACCGTCTTCAAGGAGTCTCTGGCGATACAGAGGAAGTTGCAGGTCAAACCACTGAATATCGCCGTCCTTGGGAACTTTTCTGTGTGCACTCTCCGCCGTTACTGATCCGTCATTCCCGGTTTTGTAATCAAACGCTCGACGCAGACCGTCGGTGTGGCGATCCACGCGATCAATTTTTCCTGTCACCACAATCTCCGGGGCCACCGCCCGAATCAAAGGGGCAATTGGTTCCGGCAAATTTGGTTCGTCAACTTTTCGATCCGTAAAGTGCAACTCGACATGCTCGATGTGCCAACCTTCACTGGCTAATTTTTGCTGATGCTCCGAGAACGCCTTTAATCGAGATTCTGCAATCTCAATTTGCAATTGCAGCGCCGGAGGTCTCTTTTTTCCAAACATGTCGTTTGCATATGCCAAGAGGTGGGATTTCATTGCGGCGTAGATACGGCTTACATCCTTCGTTGGTCCGTTGGCAATTTCTTCGCGACCCCAGCGTTCCAAAGCACCATGAATCAAGTTGCCAAACTCAATTGCATCAAGCTCTGGTCGCCAAGGGGCAAAAGTCCGACCCAAACTGAGTTTTTTCAAAACGAAGCGCAGTGGCGAGTCCAACCAAGTGCGGAACTCTGTCACAGACATGCGTTCCACTCTGGGGAGCACGGATGGTACCAAAGGGAAATTGACGTCTTGCGTGCTGTCGTTGTGCTGGAACATCTCCGTCGAAACCCGAATACTCTGATCCAACCGATCGCACAGCAACCTGGGCAGCCGCTCTACCGTCTCTGGAAGATCAGGAAGCAACAGCCGACTGGGCAACAAACGATCCCCCTGAGAAGATTCACGCGCCACGACATAATCAATCTGAGCGTCGAAAGATCGAGACGATTCAAGCAGCCACATCAGCCATGTGTCTCGAGCTGTTCGCGTCTTTTGACACGAGAGTCCACACTGGTCTCGAAGTGAATCAGGAAGCAGAGGTTCCGGGGCTGGCATCTGCGGAACCATGGTTTCGTTCATACCAACCACAATTCGCAGCGCTGCTGGATCAAACGCCGATTCCATCCAGCCAACAATTTCAACCGCAGTGTCCTCAGGGTCGGGCGCTAAGGTATCGCTGCTGAAGGAGCGCAGGACCATTCGAATTAGAGTGTTGGCTTCAACGTCTTGCACCAATACCCATGGAGCGCTTCGGAACTCCTCGACAAATCTCTGTATCGAAGTTGCGACCTCCTTGTTTTCCCCTCGAACTCGCTCCGGGAGACCTTGATCAAGAAATTGGCGGACGAGATCGACCACTGCATCCGCTGCTTCAAAACCCGAGGAGG
>CAXBRK010000257.1:0-1710 GCA_963978155.1 uncultured Phycisphaera sp. | reverse complement strand
CGATGGCCGATCGGCTGTGAACCGCTCCCAGGCAGCTTGCAGGGCCTTGGCCGAGTTCGATTCCATCAATTCTTGGTGGGCAGCCACGGCGGCACGAGCGGCGGATGGTCGGATCCGAAGCTCGGAGATGCTGGTGGGTTGGTTGTCTCCTCCGCCAACATTGCTCGCGTCGAGGGATACCAATCCCAAACGCCGCCCAAGTTCCCCGAGAGGATTGGATCGCACGGCGATGTTGAAGGCATCTTGGAACGCTTGGTTTTCCGCCATGCCAAGTTCACGCTCGGCTTGGGCGGTTTGGGCCGCCAGCTGGTCCTCGTCGGGTGGGAGCAACTGTGCGGGGAGTTCGACCGAGGAGGCATCCAGGATTCGCCTTGTTCCATCACTCAAGCCGACTTTGTTGAAATTGCTCCCCGGTTGACCAATGAGGAAATCATCAGCATTGATCTTTGCCTTGAAGGCATCGCTGAGTTGGATGTTGTCCCCACCTGGGGCAAAGCGGAAGGTGCCATTGCCATCCCTGTCGACCGCGGTAACGTCGGCGGTGAAACCACTTCCGGAAATCATGTCGACAATTCGGTCATCATCCAACTGGATCAAGAGTAAGGCTGCTTCCAGTGTGAGATTTCTCACAGCATTGAGGTCCTTCACTTGCAATATTCCGTCGGCATGCAAGGTGAGGTTTCCAAGTGAAGTTGTGGCGGCTTCTCCCAGGTAGATATTTTCAGCCTCTACGACCAAATCGCCGAGAGCGGCCATTCCGGCAACTCCGTCGGGGGGAGTGCTGTTCAATATGAACTCTCTCTGGATAACCAAATCGACGCCGTCCTGGTTCAAGAAGAGCACTGGGGTTTCATCACCGTCTCCATTCGCAATCAGCTTAAGAGAGCCAGCTTCGATCAGACTGCCACCAAACTGAAGTTGATTGCCCGTCATCGTGAGGTTGGAGAAGTTGGCGTTGACGTCTCCTTCGATTTCCACCAGCTCATTTGCGGTGATATGAATTTCGCTGATCTGGTCGTCGCTGCTACTGGCATTCAAGTTGCCACCAATCGTGAGGTTGCCCGCGTCCAAGTTCAGTTCGGAGAATTCGGCGTTCACGTCTCCTGCGATATCCACTTGGCCATTTGAATTGATATCAAGATCGCTGAAGTTGGTCATCAAGTCGCCGTCAATCATGACGCCCTCGTCGATTGCTAAGGACATCCCGACCGAAGCGGATGTGGTGAGGCTTCCATCAACGGTTAGGTTACGGGCCTTGGCAGTCAAGTTGCCGATCATGGTGAAGTCGCCATTTGCGGTTAGATCGTTGTTGAGGTCTAAGTTTCCTTTTTCGTCTGGAAGTGCTGCAATTTCAATGGTGGAACCTGCTTCGGCCAAGAATGAGTTCGCCGCAATGAATTTTTGGACTCGGATGGTCTTTTCAGCGCCTAAAGTTAGATCGCCGCTGACATCAAGACTACGCAGACGCAAACCCTGGCCTGGCGTACTGGCACCGGCATCACCGCGCAGATCAAGATTGCCAGCCACGGAGAGTCCAAACAGGTCATCATGGTCACCAATGCCCATCGCGATGCCCTGGATTTAAAGGTGGAGCGTACCGGCATCGACCGCTATTTCGATGAGATCGTCTCCAGCCACGACTATGGCCATGCCAAGGAAGCCCAGGCATTCTGGCAACATTTGCAGAGCCACCTGCCCTTCGACCCGGCC
>CAXBRK010000256.1:0-1746 GCA_963978155.1 uncultured Phycisphaera sp. | reverse complement strand
CCAAAATCGTGGCTGGCCGGTGCGCGACCACCAATACCGTGCGGTCCTTGCCGAAGGCTTGCATGGTGCGACCAATCTCGGCTTCACTTTCAGAGTCAATTTGGCTGGTGGCTTCATCGAGGATCAAGATGGATGGGTTCCGCAAGATTGCCCGAGCTATTGCCAGTCTCTGCCGCTGACCGCCCGAGAGTGATACGCCACCCTCTGCAACTTGAGTGTTCAAACCATCGGGCAAGTCATAGACGAACTCGGCCTCGGCGAGACTTAAGGAGTGTTGGATTTGTTCGAGCGAAGCATTTTGGCCAAAATCAACATTCTCACGAATAGTTCCACGAATAAGAACTGAGTCTTGGGTAACCATTGAAATTTGGGAACGAATAGATCTCAGGCAAACTGTTGCAGTATCAACTCCGTCAATTTGAATGGCACCTTGGTGTGGATCAAGAAGACGAGGAATCAAACTTACAAGAGTGGTCTTCCCGCATCCGTTTGGGCCAATAATCGCCACATTCTTTCCAAAGTTCACAGTGAATGAAACGTCATGAACCGCAGGTTCGGTTCGACCTTGGTACGTGAAATGGATTCCTTTGAACGCTAATGAATGCCGTAAAGGACCAACATCACGACCAGTCTGCACTTCTTGGGGAAGGTCCATAAGCGAGGTCAATCGATCGGCGGAAGGCATTGCAGACTGGATCTCTGCATAGAGACCGGCCAACGGACGAAGTGATGCCCCAGAAGCACCCAGACAAGCGAGAACCAACAGAAACTCATCTAAACCGAGCGACCCCTTCATAACTTGCTGAGCAGCAAGCAATAAGATCCCAACCAGCGAGTAGATCGCCAGCGTCTCCGTAACCGGACTTGCGAGTGCAGAGACCAAAGCCACTCTCCGACCGTGCACTCGAAGTATCTGATTTTGAGTCTCAAATCGCTGAACAATCCAAGACTCTGCTTGCGCTACTTTTATTGCTCGCAACCCTTGCAATGACTCTGTGGCTACACGATTCAGCCTTTGCTGGGCCTCAAGTGATTTAGACGTGTTAAGCCGAACCCTCTTACCAACGAACCTCAATCCGACTGTAATGGGCGGGGCAACCAAAATCGCAAGAGCTGCAAGCTTCCAATCTATAAAAAGGGCCGCACAGAACGCTCCGATGCCCCGCGCGATCTGTGTGACGCTCTTCCCAATAAGAACCTGAAACCCCTTCTGAAGGGCAGATGCATCCCGAGTGATTCTTGATACTGCCTCAATTGCACCAAGCTTTTGCAGCTGGGCGAGGTCTAAACCCATTAATCTTGTGAATACCAAGCTTCTGAGTCTGCTGGCAGAACGAACACAAACCGACAAAACCAGAGCTTGATGTCCGTAATTAGCCAATGACCCAATTGCTGTGAGCACGAGAAGAGAAGCAAACAACACCAACACTCCATCCCACGTGTCGGTAGGCACGAGCTGAAGGAGGTTGTCAGGTAAATAAGTTGCGTAGGACTGTTCTTTGAGAACAGTTTGAAGATTGGACTGCCCCGAGGGGTCAAGCAAAATCTGTAGCGGCGCGGCCAAAGCAAGCAATCCGCCGCTCAATCCACCTGCACTCACAAACGCGAGAAAAAACGCGAGGGTGATGTCAGCCACTCGCCACTCGTCACCACCTGTCTTCTTGATACATTTGCAGTCATCTTCTTTTATTGTTTTGGTTTTTTGCTTTCGACTAGAACTTTTCATATATATCGCTTTTATGTGAA
>CAXBRK010000255.1:0-1748 GCA_963978155.1 uncultured Phycisphaera sp. | reverse complement strand
GGCATAATCAAGCGACATCAGATTCTCCTTAGAGCGGGGTCGAACCGACTAGCGTATCTTGAACCGGACCAAATGACTCAGCCTTCGAACGAATCCCGACCAAACTCAGGCCGAAAGGCACCACCCCAAAGTGCAAGAGCACTGGTTGAAGAAGGCCATCGACTAGCCTCCACGGGGAAAAAACAAGCTGCGTTTGCGCGATATCAGACCGCTGTGACGCAACGCGCCGGTTTTGCTCCCGCGATGCTGGGTATGGCCGAGATTCACCTGCAAAGCGGCCAAACGTCCGCCGCACGGACCATCCTGCGAACGATTGACCAATGGACCGATGATGGCCCCGCCTTGGGTAAGGCCGCTGGCCTCTTGCTGCAATTGCGATGTGAAGAAGAAGCGGAACGGGCTGCAACCCGCGCACTGGCGACCAAAGGAAGCAACCGGGTCACCATCCAGCGCATTCGTGGAGAGGCGCGAAGGATTCTTCGTCGACTCAAAGAGGCCTTGGTTGATTTTGAAAAATCAGCCAGCGGTGGCGATGAATTCGCCATGGTCCGGCGCAGCACTGTGCTTCGAGAGCTAAACCAACTCGATGAAGCCCAAAAGCACTGCCCAGATCCTCACGCCTTGCGAGTCCCTGCGGCAAAAGCCGCGGCATGGCACGAACGGGCAACGCTTGCGGACCAGATTGGGGACGCCACGACGGCCTTCGAGGGGTGGACCAAAGCTGGAGCATTGGAAGGCGAACTCCCAGAGTGGAGAAGGCTCGACCGCACACTTTGGCCCCGACAAGTTCAAGTTTGGACCGAATGGTGTCGTACCACCGCACAGAATCCCACCCCGCCCCGATCAGGCAGCGAGGAGACCACACTTTCTCCGCCTCACTTTTTGGTGGGGTTCTCGAGGACAGGAACCACTCTGCTGGAACGCATGTTGTCAGGACACTCAGCAATTGCAACAAGTGGTGAGGCGCCGTTGGTCACAACTGTCCGACAACATCTGTTGCAGGGCCAGCCGATTGAACGCTTGCCCCATCTGGTGCCGGACAACACCAGCTCGAAAGCCGAACAACTCCGGGACCTGTTCGACCGGACCGCGGAAAGCTTGGTGCCCGACGCCGCCAAGGCTCCGTGCTTCATTCACAAACAGCCCATGAACATCATCGATTTGCCCATGATTTTGCAATTGTGGCCCAGGTCCCTCATCATCAGGACGATTCGAGACCCACGCGATGTGGTGCTGTCATGCTTTTCCCAACACTTCGCTGCGAACGGCATCAACCGTCACTTCTTGGACATTGAATCGACGGCCAACATGGTGGCCAAGGTGCAAGCACTCAACCAAGCCGTCGATGCATGCTTTCCTGACGCGAACATCATTGATGTGCGTTACGAAGAATTTGTGGAAGACCCTGAATCTACCCTTCGGGTCATCCTTGAACGATTGGGGCTCGATTTCGAACCAGAAGTGTTGGACCCCACGCGGGACACAAGCATTCAACAGACTCCCAGCTTTCTTGAAGCAAAGAAGATGGTGCACTCGAATCGGACAGAAAGATGGCGACAATACGAGCCACAACTTCGAAGACCATGCCACATCTTGGATGAGTGGATCCAGAAATCTGGATGGCCACCGTGGGAGCTGGACGAGCACTTGGACGCGAACCCAGCGTGACAAAAAACACGTAACGCAACCTGGGCCTGATGAATGAACGTACGGCACGGATGCGATGATCCCAGCCACGCTAGGGGCCC
>CAXBRK010000254.1:0-1748 GCA_963978155.1 uncultured Phycisphaera sp. | reverse complement strand
CGGGACTGATTGGTGGTGTCTCAGGTTGGTTCGGCGCGGCGCTTTCTTCCAGCTTGCCCAATTTGCCGACCGGCCCCGTCATTGTTTTGGTGGCCGGGTCCATTTTTGTGTTCAGCCTGTTCTTCGCGCCTCGGCGTGGTCTCGTCTCAAGTCAGTGGAATACGTATTGCCGGAACCAACGTATCGCTGAGGATCATGCTCTGGAACACTTCATTGATCATGATGACGCTGTTCCCAACGACGGCCTGAGCGTTTTGTTTTCGGTTCGTGGTTGGTCAGCCCGAAAAATCAATCGCTTGATGCGTCGACTCCAAGCCAAGCACTTTGTCCAATGTTCATCTTCCACTTGGTCGTTGACGCCAAAGGGGAGATCTCGCGGATTGACCATCCAGCGAAATCACCGTCTCTGGACCCAGTATCTCATCAGTCATGCTGATATTGCGGCCAACCACGTTGATTGGTCGGTGGATCAAGTCGAGCACGTGTTGTCTGAAGATCTTGTGGCCCAATTGGAAGATCAGCTTCGGCATGGGGCCGAGCCATGAATCTGATTCCCGCTCTCGATCTGTTTCCCTTGCTCGCATCCGTTTTGGTGCTTGTGGGCTGCACCCTCTTGGGCAACTTTCTGGTTCTCCGTCGCCAATCTTTGATGGGAGATGCCCTGTCTCACACGGTGCTCCCCGGCGTGGTCGGTGCGTATCTGGTGTTTGGCTCTCGTGATCCCTTGGGCCTGTTCCTTGGAGCGCTGATTGCTGGCCTGCTCACGGTGACTTCTATCGAAGCCTTGAGGCGATACGGCCGTGTGGAATCCAGTACCGCCATGGGGGTGGTGTTCTCTATTGCATTTGCAATCGGGGTCATTCTGATCCGGGTGGGTCACACGGATCATGTCGATCTTGATCCCAACTGCGTGTTGTACGGCCAATTGGAACTTCTGGTCTGGTTCGACGCTCCAGCCTCTTTTGGGGACGTTGGTTTCACCGATGTGTATCACGCCCTGCCTTCCTCGATTTGGTCGTTGCTGATCATGGTCACGCTGTCTGTCCTCTTTGTGGTGATCTGCTTCAAGGAACTTCGTCTCGTCTCATTCGATCCCGGATTGGCACGCACTCTTGGCTTTTCATCGAGTGCCATCAACATGGTGTTGATGTTGTTGGTCTCGGTTGCCACGGTGGCCTCTTTCGAAGCGGTTGGTTCGGTGCTGGTGATTGCAGCGTTGCTTGTTCCCGCCTCGACGGCTCGACTCTTCACAGATCGTCTCAAGAGTCAGATCCTGGTCAGTGTCCTGGTCGCCCTTGGCTCTGCAATCCTCGGTTATCTGCTGAGCACTTGGATTCCACTTCTCTGGCAAGGCGAGTCCTTGAAAGCCTCAGGAACGATCACGGTGGTGAGCGGGGTTGTTTTTGCGGGATCCCTTATGTTTTCCCCTCGACATGGCTACTGGGTGCAACGGGCTCGTACCCGACAGCTTGCCGATCAAGTCGCGATCGAGGACGTGGTTGTTTTGTTGTACAAGTCCCAAGAGACTGCCGCGACTTTCCCGTGGTCCACCATCGATCCCAGAATCCTTGCCTTGGCCAGCAAGCGGGGCTTGCTTCAATCACCTGCTGCTGGTCAATACCTTCTCTCTGACGCGGGACGGACCGTGGCCCTTGAAGTCCAGGCCCGGAGGACCCGGTGGCTCACGTATCTGGTCACCGAAGTGGGGCTGGCCCCTGATCATGCTCCGGAGACGGCTGAGCACTTGG
>CAXBRK010000253.1:0-1749 GCA_963978155.1 uncultured Phycisphaera sp. | reverse complement strand
TGGGCACTGTTGGGTCTGCGCGACGCACTGCGGGGGCAGGGTCGAAAAGAAGAAGCCAAACTCGCGGATGAAGCCTTCCGTCGGGCCTGGCGCAGCGCGGACGTGATGCCTCCCGCCAGTTGCTATTGCGGTCAACCGGTCTCAGGTTGATATTCATTCAAAATCACCGCAAGGCGAATTGACGCTTTGGCGTACGGTCCCATGGGCAGTAGTATCAGGCTTCTGCATCCAAAAGGGTCATTCGCTGTGCATCGAATCTTGTTCCTCACCGCTCTGTTCTGCCAACCCATCGCCTGGGGCGATCAACAACCCATCTGCATCAATGGTCTTCTTGAGGACTGGAAGGGTGTAGATCCTGCCGCCACTGATCCCATTGGAGACAGCAGTGGCGGACCCGACTTTGTGGCTCTGGCCATTGCCGATGATGATCAGAACCTCTTTCTCAAGATCGAAGCATCCTCACAATTTGATCTCAGCGAAAACAATGACCTCCGCCTCTACTTGGATACGGATTTGAATGCCTCGACCGGTAAGTCCATCGGCGGGATTGGCGCTGAATTGGAATGGCGTCCTGGTGAGCGCTCTGGCACTTTCTATAGCGCTGGCAATGAGACCTTCCTGTACCACACCGACATCACGTTTCGTGGTCAACCGACGGTGACCAGCTCCGTGTTCGAAATAAGCATCAATCGGACTTCTTTGCCAGATGGGCAAACACCTTTATTTCCAGGCTCCAGCGTGCGACTGTTCGTACAAGATGGTGCCAGTGGCGATCGAATCCCAAATGCTGGAAGTGCGGTGACGTACACCTTCGATGTCGGTGGAACGCCGCCCATTGAGAAGAGATCCATTCCTCGCAAGCAGATCGACGAACTCCGGATGATCACCCACAATGTCTTGAACGACCGGCCCTTCTCCAACCAATGGCAAGAGCGATTTTTTCGGCAATGGATTGCCGTGCGTCCTGACATCCTCCACCTCCAAGAAATCTACAGCCACACCACACAAGAAACAGAAGCGCTGATCCAATCCTGCTTGGGCGGAACATGGTTCTCCGCCGGGCACAACGACTGCAAGACCATCAGCCGCTATCCCATCACGGGCAGCTGGACCATCGACGGCAACTTGGCGGTTCTGATCAACACCACCGATGCCATCGGGACACCCATGCTCTGCATCAACGCCCATTTTCCGTGCTGCTCCAATGATGAAGGACGGCAAGAAGAAGCAGATGCGGTGATGGCCTTTGTGCGCGAGGCGTACCAACCCGGCGGGCCGATCACGCTTGAGGAGGACGTGCCAGTCCTGATCGCGGGAGATTTGAATTTGGTGGGTCTGGCCAGGCAGCTGGAAACACTGGTGACCGGCGACATCGCCGACAATGGATCATTTGGGCCAGATTTCATGCCCGATCCTGATGGATCACACCTGCACAACATTGTTTCTCGACTGACCGAGCAGCGCATGGGATACACCTGGCGTTCCGACAACAGTTGGTTCTGGCCGGGGCACCTCGATTACATGATCTTCAGCGATTCCAACCTGCAACGAAGCCATGACTTTCTGCTGGATACGAGAGAAATGTCTTTGGACGAACTCGAGGGCAACGACTTGCAGGAACAAGATTCCTCCAGTTCGGATCACCTGCTCTTTTGCGTCGACTTTCGCAAAGTGTGCCGAGCAGATTTGGACAACAGTGGCAACGTTGGTTTTGATGACTTGATCGCGCTGTTGACCTTTTGGGGCCCC
>CAXBRK010000252.1:0-1750 GCA_963978155.1 uncultured Phycisphaera sp. | reverse complement strand
CTTATGCTTCGATTGGGCCAAGGAAACGCCAACCAAGCGGATACGGATCCTGCAGATCTTCCGTTGCGGGCGGCATTGATCATCGGCTTGGCCCAGTGCATTGCCATGTGGCCGGGCACCAGCCGTTCCATGGTGACTTTGGCCGCAGGGGTTGCCTTGGGATTGCGACCGGCTCGAGCGGCTGAGTTTTCATTCTTGCTCGGACTCCCCACCTTGGGTGGGGCCTGCGTGTACAAACTGCTGAAAGACGGAGACACCGTGCTCGCCCTCGGCACCCCATCTTTGGTGGTCGGTGTTCTGGTGGCGACCGTCAGCGCGGCTTTTGCCGTGCGCTGGCTGGTGGGCTTCCTCACGAACCGAGGGCTCGCGCCCTTTGGCTGGTACCGGCTTGCATTGACTGTGGTTGTGGCTGCCGCTTGGGCCAGCGGATGGATTGAATTGGACGCGTCCTCTGGCGACGCCTCTTCAACGCCTTGAATCCCTCAGACTTCTGCGGCCTGTTCGGCCGACTCCACAACATTTCGGAGCAGCATGGCCACCGTCACCGGGCCAACCCCACCTGGAACGGGTGAAATGGCCCCGGCCACTTCGGCAACTTCCGTGGTCTCAACATCACCCACCACGTGGGATTTGCCATCGGGGCCTTTGATGCGGTTGATCCCGACATCAATCACGGTCGCCCCCGGCTTGATCCAATCTGAAGTCACCAACCCAGGGACCCCGGCCGCCGAAATCACCACGTCACACGTGCGGGCCAAATCAGGCAAATCTTTGGTGAACCGATTGGCACTGAACACGGTGGCTTCGGATCGCATCAACAACAACGCAATCGGTTTTCCCACGATGTTGGATTGGCCAACCACGAGGCACCGCACGCCACACAAATCCACGCCGCGGCGTTCCAGCATGTGGCGAACCGCGAGAGCGGTACAAGGCACCAGCGAACGCCGGCCAAAGACAGCGTTGCCGATGTTGGCAGGATTGACCCCCTCGACATCTTTGTGAGGATCAATGGCCGCTTGGATGCGTTCCGGTTCCACCCCCTCAGGCAGGGGCAAAAACATCATCATGGCGTGGACCTGGGGATCGGCATTGAGGCCTTGGATGCAGGCGAGGACCGTCGCTTCGTCCGCATCTTGAGGAATGGTGTGCAAATGGAACTGGATGCCCAATTGCTCGGCCCCGGCCCGCTGCCGCTGGGCATAGATTTCGGCGCCTGCATCACCCTCGGTCAGGATGGCGTCCAAGCGAACTTGGCGGCCTTGCCCAGCCAACGAGGCGACGCGATCCCCCAGAACCCGGCGTTCTTCGGCCGCCAGAGCCCGTCCATCAATCATGTTGGCCATTCCACCAGTCATGGGCGAAGGGAAGATTACTCGCGGACGCGGTACTGTGTCCCGATGTCCACAAATCGCGACCTGCTCCTCGTTTCCGTTGGCAACACCTCCATCACCGCCGCCCCCGCCCCCGGAGGCGTTCTTGAAGGGATGGAACGCATCAAACACAGCCCGGAAGCGGCGGACCGACTCATCGAAATCGCTGGGAAACTTGATGCCGAAGCCACGGTCGTCTTGGCCGGGGTCCACGCTGAAGAAACCAAACTTCTGGCGGCAGAGTTGTCCAAGCTGGCTGGACCTCAACTGCGCATCGAGGACGACTTGGCCGCGCCCATTGGTCGACAACTTGCCGAAGGTGCCACCCCCGGAGTGGATCGCCTTCTGGCGGCGGCCGGGGCGTGGAGTTTGGCCAA
>CAXBRK010000251.1:0-1752 GCA_963978155.1 uncultured Phycisphaera sp. | reverse complement strand
ATATTCAACCGAAGCAGACCAGCCTTGGTCGCCGGCGGCGGCCGCTTCCGGATAGCCACGAATGGTGTTCATCCCGCCAAGCACGGTGTACGCCTGTGGCGCCACTCGACCATTCAAGGCCCCGCCGACGTTTGCACGAAGTCGGAGTTCACCAACGCCTTCGGAGTCCATAAATCGGCGGAGATCGATGTTGGCGTTCAGTGAGGACCAAGAATCATCGCGTTGGAATCGACCGACATCATCTTCGTCGTCTCCACTTTGCCAAGTCAGCGAGACGCCGCCTCGGAGAGTGCTCCTCTCACTGAGGTGTTGCATTGAAACTCCAGCTTGAGCGGTCAGCAGAGTGGTCTCTCCACCACCAATCTCAATTGCCCCACTGTTGAAGACAAAACTCTGAGTGACATCAAATTGATCCATCCCAATTCTGAAGAAAGGGGTCACAAAGTGTGGACGAGCGGGGTTGCGTCCCAAGGGGAGTGGTCTTGGAGAAACCGAGTAGGAAAGGCCCATGCTGCTGCCATCGAATTCGATCGGCACCCCAAACTGACTGGAGATGTATTGGTCGGCGTGGAAGAAAGCGTTGCCCTTCCAAGAACCCAAGAAGGGGTGGGTCCAGCCAGCATTGATGCCGGTGGCTTCTGAATCGCCAGACGTTCGAAGTTGCACGCTTAGGACGTCGTCGCGATCAGTGAGTTGTGTGTCTCGCCAACCCAAGATGTATCTCCACTCGCTTGTCCCTTGCGTGCCGGTATTTTCAGCCGCAATCGTCCAGACTTGGGGATTGCGTTCGGTGATGTTGAAATCCACCACGGCCAAGCCTGGCTCTGAACCCCGGCCTAACCCAACATCAACGGTCCGTCCCGGATGCAGCGAGAGCTCGGCGGCAAATGCTTCAAGCGATTCTCGGGTCAGCAATTCTCCGGGCTGGACGGGAGCGAGTTCACGAATCCGCTCGTGAACGGGGTGGTTGATACGTTCCGATGGTGCAATTTCAGCATCATCGCCTACCCGACTTCCAGAGGCCAAAGTTCGAACTTCTTCGATGATGTTGGTGATGACCAAAAAGACAAGCAAGTCTTTGTCGGGTCGGTTGTCGGTGCCATTCTGACGATCAATATCTTTGGGCACCACAAACACGCCCACAAGCCCGAGTTCTTCGTTGAGTTTTTGCAGCAACCCTTCGTTGACTTTTTGTACTCCAGCAACAGAGAATTCCATATTTGCTCTTCGATTGAGCGCACGAAGACTCCATTGGTCTTTTTCCCCAGCATCGATAAATCCTTCCCGGATGGTCAATGGGAGGGGGGTTGACATCAATTGCTCTCGAAGTTCTTCTTCTTGGGCCATGGAGGGCCTGAACTCGATTTGGAGTTCTTTAGTGGCGTACCTCATCGCTTGGATATCAGAGGCATCCGATGCTTCTTGAGCGACTGCAGTGGTGGCCAACACACAAGTAAAGCAGACAGTCAACATTTGACGAATGGTGGTCATGAAGAACTCCGGGAAGTGCGAGTTGTTCATTATGACAGCGATTGAAGCTGCCACTGGTAAGAAGTCTGAAAACCAGCGTGTTTGATAACTGGTCGTCCGATAAAACAAATGCATTCTGGTTATGACTTTTGCGAGGGTTGTGCTCCGGTGATTCATGATCAAGCCCAAGTCGGTTTGAGATCGGGACGATGTGGAGGGTAGGCCGGCTTGACCGGCGAAAGGACGCAACACCATGAACCGGATTTGCATGATTCTCGGACT
>CAXBRK010000250.1:0-1758 GCA_963978155.1 uncultured Phycisphaera sp. | reverse complement strand
CTTTGGCTCAGGAAGCGGACACCAGCCACTTGATCACCCCAAATATCAATTGGCAGAACTCCCGGCGAACCAAACGCGGAATAAGATCGTAGTCCACATCGAAAGGGAAACATTGCAGTGGCGAGGATTGTCAATTTTGGCCGACCGCCACCTCAACTTCAATGGAGCACATGACATGATCACGGAAGAGCACATTCTTGAAGCCCAAAAAAACTGGGGAGAAGGCATCATCAATATTGGCCGGGTCTTCCTTGAAAAAGGCGACTACAAGGCGGCCGCTGAACAACACATCAACACCTTCTACAACTACCAAGAAGGAAAGGTTCTGTTCAAACCGACCCTTGCTTCCATCAAACAATTCCGTCTGGATTTCGATGCAGCGCTGTCTTATTTCGTTGGTGGAAACGATGCATTCCCAGAAGACCATGGCTTTGCGATCAAACCATGGACAGATGTTCGATGGGAGAACATTGGTACCACCATTCTTGGGGATACCGGTCTTGCCATGGGCAATTACTACTTCACTCCGCACGACGGGAGCGACGTGGTGAAAGTGGAGTATTCCTTTGGGTACACACGTGACAGCAAGGGAGATCTCAAGATCATCCTGCATGACTCCCACGTGCCCTTCTCGGGAGCCTGAGATACCCCCTCTTCATGTGGGGTTATCCGAACCATCGCGAGCAAGGCCTCAACCCGGTTGAGGCCTTGCTTCCTTGGAAGATCCTGCTCGCATCCCATCCAGCGATCCGATAGCCTCTCCCGATATGCCAAAAGAAGTTGCTTGCGCGATTATTCGGAACGATGCGGGACAAATCCTGATCGGACAACGACAAGAGGAGGGGTCACTTCCGGGATACTGGGAGTTTCCTGGCGGTGGTGTAGAGCCGGGCGAACTGCCGAGGCAAGCCGTGATTCGAGAGGTCCAAGAGGAGCTTGGGGTTGATGGCATCTTGAAAGCAGAAGCGGAAGTCATCACCATCGATCCACGCTTCAAACTTCACTTCTTCGAAGTGACCATCACGCAACCGCCGAAGGCGCTGTACCACCAAGAACTTCGGTGGGTTTGGCCCAAAGAATTGCATGATTTCAAGATGCCGCCTGGAGATGAGCCTGTCTTGGAACGACTGGCCCACGAAGCACCTTCAGACTGATTGACTCAACTGACCCAATGAGAATCGGCCCCAGTCCGAAGACCAGGGCCGATTGGAGCTCAACCCATCCATGGGTTGGCCTTGCAACATCTGCTGGTCAAGTTGGGCAAGCCTGTCCTCAAGGTGCCGAACTCAGCTGCTGTCCTACATCGAGTCGACAGCATCGAGCTCACGACGAGAAGAGGGACGCCCATCCGAGCTCGAGACGCTCTTTCAAGACCCAAAGATCGGGATTTGACCCAAGGCAGGGCAACTTCGCACGTCAGCGGTGGCTCAGAACATTTCCCGCGACAGATTATGAGTCAAAACACTAAAAATGATTTGAGAGATCCAACCTTTTTGTCGAATGATCTCAAAACACTTCAAAAACCCCCTTTAAATAAATTTAAGTCTTTCTTTTTCTGTTTCTTCGAAAGAGAAGTTCTTCGTTGGGCAGCAGCAAGATCCCAATTTAAGGTCATTTTGACCTTGCCCTACAAATGGGTTTCTGGCACGTTGGTCACATGCGACCGCCTGGAGTTCCGCCTATCCCAACCCGCCCTGTGGCCGTCGACATCACCACGTTCCGTTTGGTCGACGGGCGACTGCACATTTTGCTGGTGCA
>CAXBRK010000249.1:0-1800 GCA_963978155.1 uncultured Phycisphaera sp. | reverse complement strand
CTGCCATTGACGACGTTCAGCTCGGGGCGAGGAGTTGCGCTGCTCGGCGGCAGCAGAGTCATCAGGAGGCAGGAGAGCAAGATCGACACGACATCCTTATGTTAAGGAAGTGTTAAGGCCCTGAACAGTGAAATCTGAGAATCAGCATTCAGAATGCTTTATGGTTCATTTATGGGCTCACTTCTGATGGCTGAACTCAATATGACGTTCGTGGTGTTCTTGCAGATCGTCCTGCCCATTGCAATTGCGTTGTTGGTTCGCAAACAGAGCCACCGATTCCAACGCAACTACATTAAAGTCATGCTGGTGCTGGGCCTCGGAAGCACACCACTGCTGCTGTGGTGGCTGAATTCGATTCTGACGAAGTCAAGTCCGTAACTCAGCTGAAAATCTCCAACCATGAACATGTCAGATATTGGCAATTTAGAAACCGCGATGGTGCAGGCATTGAGCCAAGGGAATCTGGGGGCGGCACTTCAAGCCAGCCTCACCACCCTCCAGCAGTTTCCCGAAAACCACCGAGCACACCTGACCGCTGCAAAAGTTCGGCATGCTCAAGGACTCTACGGACAAGCCAAAGAACATGCCCAACGTGCCAGTACATCAAAGCCATCGGATCTTGAGACCACACTTTTGTTGGCAATGATCTCTGCTTCACTTGGCGAATCGGCAGAGGCCATTGCGCTGAACCGCGAGGTTCTCAATCAGCAGCCAGGCAATCAGCAGGCACTGATCTCCCTGGCTTCGATATTCGAGCGAACCGGAAAAAAAGAACAAGCGCTGGAAGTGCTCCAACAAGCCGACCTCCCCAAGGAAGAGCCCGCCTCAGGAATGATCCGAGCCAAATGTCATTTTGGAGCGGGCGATCTCGATCAAGCAAAGAATGTTCTCGATACATGTCTCGCAAATCCAATGCTTGACCATGGGATGTCCGGGGCTCGACAAAGGAGGCGGCTCCTCCTCCAAAGAGCTCTCGTCAACGATGCAATGCATCAATATGACACCGCGATGCAAGATGCAACGGATGCAAAGAGATCTGATTCCGAAAGATTTCATCCAGAACAGTTCTCAAAGAATATTGACAGCATCATCGAATGTTTCGACGCCAGTCAATACACGGTCGATTCTTCACCTCGACCTTCAGCAAAAGAGCACGTTTTTATTGTGGGCATGCCACGATCAGGAACCACTCTGGTTGAACAGATTCTTGATGCCCACCCGAAAGCAACCGGAGTCGGGGAATTCAAGAGCATCCACGTGATGAGTACCCAGCTCCAACATGCCATCGGATCATGGTCCCCTTGGCCAGCGAGTGCCAAAGGGATGTCGATCGAGAACAGACATCGACTTGCCAATGCTTACGAGTCGGAACTTGACGCTTATGGATTTACTGAAGGCGACCTTTTCGTCAACAAGCAATTGTTGAACATGAGACTTCTGGGACTCATCGCCATGCTCTTCCCCAATGCCAAGGTGATCTACACCCACCGTTCGGCGAAGGATGTCGCTGTTTCTTGCATGCTGGGAAATTTTGCCGGGCAGGTCCATCCGGAGCTTCAATCCCTCGAGGGAATCTCATGCCTACTGGAGCAGCACAACAAACTGAGAGCACATTGGGATCAAGTTCTGCCGTTGCAAACGCTGGATGTGAGCTATGAGGAACTCATCGAAGAACCAAATGGGGTGACCCAAGAGATTCTTGAATTCTGCGGTTTGGAATGGTCCGACAAGTGTGCAGAGTTTTACAACTCAGACCGAACAGTCATGACACTCAGTTACGACCAAGTGCGAAGACCCATG
>CAXBRK010000248.1:0-1815 GCA_963978155.1 uncultured Phycisphaera sp. | reverse complement strand
CTGGCGTAGTTGGCCGGTCGGTTTGGGCATTTCTGGCCCGATATCCCCGGATCTGGGGGTTGAGTGGGGTAGGATGCATTTGCTCAGAAGATTTGAATCAGGAGTTCCAAATGCCTCGATTGTTCATCACTTCACTTTTGACCCTCTTCGCCGTCACTTCGGTTTATGCCGAGGACCAGATCGTCAAGATCAACAATGCGATCATCTCGGGTCAGATCATCTCTGAAGATGATGAGGCCGTGGTGCTGTTGATCCGTGGCATTGAGCTTCGAATTCCCAAATCCGAAATCCGCGACATCATCCGTGATGAAGAAAGTGCCCCAGCGGCCGCCGGCTCTTCGAACCCGTCGTCGTCAGTTCCGATGATCGAAATGTCCGAGCCGGAGGAAGTGAACAAGTGGGCGCGTCGAGTTGATTCAAATGGTGATCTGATTCCCCTGGTTGCGGTGATCCCGGTTGGGTATGAGGGCCGTGAACAGGTGGGAACCGACATCGTCCCCGAGACGTACCAGGCCATGATTCCTGAATTGAAGAGGATGAATCCCGATTACATCGTGTTCAAAGTGGAATGCAATGACCGCCGGGAAGACAGCTATTGGTACGGGACAGTCAAGGAAACGGAAAAGTCACTCAATGATTTTGATTTGCTTGGCGAAATTGCCAGGGTTTGGCATGTTGAGTTTCAGGCGGAAGGTATTGATGCCACGCCGATTTGTTGGGTGAACCAAGCGGTAGGGTCCTCAGCGGTGCTCTCCTTAAGCTTCTGCAATTTGTACACAACTTTTGATGCCGCCATTGGAGGGTTGCAGGGCTCGTCCATGATGTTCGAACGAGTGCGTGACGACGAGAACACCTATGGCAAGTATCGTGAAGCGTTTCTTGGCATGTTCCGCGGCCCGCTGGAACTTGGCCGTGAGGTTTGCGAAGGCGAGGGGCACGACAACATGCTTCTTGACGCTTTGGTGTATGGCGACATGATGCTTTCGGCGACTTGGGAGGGGCGAAGCGTGAAGTGGTCGCTTGACCGATCAGGTTCGTATGTGGTTGATGCCAGCGACAAAGCGGCGGTTGAATTCACCGCCAAGCAAGCCGGTGATTTTCTGATTTCCAAGGGCATGACCGACGATTTGGAAGACCTGATGCTTCTGCATGGCATTGTGGACTTTGACGCGGATGAGGTGACCGGGAAAGAGCTCTACGACGAATACTGCGACACCTGGCGCCGGTTGTTCAACGACTGTGAAGAGGCCTTGATTGAAATCCAAGGTTTGCAAGCGGGTCTCGGGCCATCCGAGGAAATGCAGCAATTGAACTACCAGTTGACACGTTGGAAGAAAATCCTTCGTTTGATGCAGCGGAGCACCTCTGTCGCCATTCGATGTGATCTTGAACTCGGAATCAGCATTCCTGCGGCAAAACTTCTAATCACACAGCTTGAAGAGCAGATCAAAGCGCTGCGAAATGCCGACCGGGGAGGGCGTCAGGGCGGACGTGGGGCTCCTCGCGGTGGTGGCCGAGGCATCGGCGGCCGCTGAACTTCCGTGAGTCCATCCCTCTGATTTTCACCATGATTTAAGAACCTGACAAGAGTGCCATCATGAACTACAAACTTGCTCTTACTGTCCTTTTTGTCGCGTGTTGTTCTGGCCTGACCCAGGCAGAAGATGTTCGATTTCCCCTGCTCAATGGTGGCAGTGTGGTGGTTGACGTGGCTGGGGTTGTGGAGGTGACCATTCGTGAACAAGGGGTCAACCGCTCCTACACCGGTCGCATCGAAAATCTGAAGACCAAGGCCGGGAAGCCCGACGGCCAATA
>CAXBRK010000247.1:0-1821 GCA_963978155.1 uncultured Phycisphaera sp. | reverse complement strand
CGAGTTTTGGACAACGGGCTCCCAGCGGTTGGGGCGATTGTCGATGTCCACACAAAGGAAGGATCAGTCATTCGCCACCGAGTCCGGCGTGACGGAGGATATGCCGCCGACACTCCACCTCTGTTGCTGTGCCCTAATTCCGCCAGTGTTGTCAAGTTGGAAATCAGATGGTCCAACGGCGACAAGGAGCTGATCCCAGGACCGCTCCAGCCGGGGCAACAATTGATCAACAAAGAACAGTCTTTCAAGTAGAAGACGTGGGACCAAAGGCCTGAACTCATGAAAAATCACATACGAATGATCGTCATACTCTTTTTTTTCCTGCCGATCAGCTGCGGAGAGGTTGCGGTTGACTTACCCAAAATGCCACGTCCAAGTCCGCCCCCAAATTTAGACGTGATCTCCAAAAGGGTGATTCAGAATCATGCAAAAAGATTGGCCGAGAACCCTGACGATGTCCTGTCGTGGAGAAGGTACGGAGATGTATGCCTTATCAATGGATGGCCGGCCGAGGCTCTTGTTTCCTACGGCCGAGCCGAAGATCTCGGAGACCCTGAAGCCAAATTAATGAACGCGTACACCCTTCGAAAAGTAAATGATTCGAACGCCTTCACCGTGGCCGAAGAATATTTTCGACTCACCCAAAATCAAGAATGTGCCGAGTCAATCGCTGAATGGCACTATGAAGATGGTTCATTGGCCGATGCGGTATCTTGGATCAATAAATCGAAACCGTTGTCTGTCCGTGGTGCGAGCCTTGCAATCTTGATCGATGTGCAGATGGGAAAATTCGATTTGGCGATAGAACAAACAAATCGCTTGCTGGAACGATCACAACAACCCTCTGTCCGGGCTGTCGCAACTGCTGTTGGCCAGGCCACGCAAGATACAAGGCTGCTTTCTCTGTTCGGAAACAGTAGAGGAGCCAATCTGATGCCCATGCCACCGAGCTTGAGAAGGCTTCAACCGTTGAACCGTACGGAGTTGGCTGACGCCGGGCGCGTGATTCGGATCAGAGAGACCTTTCAGCCTGAGGAAGCGCTTCAGAAGATTGATCCAATTTTGAGGCAACGTCCGACCAGTCCCATTATTCAAGCGATAGGAGCAGACCTTAAGTACAAGATTGGGGAATTAGGGGAAGCAAGGGTGAGACTAGACCGTGTTCGATCACAACAGATCGCTGATTATGAATTTTGGCTGATCGATGCCGTGGTCCATAGTGAAATCTACAAATCTGACCGATCGGATTCGGACGCACTCACCCAAGCAGATACATCTGTACAGAGGGCCCTCCTGATCAATCCAGATGTCCCTGAAGCACATCAAATCCGGGCTATGGTGCATGAACAGCAAGGCAATCTGCACGAGGCTCAATTGTCATTCGAGACCGCGTCCGACCTCAACAACGAAGTTGTTGGAAAAGTAAAGATGCTCTCAGAATCACTGAGGTGCATGGCTCTTGCGGGTGAATTAACTCAGGCCCTCAACCAGCTGGAAAAACTCTCAACAGAGTACGGGGAGGAAATCTCAGCACCTCGGATCGAGGCAGCGGTGATTGCGTTCCGATTAGAAGATGAGGAAAGATTTCTTCAATATTTCGAGCAGCTGAATGCCGAGTCGAAAGCAATAGTCAACAATCGTATTGGCATCGATCCGATCCAATAAGAAGAAGGGTTCCTGCCCAAGTTCAGAGTGCTTCTTTTGGCCCCGACCAACGAGGAGCAATGAGGCAACTGCCTTAGGTCGGTATCGAGACGCGGCCGGCAGGAAAGGCCTCTAGGACCTCTGACCAGAACGGCTCGTAATTTTTCCATCGCGCAA
>CAXBRK010000246.1:0-1839 GCA_963978155.1 uncultured Phycisphaera sp. | reverse complement strand
GGCATCAAGCACGCAAACGTATGTTGGGTCAGTCTCGGCTCTCCAGTTCGGGCGATCTCTCTCGTTTGACAGTGATTTCCTTTTGGCCGGATCGTTTGGTGTAACCCATGCCATCCAGCTTCAAAATGGGCCTTCCAGTCCAGATATTCGATATCTCTTTACGCCTCTGACGGTCACATACAGTCTCCCACCTTTTGAATATCCAGTCGAGTTTTCGCAGGGGAGACTGATATCAGGTGATGAGTTTGGAATCAGCCTGTCTACCGACGGTCTTTCTGAAACACTATCCGTTCTCGACGCAGAAGGTGGGCTCGCCTTCATTGGCGACACGGGGGCAGCAAGCAGCAACTCCACAGATCAAGGCACCGGGGCCGCAATCCTTTTGGGCTTCAAGGATGAGGTTGATGAGCCGGCCTCGTGGGATCTTATTGGTGGCTTTGCATTGCCTGGGTCTCCAAGGCTTTCAGGTTTCAGCCGAGGATTGTCACTTGGATTAAACAATCGGACCGCTACAGGCCAGATTACCTCTGAATATGTACGTGCCTTTGTTTCAGGACGTGTTGCAAACAGAGGCACAGCCGATCCGGTTGAACCGTTCTGCACTGATGAATTGACCATCTCACCAAGGCTGTTTGACACCAGGTACGAAATGTTCATGTTCCAGTCGTTGTTTGACGATTGCAACGAAAACGGTACGCCTGATTCCACCGAAGTTACCGAAGATCCATCATTGGATTGCAACGACGATGGAATCCTTGACGAATGCCAAGCAGATCTTTTCACCGACTGCAACGACAACCTTGTTCCCGATCAGTGTGAACTCGAAGGCCAAGATTGCAACGGCAACGGCATCCTCGACTTCTGTGATATCGAAGACCGTAATGTTGACGATGTGAACGCTGACGGCATCCCTGACGTCTGCCAGTGCCTTGGCGATGTCAACCAAGACGGGACCGTCGACGCCGAAGATTTCAATCAGGTGTTCGACTTCATTCAAGCCTCCGGCCAATCAGACCCGCCATGTTTGGGTTGCCCTGAGGACGTCAACAACGACGGGCTTGTGAACATCCTCGACCTGAACTACATCACCAAGTACTCCGGAACCTGCCCATGATCGTCTCTGTATTGCTTTTTGCAGCCATTTCAGATGGGTTGAACTCTTTTGCCTCGCGACCTTCGCCGGGGGAAGTGGCCTATTCCGTTCCTAAGGTTCTTGGTCCAGGATCCACGGTCCACTTCCAAAGCGAGTACTTCAAGCTTGAAGGCACAGTTGAACGCGCGGTTGCTTCTCAAGGCACCCTGATTGTTACAGGGACCACGCCCACTGGAGGTGACTTCGGCCTGCAAAGATCCTCTATCGGCTTTGAAGGCTTTTTCCGCACACCTCGGCACACGGTTTTCGTCCTTCAAGGCAAGGATGGCATGACTCTTCGTGCGAAGAAAATCTTGGACAAAGGCTGTGGGGGGGCCTTTGAAACCGGTATTTCTAATGGTGGAGGGCTGCAGCTTGGCGGACCATGTGATGTCTTCAATACGATTGATGTCTTCGCGCCCTACACCCAGGAAGCGCTCCAAGCCATTACAGAATCAGGAACGGTGCCTCCTATCGCTTGGTACGACGCGGAAGCCTTGCTGCGATCGCTGATTCGCGTAGACGTGCTCCAGGCCAACATCGCTTACATCAACTCCGAAATTCCTCTCCAACTCAACGTGAGAGGCCTCCATCTAATTTCAGAGCCAGAACCCTCTGAAGACTCCCTCCTGCCCACCATGCAGGAAGGTCTTGCGGGCAGCGGTCCTTTTGCCGAACTCCAAGACATTCGCGAAGCCCTCCGGGCC
>CAXBRK010000245.1:0-1844 GCA_963978155.1 uncultured Phycisphaera sp. | reverse complement strand
GGCGTAAAAACGATACTCACCTGCCAAGGGATCGCCTTCGAACCATGCGCTGTCCAAGGCGGCGGCTTTGCGATTGCATTCAGCCGCATCGTCGTAGCGGCCGGTCTGCATCCAGATGTGGGAGGCCATGTGCACTAGGTGACCGCAACCGGGGATCAACGTGCCCAGTCGGTCGGCGGCGGGCTCGGCGATTTCCGGCCATGGGGAAGATTCCATGGTGTGGATGTACAGATGGTTGGCCGCTGGATGATCCGGGTACCGCCGCATGGCGCTTTCTAAAATCGCGCGGAACTCTGGTGTACGACCCACCGGTTCGCCATCGAGGGTCCAGTAGTCCCAGGGTTGCAAACAAATCATGGCTTCTGCAGTCCACACGGCCACGTCGGTGTCCAACGGGAATTGTTCGTGCACCTTCTGCATCGCTTCGAGGTACTTCGTGTTTTGGTCGGTGAGGTCCTCGGGCATGGGATACTGGTAGCGAGTGACAATTGCTTCAATCAGGGCTCGGTTGGCGCCGGTTTCACGTTCGCGGAGTTCATAGGCCCGGTTGGCCGCGGTGAAGCTCCATTCGTCTTTGGGCGGAATGATCGCGGGATTGTTTTGGTTTGGTCCCGAGGCATACGCGATGCCCCACCAGGCCATGGCAAACTCCGGATCTCGTCGAATCGCCTCGAGGTAGGAAGCAATGGCGCCATCAAAGTTGTAGCCCAGCATCAAAGCCATGCCTTGATCGAACCAAGATCGGGCTTCTTCCGAATCGGTTTGCACACTGCGACGGAAATCTCCGAGTTCTCGGAAGATCATCGGGGGAGGATTGAGCCGAGGTTCAGGCAGTGCGGGCGCCTCGAGGGCAAGACAAAGAGCAAGCATGGATTCGAACATTCCCGAACCTTAAAGAAGAAGTGTTTTCACCGTGTGAAGAAATTTGAGGGCCCGAGCCTCTGGTCGATCATGACCCCGAGTGTAGATTGTCTGCATCTCTCAATTTGGCACAGATCTCAGTTGGAACATGCGCCCCAATTGCTGGCCACAATCACCAGATCGGCAAAGTCCGTCATCCCGTCGTAGTTGGCATCACCAGCGTCGGAAGAGCCCCAATTAGACAGCAGCACTTGGAGGTCGTTGAAATCCACGGTTTCGTCTTCGTTGAAGTCGCCGCCACAACAATCAAAGCAGAACCGTCCATCGAAGCCAAGGAACCAGTACCAGTAGACCCCTGGTTGGGCGGTGAAGGAACCTGACCAGGTGCTAGGAGTGTTTTGGACAATCCAGTCGTTTCGAATGTTGCTGAATGGTCCAAACGGAGGGTCTACAGAAGGGTTGCCTCCGCAAATACGCGAAGCGGTATACGTCACAACCACGGGTTCTGATATTTCTATTCGGACCTTGGCGTACCCAGAGCAACCCTCTACCGCTTCCAAGATAAGCAGATTTCCATCCCAACTGCTCTTGTAGGTGATGCCCACCGTATTTGTAAGGGTGACATCCACTTGACCAAATACTGTGGTGGTCCAACCGAGCAAAAGAAGAAGCGCTATTCGGATCATAAATTCATATTAATCGTTGTTTTCTGGGGTGCTACCTTCAGAGGGGAGGAATTGGACAGGATCTTCGGCCCTTTGTTTTTCGGGTCTTTCTGGCTTGTACGGCTGTTCTTACCGCCTTGACCCAGCGGGACACTGGGTGTACTTTATTGGCATTAGATTGCCAATAAAAGGATCCTGACCATGAACACCTGTTGCCCCAACTGTGCCTCCAACGCTGCCATCGGCAATGAACTCGCTTCCGTGTGCACCGAGTGTGCTTCGGTGTCGGCGGCTGGGTTCTCCTTCAGCATGCCCATC
>CAXBRK010000244.1:0-1859 GCA_963978155.1 uncultured Phycisphaera sp. | reverse complement strand
CCCCGAAGGAGCGGTTGCGTCGGTATCAATGGTGGCCACGATGTCGCCCACTTCCATCTCCGCGCCGGCTTCCGCCGTGATGCGCAAGACGCCGCTGGCGGGGGCGGGGATTTCAAGGGTGACCTTGTCGGATTCAATTTCCACAAGATTGTCGTCTTGCGCCACCCAGTCGCCGTCGTTGCAGAGCCATTGGCCCAGCGTCACTTCGGTGATGGATTCTCCAGGTGATGGGATGACGACTTCGACAGACATCAGTCAGTACTCCGATTGAGGGTCAGGGACGTGGGCCTTCAACGAGGCGTTCCGCCGCAGGGTCGGCGGTGTCCTCTGCGGTGCGACCCACCGCAAGGTCCATAATTTCATGTTGTTCGCGGGCGTGGATTCGGCTTGAACCAACCGCGGGAGACGCATTTTCTCGTCGCCCGACGTACACCAGCTCCAGTTCCAATTCCTCGCGGAAGAAGGCTTCCACGTGACGGAAGGCGCCCATATTTTTTGGTTCGTCTTGAACCCACATCAAACGTTGGGCGTTGGGATACGCGGCCAAGGCGGCCTTGATGCTCTCCACGCGTAGCGGGTGCAGTTGTTCCATACGAAGGATGCCAAGGTCGCGGCGCCCGGTTTCCGTACGACGTTGGTCCAACTCGTAGAACACTTTGCCGGAGCAGAAGATCAGGTCTTTAACCGCGGCGTGATCGAGCTCGGCAGAGTCGGGCAAGATGTGGTGGAACCGGCCTTCGGAGAAGTCGGTGGCCACGCTGGTCGCCTTGGGATGTCGGAGCAGACTCTTGGGCGTCATGATGATCAACGGCCGGCGGAAGTCGCGGGCAAGTTGTCGACGCAGCAAGTGGAAGTGTTGGGCTGGTGTGGAGGGCTGGACCACTTGCATGTTGTCGCCCGCGCACAGCGTCAAGAACCGTTCCATGCGCGCGGAGGAGTGTTCGGGCCCTTGCCCTTCGTAGCCATGGGGCAGCATCAAGACCAAGCCTGAAGAACGCTTCCATTTGGTTTCCGCCGAGGCGATGAATTGGTCAATGATGACCTGGGCGCCGTTGGCGAAGTCGCCAAACTGGGCTTCCCACAAGATGAGCATCCTTGGGTCGGTCAAGGAGTAGCCGTACTCGTAGCCCAAGCAGGCGCTCTCGGTCAGCGGTGAATTGTGCACGCAGATGCGACCTTGCTCCTCGCGGAGATGGTCAAGCGGGCAGTACTTCTCGCCGCTGTTCTGATCGACGAAGACCGCATGTCGGTGGCTGAAGGTGCCACGCTGGACGTCTTGTCCGGTCAGACGAACGGCATGCCCTTCCAAGAGGAGCGTGCCAAACGCCAACAATTCGCCAGTGGCCCAGTCCACTTGACTGCCATCTTCCATGGCTTTGGAGCGGGCCTCGGTCAAGCGTTGCAGTTTGCGGTGGAGTTCGAAGTTTGCGGGGAGTTTGGCCAGACCGTTGCTGACTTCACGCAAGGTGGCCAGCGGGACATTGGTCTCGACGGGTTCGTCGTGCCACTCTTCGGTCAGACCAGACCAATGGTTCCGGTACCCCGGGGTGCCAGGGGCCACGGGGGCGTCTTTGGTTCGCGTCTGGGCTTCGTCGAGGCGTTCCCGTCGGGCGGTTCGCATGCCCTCCGCCGCTTCTTCTGTCAGGACGCCCTCTTGAACGAGCCGCTCCGCATGGGATTTGGCAACGCGGGGTTGGTTCTTGATGCGTTCGTACAGCTCGGGTTGGGTGAAGGTGGGCTCGTCGCCCTCGTTGTGTCCGTGTCGCCGGTAGCACCACATCTCAATCACCACATCGGTGCCAAATTCTTGCCGGTACGCCAACGCCAGTCGGGCCGCGAACACACACGCTTCGGGATCA
>CAXBRK010000243.1:0-1897 GCA_963978155.1 uncultured Phycisphaera sp. | reverse complement strand
GGACCTGAGAAATCACAGGATTCGACATCGGCATCCAAAACCCGCGTGCCGAATAGCTCGGCCTGCTCGCGGAACTTCTGCATCATGTCGGGCCCGGTCACACCTTCAGGAAAACCGGGATAGTTCTCCACATCAGTGGTCAACATCAGTTGCCCTCCGGGGAGCACGATGCTGGGTTGGGTTTTGGGAACCCCAATGATGCAGAGGGGATTCAAGCTGGCCCGAGCAGCGTAGATTGCCGCCGTCCAACCAGCGGGACCTGAACCAATGATGACAACTTGTTCTGTGTTCGTCATGGTGAAGGATCAGTCCCGAAGACCTTGCTCTCGTTCCAACATGCGCAAAGGAGGCCAAAGCACGATGTCACCTTGCATGCCACTGTCGGTGTGCACTTTGGCATCTCCGTCCTCGGTATCAAAGCCCAGGGAATAGATGACCGGCAAACCTGCTTCAATCTCCACCTCACCGCGATGACCGTTGACACGCAACCGACTGGGCTTCCAGAATTTCAAGAAATCAGAAACTCTCGAAAATGGATCGACCACGTTCAAGCGACGGGTATTGCCCCGTGCACTGCGCATATCTTGGGGCCACCGACCAACTTTTTTGTACTGGGCACAGACGGCCAATGCCGCGCACGTGCCGTTCACTTCCACCAGCAAACGATTGCGAGCTTCAAACAAAGGTTGAATTTCGGGGACAATCTTTTGTACCGCGGCGTAACGGGTGGGGTTCATACGCTCTGCTTCAGGCGGTTGCGCACTGAGGATCGGATCGTAAGCTTGGATTCGCCAGCGTCGCCACCAATCGTCATACACGTCGTCAAGCTTTTGGGCCGTCAGCTCTTCCGGTTTGTGTTGGCCAGCAACCCACCGCCAGTACCCGGAGTTTCGGAGGCGTCCGAAGCTTTTTGCATCGGTGTCTCGATCGGTGAAAAATTTCAAGAAAGCCTTGGCATCTGGCTGTCCGCGACGCGAGAACAACCGGCCAAGCCGGACCTTCCCGAGTTCTTTATCACCCTCAGCCATCAGAAGATTGTTTCGATCTACCTTGAGCTGAGGCAGGACGTTGCGGGCGATGTTCTTCAGGCCATCTGGGTCCACTTTGCTTCGCTTCCACCACGCAATTTCTCGGGTCACTTGCAGGGCCACCGACATGGAATTCATGGCGTTGTACTGCTCGTCAATAAACTCTCGCGTGCAGCATTGCCTCAACCACTGCACCAAGGCGGTTTGCAAATCAAGGCCGGACATGACATCCCCGGCTTCAGCCCGTCGCCATGCTTCAGCACTCACACAAGTGGTGACCCAGTCAAGCTTGTCAATCCAAGGAAACTCGGTTTTCATGGGATCACCAGCCGGAGCGGGCTGGGCGAGAATGCCAGCCTCGGTAAACGCCTCGTCGGCTTCCGACAAATCCCCATAGGGCAACCCGAGAGTAAGTCGGTTCCGTGCGGCCAGGATGGCTTCGAACAAGTCAGAATTGGATTCAGCCCAGTCGCGAACTTCCGGCCAGCCTTGCATGCCGGGCCACACCGTGCTCATGTTGAACGACGCACCGATCTCCATTGGAGCTTGGGGTGCATCGAGGATGGCGCCGAACACCTCGCGCCAACTCTTGATCTCATCCGTGCCTTGCACAGCACTGGTGGCGTTCAGTTCACGGATCAAGTCGTCAACGTCATCCGCTATCGCTGGTCCGACGATAGTGATGGTGGCCAAGACGATTCCAAACAATTTCGACATCCCAGAGCTCCTGTGGCGCGGTCAAAAAGGGCCTTCACGGCGAAGGATCCATGCTAACAGGACCTCCAAGGAACTGGGGTTGTGTCTGCCGGACCGCGTGGTGACAATAATCGAATATGCCTGCCACCCCCATCGCCCCCGCCGAACGGACC
>CAXBRK010000242.1:0-1909 GCA_963978155.1 uncultured Phycisphaera sp. | reverse complement strand
CACTTCTGCAGCGGTACGACGCAGGGGAGCGTGAAGATTCGCTGGTTGAAATGAAATCTGTCTACGAGCGCGACCCCCAGGCCTTTGTCGTGGTTGTCTCCTACGCACGCATGTTGATCGCAGAAGAGCAAAAGACCCTTGCGATTGAGATTTTGGATGGCTACGAGAGCACCAATCCACGGACTGAAGCCGCCATACGTGAACTCCGTGTTGTCGCCACGACCACTGATCCAATTGAACGCATTGATCTGTTCCGTGCTGCCGAAGTTGAAGAGAACCCTGCCGCCGGATCAGTGGCCATATTGCGAGACCTCCTGACCTTGAAGGCCACTGCGGATCGATCGGGCGATTTGGAATTGGTTTCTCGTATCGAGACCAAAATCAGTGAACGTGAAGTTGATGCTGCCCAAAATTATCCAGAATCCCCGGAGTGGATTGAGTACACCTTTTCCAATGCCTTGTTGAGTGAAGATTGGGCTGGTGCGACAAACGCAGTGCAGCTCGCACAAGGTCTCAACATTGACCAAGCTTCCGGAAATACGTACCAAGGGAGATTGGCTTTGGCCCAAGGAGATTGGCCTGCCGCTCGAGAAGCCTTCGCAGCGGCCGTAAAAGCCATGCCTACCGATGGGCGACTTCTAGCCCAACTTGCCCAGTCGGAAGCTCAACTTGGTGACTACACAAACGCAGAACGCCATTTTGTTGAGGCATGGGAAATCCAGCCCAACAGCGTTCCTATTGCTCAAGGGTACGCCTCGCTGTTGGTTCGGTTGGGTAAAAAGGACGTTGCAACTGAAGTGCTGCAATCGGCGTCCCGCTTTGCTCCAAACAATGTTGCCTTGCGTGAGCAATGGATGAATTTGGCTCTGGAAAGTGGTGATCTCTCTCGACTCCTTCAAGTCCGTTTGTCTCGCTATTCATTAGATCCAAGTGATATTCGAAATGTCGTCGAATTGGCATTTCAACTTGGCGTTACTGAGCCAACCGTTGAGACCATTCGCCTCCTGAATCCTGAATTCCCTTACGATTCGATTAGGTTCTCCCAACTCCCGGCCGAGCGTCAGGATCAGCTGGTTGAATCGAATCGACGGGCTTGGTGGGAGCAGTCTGATGAACTTCTAAATGAGGCGCTTCAGTCTGGAGATCCAGAACTTGATGCACTTATGATCGCAGCTTACAAAGCTGATATCTACAGGCAGCAAGGTCGCTCAGAACTGGGCATCGAAGTTTTGAGTCAAAGAATTGAACTTGCTGAGAATGAAGAATCTCAGTTGCGAGCGAATCTTTTGTTGTCCAATTTGCTTTTTGAGATCGGTCAGATATCACAAGCGATCACAACTCTCGACAACGTGGATCACCTTTCTGCGAGATTTGCGACGGCTTCTATCTACATGTCACGCAACCAGTTTGTTCAAGCCGCGGAGCAGTATGAGGCGGTCATTGACAAGCTTCCGGAAGAAGCCGAGAGTCAAGTTGTTAGCGTGTATCGACCGGCGGCCTCTCGTCCGGGACTTGCCCAGTTCGAACTTCCTCGTCATGCCATTTTTGAGCAATACAGCGAGTGTCTGGCTCGTTCTGAACGTCCTGCCGAAGCCCAAGCGGTCTTCGATCGACTTCCTTCTCCTGAAACTGATCGGGACCGGGCGGCGCGATCACTGATTCAAGCCATGATTTATGCAGGGTATTCCCAGGCGAAGTTCGCCAAAGCTGAAGATGGCTCCTCTGACGAATCCGCCGCGCTTCAAGAGCTTGAGTCTGCCAAGAAGTTTATGCCTCGTGATATTGGCCCTCACCTCTTTGAAGCATCGATCTACACCGAACGATTCCGCCGAACCGGTGACAAAGAAGCATATGAAGCCGCTTCAGCGGCGTTGACTGATGCCGAAGGCCTTTCGCCTCAGTCGGCCGC
>CAXBRK010000241.1:0-1914 GCA_963978155.1 uncultured Phycisphaera sp. | reverse complement strand
TCCCCAGAATGGTGCTTTGGCCAAGATTGCCCAGAACCAGACCAATGGTTTGCACTGGAAGTTCCTGGCCCGAATCAACGGCATTTCCAATCCGAATCGCATTCGCTCTGGCCAACGCCTGAAGCTCCTCGATGGGCCATTCCATGCCGTGGTCGACAAATCTGCGTACCGATTGGATCTTTGGATGGGCCAAGACGATGACCGGGTGTATGTCCGAAGCTTCAACGTCGGACTTGGTCGTGACAATCGCACGCCCGAAGGCCGATTCCAAGTGAGCTCACGGGTTGAAAATCCTCAGCACACCGACCCAGAGACCGGCAAAGTCTTTGACAAGGACGATCCTTTGAACCCAGTGGGTGAGCACTGGATTGCCATCAAAGGGACCGAACCTGCGACCGAAGCATTGATGGGCTTTGGCTTGCACGGCACCATCGAGCAGAACTCCATTGGACGGTCAGAGTCACTGGGCTGTGTTCGGATGCTGCCCGATGACATCGCACTCTTATACGAAGTCCTGAGTCCCGGGCGATCTGAGGTTGTACTTCGGCCCTGACGATCAAAGATCAAGAAATTGACCTTTCTGGCCCAAAGTGCGAGAGAAGATTTTGAACTCAGAAGCTGACTTGCAGTTGCGATCGTAAAACCATCTGCCGACCATCTTCTCCATCCTGCGCGATGCTGCCAACATTGGAATAGAACAGGGCGTCGGTTTGATCGATGGTGAAATTGAGGTCAGTCGTCCACTTGAAATTGTGTTCGCCTGAGTTGACGTAGTGATTGAAGCCTAGAGCCAGCACACCAGAGTCAGACTGGGAAAAATATCCACGGTTTCCGCCGTTGGCGGTGGAATCAGGTTCGTTGTTGTAATTCTGACCGTAGAGCTCGGCCCAGTCATAACGAGCAAACCACTCCCACCGCGGTGCCCAGTATCGGGCGTATTGGGCACTGATTCCATAAATGTGGTACTGGTCTTGGAATCCCCCAGAATCGATGTACCCGTACATCCCAGTGAGCATTGCGCTTGAACCCCCAAATTCCCAACTGATATCGGCCGCAAAGGAGGCCCAGCGGCTTTCGTCACGTTGAGGCGTGGGCACCTTCGTGGATTCACCCTTTTGACCATGAATCGAAAGTCCAAACATCGCGGCAGGGGCGGAGCCGATGGGACTGGTCATGTCACGAAACTGGCTCCATGCCCCGTAGAGCAGACGTTCCCAACGAAGGGCCGCGAACCATTCAACATCCCGCTTCAAGGCATTTCGATTGAGCATCGATGGCAGAGTGCCGTCGTTTGGTGCCACGTAAAACCCAAGCCCGTTGTCCGCCGAGGGATCTGATGCACCATCCCCTGTGGTAAATGTCAACACGTCGCGGGGGCGGCTCCAAGTCAACTCGATCCCTTGCGTACGACCCAAGTTCAACGCTTCATTCAAGAGCGTTCGCTCCACGGCCATCTGCTCGCTGGACGGGGTGGACTCTTCTCGAGAATGGTGAATTTTGAACTGACCAACGCGAACACGCCAGTCGTTCTGAAAGTCGTATGACAGCCACAGATCCTTCACGAAACCAAGGCCGTTGACGAGGCCTGGCTCCTCTCGCGTCACTCCAAGATTTAAGAAGTACTGCAGTTCAGGCCGGTACAGATGCCCCCGAACCAACAGATCGGTTCTCGCAAATTCAAAGCCCCAGCGATTTTCCCAGTTGTTGATGTCAGGATCTTGCAAAGCACGCAAAGGATCGGGGCGATGGGCGTAGATAAATCGAAATTGCACCAAGGCGCCCAGCTGCATCGAGAACTTGCCGTCTTCTGAAGCCAGAAAAAAACCATCGTTCCAACCGGCCGTCATTTGTCGCTCAGATTGGGCCTGCGCCATCGCAGCATCAACGGCCATACCAATCTGAGCACGCATCCAC
>CAXBRK010000240.1:0-1916 GCA_963978155.1 uncultured Phycisphaera sp. | reverse complement strand
ATAAAGATTCGGTTCAAAAAGACACTGATGAAGGTCTGATGGAAGTCGATCTAGAATCCGAAGCACGTGAAAGGGCCATTAGAGAGGCACGAATCATCCAGAGAGGTCTTTCAGCGGTTCTCGGGTCAGATTTTGTTTGGGAAGATGATATGAAACCTACTCTTGCTCACTCGGTGATTCCTGAAGATCTCGAGCACAATGAATTGTTTGAAGTTGCTTGCTATGTGTCTGATCAGTTCCGTATGGCCTTTGAGTACGAAGATCCCAGCGGTATGTGATTTGTTCCCCTCGGCTCACATGGTCGACTTTGGCAAGGCCGAACTGTCTCCTCTCTTGAGTTGGTGAAAGTTCCGGGTAGGTGCCTTTGCATAGTTGCGTTCGCCAATGCCTAACCTTGACAGCCCAACGAAGAAATGAAGTGACGGCCCACTTTCTCGCTCAGATTCTCGCTGAAAATTCAAAATTTAACGACGATGAGCAGAAACCAGCAGGAGGGTTTCGTCCCCGATTTTGATCTCTAAGTGATCGTCCGGAGATCCCGAAAGAGTGCATTCGGGAGATGCCCGCATCGACGTCCACCAGCTTGTCACTTCGTCGTACTTTTCTCGCGTTGCGGGGTCAAGTGTGCTGGAATCAAACGCCTTTGGCTTGATGAGCCAGTGCAGTGCCGTCCTATTGGTGCATTCCACAACGACCTTTTTCAGTGAACTCTCACAGAGTTCCTTCAAGAGGCCAATCAGGGCCACTTCCGTAAGTCGGTTTCCGGTTGCCTTTTCCGCTGCGATGTCCGTGGTTATCCCCGAAAAATCCATGTCGGTATTAAGGAAATTTATCTTCGCCGATGCTGTGCCTTGTGATGCTAGCGCGGAACACGTGATTTCGATATCTGGCTCAAGGTCTGTTTGAAGTTCCGGTGGTGCCTTGCACGGTTCATCTGCCATTTGGGTTGCACTGGTTCCAGACCTCATTGGCGAGGGGGTGCCCGATGGTGTTTTGGCCACTCGAACGATTGGTTTTCCATTTTGGTAGACCGTCGCGATTGTTCCTTCATACCTGGGGTGATTTCCCAGTTCTTGAATCTGAATCACGCCATTCTCAATCAGACTTTTCCACCGGGCATATGTCTCTTTCAATTCTGTGAGACCTTCCTCTTGTTCCACACGTTCCAGACTTCTTTTTGGGATCTCCTTCAGCCAGAGGGCCGCCTGTGGTGTCTTACACCAGATCAATTGCTGTTGGTCATTCCTCAGTTCGATGTGCCGTTCGACTTCGCGTACAGCGGCGACGAAGGCCGTAAAAAACGTATCCATGCCTTCTTCAAGCACTTCCTGATGGCCTGATGATGACGGCCCCGCAGTGTGTCTTGTGAGCTTGTTACTAGAAATTTCGAGGGTGATGTCTTGATCCCGTACCTCACGCCTTGCGAAGACAATTTCTTCTCTCCTGGGCCGCGATACCGACGTGAGAACTTCCTCACTTGGACCAGGGGGCGTTTCGATATGGGTCCACGGCAATTCCACAAAAATCGAAGCCGGGAGCCCATCTCTTCGGTACTGCGGCTCGTCGTCTTTGACGCCAAAGGCAAAAATTCTTTGTCCTGGTTGTGGTGGGGTACCTGGCGGATTGCATCTTAAGTAGGAAAGGTGGCTGCTTTGGATTTCGAGTGCGCACCGACCACCACTGCATTCAGTTGCTTTTTGCACGACCCCTGACACATCAAGTTGGTGGGTTGCGTGCTCGGGTTGCTCGCCTCGAATCATGCGATTTCGATGCGAATCGCATCGGTGCCGATACTCGCAGGACCAACAGTGATCACCCGGTTTTGCTTCGAATCCACTGTTGATTGCCGCATCCTCATTGTCGGTTCGTGCGCATTTTTCGGCGAATTGCTGCGCAATCCGAATAGCGTGCTCTCG
>CAXBRK010000239.1:0-1916 GCA_963978155.1 uncultured Phycisphaera sp. | reverse complement strand
AGGTTGAACATGACAAAGGCGACTATCCAGGATGGATTGATACGAGCTGTATGATCGCGGATCCTTTGACAAAGATTATGACACCGGATGTATTGGTGAAAGCTATGATTACGGGAGTGATGGATCTACGACCAACGGAGGAAAGTTTGATGATCAAAGAAAGGAATAGGAAGCTTCGACAAGAGGCCAAAGATCGTGGAACCTCGATCGGCCCGGGAGACCTCGGTGCTGAGCTCGCCGAGGTCAAGCCGCTGATCGCTCCATTCCTGATCAATCATTTCGGGCGCAAATTCAACGGAATCTGCGGGCACTTTGAATTTCAAGATCTCAGCAAGATCAGGCTCTGGAAACAGTGGTCCTGAGAGCACGATTCGGAAATCGTGGCCTGGCTTCACAATACCTTCAGATGCTTCGGGGTCGAACTTTGGAGGTCCGACGTTCATACGGCCTTGGCGATAAGCAATCTCTTCCCACACCGTGTACACGAGAAGTTTTGCGGCATCTCGTATGTCTTGCTCGGATGCTGGTCCGTTCGCTTCTTTGGCTTGGTGGATCTGCCGTAAAAAGAGTTGAACTTGGAGGGCCGGGACGGTTGCGGATGCGTTGAAAAAGTTTGGCTCAAGTTCCTCGACGGACCCGATTATGATTTCATCGTGTTCAAAATAAGCTGATTTCATCGCTCTTCCTGAATTACAACACGTCCGAGAAACGACACACATGGCAAGTCAACCTCACCCTGAAGTCTCAAGAATACTACAAATTCTTGGTAAAGGATTACATCGAACCGCGCTCGCACAAGCGGAAAAGCTTCGAGTAAAGGACGAACCTGCTGGTCGTCTGGCGATGATGCAAATCTTCGCCGAAATGAACGACAGCTTGGGATTTGTCAGCTGCCTCTCCGGACTCGACCAAAGTGAGATCCCTGAGAACCTGCTTCCGTTTGCCATTCGAGCCCTGACATTCACTGGGCAAAAAGAAACGGCCTCACATTGGGCCGAATCACTTTTGGAACACACAGCCACTGACGATCGAAAAATCGTGGTTGCTGCAATGTTCGAAGAGATGGGAGATCTCGAGCAAGCAAAACAAATATTCCATGAACTTGGCCAAGTCGCGTTGCAATCACCACGGGCATCCCTCCTGCAAGCCCGCTTCGCATTGGCTGATAAAAACTACCCAGCTGCTGTCGAAATCCTCGAAGCCGCGAAACTGAAGTTCCCCCGAGGCCTTGGCCCTATTTCTTCGCGGATGACTCAAGCCGAACTCGGCTTTTTGTTGAGCCGTGCGTACGACAAATTGGGGCAATATGACTCCGCATGGGCGGCGGCAGCCGATGCTCACACTGCCAAGCCAGAAGTCTTCGATGTTGATCAATATGAATCCGAAGCCGATCGCATCATGGACTTCTTCACTCGTAGCCGAATCAAGAAACTCCACCGGGCTTCTGAGCAGCCAGTGGAGCCTTTGCTGGTGATGGGCAATCCCCGAAGTGGCACGACGCTCCTCGACACGATCCTTGGAATGCACCCAGAAGTTGTATCGGGGGGGGAGCTCAGTATTGGTTCGAGACTTCAGAACAAACTGGAACCGCTGCTCGATTCCTATTTGAGTTACCCGGATTGCCTCACCGAACTCAGGGTTCAAGACGCCAATACTCTCGCCCACGCCTACTCAGAAGCCGTCCGTCCAATTTCAAAAGGCAAACGGTTTGTCACCAACAAAGCGCTCAACATCAATGCTCAGTTGGGGTTTTTGCGATGTGTTGCGCCAGGATTGCGAACCATTTCTCTCCACCGGCACCCCTTGGACAACTGTGTCTCTTGCTTCATGAGTTTGATCCCCATGAGAGGTCACGGCTACGTCCAAGATCAAGAACTTATGGCTCGAGTCTGGATCACCAGACGACGGCTTCAAGA
>CAXBRK010000238.1:0-1922 GCA_963978155.1 uncultured Phycisphaera sp. | reverse complement strand
CCCGGGTGGCCAGAGTGTTGGTTGGTTTGGGAGTGCTCGTTCAAGTGGTGGGAGTGGTTGGTGATGACCCCGCCGGTCGCGAGATGTTGAGGCTGCTTCAAGAACATGGCATCGGCGTTGACGGGGTGGTGGTGGACGCCCATCGTCCCACCACCGTGAAGCGTTCTCATTTTGAAGGCACCCATGCCCGCGCCAACACCAAGGTTTTTCGGGTGGATGTCGAGAGCCAAGACCCACTCCCGTTGGAACTTCGAGCCGAACTTGAACGGCACATCATCCAAGTTCGAGACACCGCTTCTGTGGTGGTGGTTTCTGATTATGGAAAAGGGGTCGTGGATGAATCTTTGGTGCGGTCGTGCCAAGGCGCGGCGGAGGTGTTGGTTGACCCAAGTCGGCTCGCGTCGGCCAAACGCTATGCCGGGGCTGATTTGATCAGCCCCAACCGCGATGAAGCCATTCACCTCACGGGGCAATCGGCCAGTGATCCGATTCGCTTGGCCAAAGCGGTCTCAGCGTGCACGGGCGTGACCCACACGGTGGTCACTCTTGATGTGGAAGGTGCAGTCTTGGCTGGTCCAGAGGGGGCCTCGTGCTTCCCAACCGTTCCGGTCAAAGTGACCGACGCCGCCGGAGCCGGAGATGCATTCATCGCGGGTATCGCGGCCGAGCGAAGGCAGGGGAAATCCTGGGAGGAATGTGTGCGAGTGGCCAATCACACGGCAGCGCAACACATTTCTCAGCCCACCTCGGCTGTGTTGGTGGAGTTGAAATCCGATCGGCCGGATCGGGTGGACTCTCGTGAGCATTTGTTGGAGAGCCTCGTGCAGTGGAAAGCACTCGGGCGGCGCGTGGTGTTGACCAACGGCTGCTTTGACTTGCTGCATGCGGGGCACGTCAGCTTGTTGACGGAAGCCGCACGACTCGGTGATGTTCTTGTGGTCGGGCTGAATACCGATGCATCGGTGCGACAATTGAAAGGGCCCGATCGACCGGTGCGTCACTGGGAGGATCGATCTTCATTGTTGGCCGCGTTGGCATGCGTGGACGTGGTGGTGCCCTTGTCGGAGCCCACCGCCCACGAACTGATCCGTGAGGTTCGGCCTGATGTGTACGTCAAGGGTGGCGATTACCAGCGGGACGAGTTGGTGGAGATCGACCTGCTGGATGAACTCAAGATTCCGGTGCATTTGGCCACGTTGGTCCCGGGCGTCAGCACCACGGACCTCGCGCACCGCTTGCGAGATCAGGCGTAATCAATTCGAGTTCGCGAAAGCTTGCTCGACTTCTTCCACCGTGCGAGGGATCATCTTGGTGAGGTTCTCGTGCCCCTCGGCGGTGACCAAGATGTCGTCCTCGATGCGACAGCCCAAGCCCTCTGACTCGAGATAGATGCCGGGTTCCACCGTAATGATGGCGCCTTCTTGAAGCGGTCCTTCTCCGCCGTCATCGTGCACTTCCAAGCCCAAGTGGTGGCCAATGCCGTGAATGAAGGTTTCGCCGTAGCCTGCGTCTTTGATGATGCTGCGGGCGGCCTCGTCAATCTCGGCGAAGGTCACGCCAGGTTTGACCACCGCGATCGCCGCGTCCAGTGCCGAAAGCACGATGTTGTAGATCTCTTTGGCTCGAGGGGTGAAGGTGCCTCCCACCGGGATGGTTCGGGTGACATCCGCGCCGTACCCATCCACTCGAGCGCCCGAGTCCAGCACCACCAAATCGTTGTCAACCAACGGTTGGTCGTTGTTGATGTAGTGCAGCATCGTGCCGCGGACGCCACCGCCCACGATGGTGCCGTAGTGGGGACCTTCGGCGCCGTGGCAGCGGTAGCCGTGTTCCACTTCTCGCTGGATGTCGGACTCGTTGGCGCCATCTCGGAACCAAGGCAGGGCGTCGGCGTAGCCCGAGGCGGTGGCCGCGGCCGCCGC
>CAXBRK010000237.1:0-1966 GCA_963978155.1 uncultured Phycisphaera sp. | reverse complement strand
CCAGAATTTCTGCGGCACGGGCGTCGAGGGTATGGAGCCAGCTGGGGGGCTGGATTTTGGGCAACTGGAGTTTTAAGGTCTCTCGAATAGCACCTGGCTGCTCTCGTTGCATTTGGACTTCACACCACACAGTCAGGTGCCCAAAATCATCTGGATTGGCGTCTCGGGCTCTGGTGGCGGCTTTGAAAGCCTCCTCGAGTTGGCCTTGGTCCAGCAGAATCTTTGCAAGACGTCGGTCGGCGGTGCCCGATGGATCGGTGAGATTCTGAAGTATGGCCATTGCCTCAGAGGTTCTTCCCATCCGTTCCAACACCACAGCCATTCTGAATGAGTCGCTGTTCCGCAATTCCAGTTCGGCCAGACGTTGATGGGCGAATAAGGCGGCTTCAAGCAGGTCATTGGCGTGGGTCGCGAAAGTCAATGTTCGCCAGGCCGAGGGGTTCTGCGGGGCGTTCTGGACTTGAGACCAGGCGTCTTGGACCACCGTCAATGCTGGGCCTCGGAGATTCTGGATTCCGCTCAGAGAGTGGTTTCTGAGGTCGTCCTCTGAATCCGTGCAACTGACGAGCAGAGCGAATATTAAAACCTGAGCAACGGGATTCATGAGGTTGAGAAGATAGCCGGCACGTGCCCTCATACGCAATCCGGGTTCAAGATTGTTGAATTCCGACAAAAAAATCATGAAGAAATGGTTGTAATCGCTCTGGATCGGGTTAATTTTAAAAGTGCGATTTTGAGAATCGCTCCCGGCGGCTTGTCCGTCATCTTGAGAGAGAGTGTCTGAGAGAGAGTTTATGAGGCTTGTTGTCTCATGAGCTTTATTGGTGTGCATTCCCTGCAGACCACTCATACGGCCGCCCAGACATGGGTTTAGCCACTCGTGTTGCCTCTGGGCGACGAAATCTTTCTTGAGGAATTTGAAATGAACAAATCAATCTCCTTGCTTGCAGCAACCGCTGCCTCATCTCTCGCATATGGAGATGTGATCGATATCGACCTCACTGGCGTGAACAGCAATGATGGTCTTGGAGAGGCATTCAACGAAGTCCTGTCCTACGACCTCGGCGATATCGTTCTCACCGGGATCGCTTGGGACAACGTCCAAGCTGATGGTTTCGGCAGCCCTTCTTGGGGCAACGAAATGACCATGAACGTCAACGGTGCCTTCAGCATCAGCTTCTTCCCAAGTGAAGGAAGTGGTTCTGCTGGTGGCCCTTGGGGTCCCGCATCATCTGGTGGCATCATTGATCTCGAAGGTGCTCTCGGTTCGTACGTCGCCCTTGAGGGCGCTGCGTTGACGCTTGAGTTCTTTGAGGCATACGACGATGCCGCTGGTGCTACTGATGCCACTTACACGAGCGGCATTGTCACCATTGAGTACTCCGTCGTTCCAGCACCTGGTGCATTGGCCCTCTTGGGTCTCGCCGGTATGGGCCGTCGTCGTCGTTCCTGATACGACGCTTTTCAGCTCAAAATAAGAAAGGTCGGGCCTCTGGCTCGACCTTTTTTATTTGCTGAATCGGATGAGGCCAGAGGAGAGCGGTCCTTGGGTCACGTCTTCGTGGCCATCGGGCCATTGAATTCGAATTTCACGAACGGCTTGGGGTTTGGGGCACAACACCACGGCGGGTCGGGTCGCCGCGTAGCCTCCATCTGTACGAATCTGATGTCGATGGACCTCTCCTGAATTCGTGTGCACGTCAACGATCGCCCCGATGGCCGGGAGTCCCTGATGGAGCACTTGAATTACGGCGAAAGCCTCGTCACTGGGGCTGTTCCGTCGCATAAATATTGGATCCCCCCAAGCCTGGGTGATGATGAGTTCAGGAAAAAAGTCTCCATCGAGGTCGGCGGCCACAACGGCCCGGCCATTGGAGGGAACTTCATTGGTAGTGAGCGCTTCAAAGCGTCCAGTGGAATGAGAAAGCTCCAGATGAAGATCGACTTCACCGTAGGGAGCGGTGGA
>CAXBRK010000236.1:0-2005 GCA_963978155.1 uncultured Phycisphaera sp. | reverse complement strand
CTCGGTGGGGTACACCTTGGCGGTGGTATTGGTGCTGGCGGTCTTTGGCGCGGCTCTGCGTCCGCTAGGTCGGGGGGATTTCGATTCCGCTCGTGAGATGGCAGAATTTTTCATTCTGGTAGCACTGCCAATGCTCGAGTATGCCCTTCCATTGGCTTCGGGCCTGGGAGCCACTCTTGCAGTTCATCGCATGGTCAATGATGGTGAAGTGGTAACTGCCGCCGCCTGCGGTCGTTCTCCGATTCGCATGATCTTTCCGGTTGCCGTTGGGGGGGCACTTGCCGGTGCAGTACTTGTGGTTCTGTCCAATATTGTGGTTCCGGTTGCTTGGGCATCGTCAGAGAGAGTGATCAGCCGGAGTTTGGCGGCTGCGATCGCAAACTCGGTAGAACGCGGAGATGCATTTGATACCGGTGAGGCTTGGATCCATGCCTCAAATGGCATTCGTCTCGGTCCGGATGTTCGAGCTGGTCTACAAGACCGAGTACAACTGGATCAGGTCACCATTGTGTCTAAAGATGAGACCGATACTCCTCAGTCTGACATCAGCGCTCGACGGGTCGACATTCTTGTGCACACAGCCAAGCAGAATGCTCCTCGTGAACTTGAACTACGCATGAAAGATGCAGTGATAAGTCGTCCCGAGGAGGGGGTGCTCGCGTCGGTTGCAGACCCCAAGCCCCTCCGTATGTACGACCCAGAAGATCCTCGACGGCGAAGAGCAAAGCTGCAGCCAACACCGGAATTGTGGCGATGGATGCAGGAGCCTGATCGCTCTCCGGAAGTGATGAAAGTATTAAAGGAGATCGCTCGCTTTGAACGTGATCAACGAGTGTTGTCGAGCATCGATGAAAGACTTCGAGTTGCCGGTTTTGTTGAATTCCGATCGACCGGTGATGGTGAGATTTGGCAGTTGTCTTCGAGTGGCATGAGCGGGAGTGGTAAATGCATTGGACCGGTTGGTTTGCGCCGATTGTCTGGTGACCCAAATCAGACACTTTCGTCAGATTCGGCTCAGATACGGGTAGTAGACGCCGGCCTTTCAGGCTCGGGAGCCATGGCCAAAATTCTGACGGGAGCAGATGCTGAGTTCACGGGCCTGCGTGTTTACTTGCCGAAGGCGCAGGTGGGACAAGCTCCCGAACGTCGAGATGTGTTGTTGTCTGACTTGCAACTCTCCAGCGTAGATATGGGAGCAAGGTCTTTGACTTGGAAAGATCTCGAGCCGCGGCTTGACTCCCTGCGTGATGATCACCGAGAAATGCTGCTCGATATTGTGAAGCAAGAGAGAAACAAATCCCTAGCCTTCCAGCAGTTTCGCTTGGCCATGCCTGCCACAATCCCCGGACTCTCATTGTTAGGAGCGACTCTTGCTTTGCGAATGCGAGGGCGTCCACTCTTGCTGGTCTGGACCATGGCCTACATACCTGCGATCCTCTCTATGTTGCTGGTGGTTGCAGGAACGAATGCGGTACGGACCGGTGTTGAGAATGGCCATTGGATCCTTGTGATGGGTCCGGGACTTCCTCTTCTTTTGGGAATCTTTGGTTCTCTCAGGACTCGGCCGTCATGAAATACGTGATGCCACCACTGATCAGACGTACCGTTCGGTCTCGATTTCTCGGTAATTTTGTTCTGTTGTTCGGTTTGCTTTTTCTTTTGGGAACAAGTCTGGACACACTTATGACTTTTCATAGGTATCTCAGGGTTGCCCCAGGTGAGGGCTTCGAACGCTTCCTGAGCGCATTGGGTCTCGTAGTCGATTTCCAGTTGCCACGACTGTTCCAGCTCTACGCGTTGCTTTGGTCACCGGCAGCAGTAGGTGCAGCAGGCTTCACATTCATTCGGATGCAACGTCATCGGGAAATTGTTCTTTTGTTGGCTTCTGGAGTATCGAGTCGTGGATTGCTTCGACCGATCGCAGAAGGAACTTTGATATTGGCCAGCCTTCAAGCGCTCAATCAAGAATTCATGGTGCCCAAGCTCGCGCCGCTTCTCTCACGAA
>CAXBRK010000235.1:0-2012 GCA_963978155.1 uncultured Phycisphaera sp. | reverse complement strand
GCGGCGCACAGCATCCAGCAAGGGCTCAAGAGCACCAAGGGCTTCAGATGGAGTGACGGAAAATCCCATAGGAATCGAGTATAGGCTTGCTCGGTACACTTCTTGTTATGGCTTCAGGTACTTCAAAACGCTCTGAAAAGAAGAAGAACAAGAAAAACCCCAAACCCGCTCAATCGTGGCGCACCGCGGAAACAGCAGATCGCCATGAGTTGTACGAGTTGTCCGTTCAGAATGTTGAGGGCGAGGTCGAGCTCGTTCAACAATTTTTCTCCGATCTTGGGGAGGGCGTCTGCACCCGCGTCCGTGAAGATTTCTGCGGTACCGGCCAATTTTCAGCCGCTTGGGCCAAGTCCGATCCCACTCGATCTGCCATTGGTGTTGATCTTGATGAGGAAGTTCTGGAATGGGGCCGGGGCAAACTGGCAGAGCGGTTGGATGAAGAAACACAGAAGCGAGTCGAACTTCTTGAAGGTGATGTACTAAAGGTCACCGGAGATCCGGTTGATGCGGTTTTGGCGACCAATTTCTCGTACTACCTCTTCAAAACAAGATCAGAACTCAAAAACTATTTCGCGACTGCCCGCAAACACATACGTCCCGGCGGAATTTTCATCATGGACGCGTACGGGGGAAGCGAGAGTTTTGAAGAACAAGAAGAAGAACGTGATTTGGATGGGTTTATCTATGTGTGGGATCAAAACCATTACAACCCCATCACTGGCGATGTGATCAACCACATTCACTTCCGGTTCCCCGATGGGACTGAAATGAACAAAGCGTTCACCTACGAGTGGCGACTTTGGACGCTTCCAGAACTTCAAGAATTGTTGATTGAGGCAGGTTTTCAATCCGTCAACGTGTACTGGGAGGGAACCATCGAAGAGGGAGATGAAGCCGGAGAAGGTGATGGGGAATTCAAACAAACCAGAGTGGGCGAAGCCTGCCAAGGGTGGATTGCCTATCTCGTGGCCCAACCGTGAAGTTTGTTTTTTCACCTCCCGATCCTCAGTACCAAGACCACGCCAAATCACTTCTTTTTGTCGATCACTGTGTTCCAGAGGGTGATCCCAATCACGATGCCTTGTTGGTTTTAAACGAGGATGGATTGGGGATCCATGAACCCAAACGGTGGCACCAACCTGCATTTGTCATTGATTTCACAACCATGGACATCCGAAAAGGTGCAGGGAATCTCTCCCGAAAACAACCTTTGGCACGAGCGGTTGGACGCCAATCTGAGCGGGTTCTTGACCTGACTTCAGGCTTTGGCTCAGACACCACCCTTCTGGCTGGAATGGGATTCCAGGTTGAATGTCGCGAACGTCACCCCATCATTTATGCACTCTTGCAAGATGCCCTTCACCGAACCGCGTCGCATCCTTTGTATTCCGAAGTTCTTTCCAACAACATCCGCTTGCAATTTGGTGATGCCAAAGATGTCGGCTCCTCTTTTTTGCGGGCCTTTGATGCGGTCTATGTGGACCCCATGTATCCGCCAAAGAAATCAAAAGCAGCGCCACCCCGGCGGGCCCAACTTCTCCAGATGATTGCGGGTGAAGATTTGGATCAACACGAATTGTTTCTTTGGGTTCGAGAGCATGCCAAACGCATGGTGGTCAAAAGACCAAAGCATGCTTCCCCTGCTCTAGAGGAAGCACCTCATCATCAAGTTGAATCCAAGATGGTTCGGTGGGATGTGTGGTTGAATCAACCTGAATCCACCTGAAGTGGAGCGTATGGGACTCGAACCCATAACCCCTGCCTTGCAAAAGCAGTGCTCTCCCAATTGAGCTAACGCCCCAAATGTCGAATCGACATTGTACAGCTCACAAGCTGATCACGAAGGCTTCTTATTCAGCCCCCAACACCTCAAGGGTGCCAACGGCTTGGAGTTGGGGTACACCCAACAGATTGGCTCCACGGGTTCCAGAGATCCCAATCAAAGCTTGGTTCCGAGAAAGTTGCCACAACTGCTCGCTCAGGGGCCCTTTGGGGTTGAGATAGACCACCGT
>CAXBRK010000234.1:0-2016 GCA_963978155.1 uncultured Phycisphaera sp. | reverse complement strand
TTGGAGCCATGCGAACCACGGTTGCCGCCATCTGTCTTCTTGCCATGGGTGCTTACGGCCAGAACATCCCCTTTCAGCATGACGGATTGAACCGCCAATACCGCATTCATATTCCCGAGAATATCCAGACCAATGCCCCTCTGGTCATTGCCCTCCACGGCTACTCCGGCAACAACAACGACATGATTTCCAACTACGGCTGGGTGGAACTTGCCGATGAGCGTGGGTTTGTGGTCGCTTGTCCCAACGGTACGTTTGATCAGTTTGGGAACAGGTTCTGGGATGTCGATTATGACTTTCATGCCCAGCTCGATATTGACGACGACGGATTTGTGGTTGCTCTGGCCGCACACTTGCAAGACCTGCACGGCCTGGATCCAAAACGCACCTTTGTGACTGGTTTTTCCAACGGCGCTGAGATGTGCTTTCAACTGGCCTGCCGTGAGTCGGAGCCTTTTGCCGCCTTCGCCCCCATCGTGGGCATGATGTTGGATCCGCTCTTTCAGGAATGCGCGCCCAGTTCGCCCAAACCCATGCTGAGTCTGAACGGGACCATTGATGATGTCACCCTGTATAACGGCGACCTCGACAACACGGGCGGCTGGGGCCCGTACCATTCCATTCCAGACACGATGGCCCTGTGGCGTTCGATCTTGGGCACCACGGATTCGGAATCGGTCTTTTTGCCCAACCTTGATCCCGGCGACGGAAGCATCGTGCAACTCGAGACCAACCGTTCCATCAGTGATGAAGCGTTGTTGCAGTATTACCTAGTCATCGGCGGGGGGCATGACTGGCCGGGCCAATCTGGCAACCGGGACATCAGCGCGACCCTCGAGGTGTGGAACTTCTTCGACGACGTCACGTCTGGCACCTGTCTTCCTTCCGATGTGAACAACGACAATGTCATCAACACGACGGATCTCTTGGTGGTGCTCTCGGGATGGGGAAGTCCCTATGGCATTCTTGATTTGCTTGGGGTTCTGAGTTCGTGGGGTGACGTGTGCGAGCCCCTTGGTTCGTGTTGCCAGCCCAACGGTTTGTGCACGTATGTGGCCGAGTCAGTGTGTGATGGCATGGGCGGGCAATGGCAAGGCGCGGGAAGCTCTTGCACGTTCCCGGGCTGTCCACCATTCGGCGTGTGCTGCCTCAAGGATGCCACTTGCCAAGAAGTGCTTGAGGCCGACTGCTCGGATCTTGGCGGTTCGTTCCGTGGAGACCAAACCCAGTGTCCCGACATCGACTGCAGCCAAGAATTCAACGACGAGTGCTTTGATGCCATCTCCGTTTCAAACGGGGAAGTGGCTTTTTCGACCGACGGGGCGACGACCAGCGGCGATGCTTACAACGATGCCCAGTGCTCAGGGACGTACCTCGGAGAGATGTTTGCTGATGTGTGGTTCTCTTACACCGCGGTGTGCACGGGCACCCTCCGTTTGAGCACTTGCAACAGTGCTTCTTTCGATACCGACTTGGTGGTGTACGAAGGCAATTGTTTCCAGAAGACCCAGGTGGGATGCAACGGTGACGACGAGAGTTGCGATGATTTCACTTCAGAATTGACCTGTCCTGTACAAGAGGGCCAGCAATATTTGATCCGGGTCGGTGGCTGGGAGAGTGGCAACAGTGGCAGCGGCATTCTTTTGATTGAGTGTGAATGAGTTGAAGTCCTCAGTTAGCCTTGCGGCCGTATTTCCCTGCAGGGCATTCCTGATTCATCGTTGTTCAAACCCAACTTGACGCTTGTTCTTATTGACTCAAATTGAAACCGATTACCCCATATGGAGAAATTCCCATGTCCGACCAAACTGCCATTCGAGAGTGTGTTGAGAATTACTACCAAAGCCTTTCCACCTCAAACGCCGACGGCGTTCGGTCGGTCTTTTATCCCAGCGCCCGTATCACCGGATATTTGCCGGATGGTCTTCATGAGATGACAGTGGATGACTTTGCCGGTTTTGTGCAGTCCCAGCAACCTTCACCGGCTGAATCCGGTGCCGAGTCCATGCTGGAGAT
>CAXBRK010000233.1:0-2037 GCA_963978155.1 uncultured Phycisphaera sp. | reverse complement strand
CGCCGGGCGCCTTGGCACTTCTTGGTCTGGCCGGTCTCGGACGTCGCCGCCGTTCCTGATCGTGAAGACTTGAACTTACACCGTGTTCAGGACGCGACTTCATCGTCGCGTCCTGTTCTTTTGATGAATCAGCTGGGCAGTGAAATTCATTGCCCCTAATCAACGGGTCGGCCTACTGTTGGCAAAGCGTTGCCATTATGGATAGGGTGCTTCGTCTGATGTGCTGAACGTCAAGCCTTTGATGATCTCCTGAGGGTTCGAACCAATGATTCTTGAAGCCAACCAAAAGCGTCTTCCCGTCACCGTGTTGTCTGGATTCTTGGGGGCTGGCAAGACCACCCTGCTCAATCACGTGTTGAACAACCGTGAAGGTCTTCGCGTGGCCGTGATCGTCAACGACATGTCCGAGGTGAACATCGACGCCGCTTTGGTCCGGGACGGCGGCTCACAGCTCTCCCGTACCGAAGAAACCCTCGTCGAGATGACCAACGGTTGCATTTGCTGCACGTTGCGGGAAGACCTCATGGTTGAAGTCAACAAGTTGGCTCGAGAGGGTCGGTTTGATTATTTGTTGATCGAGTCCACCGGAATCGGCGAGCCCATGCCCGTTGCCGCGACGTTCTCGTTCCGTGATGAAGAAGGCCACAGCTTGAGTGACGTTGCGGATGTGAACACCATGGTCACCGTGGTGGACGCGGCCAACTTCCTTCGAGATTTTGACAGCACCCAGAACCTTCAAGACCGTCAAATGGGAGCGGACGAAGAAGACGAACGAACCATTGTGGATCTGTTGACCGATCAAATTGAGTTTGCCAACGTCATCGTCATCAACAAGTGCGACTTGGTTTCGGAGAAAGAGGCGGAGCGCTTGGAAGGCATCCTGCACCACCTCAACCCGGACGCGCGGCTGCGCCGGGTGACCCGCGGAAAAGTCGACTTCCGGGATGTCATTGGAACTGGTCTGTACGACGAAGAGGCGGCCAGTCGCATGCCGGGATGGTTCAAAGAACTCAACGGCGAGCATATTCCGGAAACCGAGGAGTACGGCATCAGCAGCTTTGTCTATCGACGCCGCAAGCCCTTCCATCCTCAGCGTTTGATGGATGCGTTGAATGGGGGACTGCTCGGCGTGGTCCGGTCCAAGGGGTACTTGTGGGTGGCCAGTCGTCCACGCTATTGCGGCGTTTGGTCGCAAGCCGGGGCTTCTCTGCAAGTCGACCGAGGGGGGCTTTGGTTTGCCGCGGTCCAAAGGGAGAATTGGCCCACCGATCCCGCCATGCTTGATTACCTCGAGACCATTTGGACGGAGGAAGTTGGTGATTGTCGGCAGGAGTTGGTGTTCATTGGGGTCGAGATGGATCAGGGCGCCATCGAAGCAGTCCTTGATGAAGCTTTGGTCACCGATGATGAAATGTCTGCTGGTCCTGAGCACTGGTTGACTTTTGAAGACCCTTTGCCCAGTTGGGAATCGTCACCCACAGCCTAAGATTGAAATAGAGCATGCCTTCTTTACAAGAACCCAAAGTGTTTGACGTCGTCGTGGTTGGTGCCGGGGCCGCGGGCATTGGTGTATCCGTTGCGCTTCAAGATGCTAGCGTCGAGAATTTCGTGGTCCTCGAGCGTTTCACCGTAGGGGCTGCTTTTGCTTTGTGGCCGGAGGAAACACGGTTCATCACCCCATCATTCCCCACCAATTCCATCGGCATGCTGGATCTCAACTCGGTGGCTATTGGGGTTTCTCCCGCTTTCGGTCTCGAAGTGGAGCACCCCACAGGGAAGGAATACGCCTTTCACTTGAACGCCATTGCCACGTTTCGGGAATTGCCCATCCAGGCCAACACCACCGTGCTTCGAGTGACGAAGGTCGGCGATGTTTTTCTTATTGATACTGAAGAGGAAACCATTCGGGCCAAGCATGTCATCTGGGCGGCCGGAGAATTTTTGTATCCCACCACCGGCGGTTTCTCTGGAATTGAGCTGTGCCAACACACCGCAACGGTTCGTCGCTACGCCGAGCTGGAGGGGGACGACTTCATC
>CAXBRK010000232.1:0-2049 GCA_963978155.1 uncultured Phycisphaera sp. | reverse complement strand
GTAGGCTTCGATGACCTCGTGCCACTCCTCTCCGTCTGGGGCCCCTGCCCGGGCTGCCTGGCGGACCTCAATGGTGATGATGACGTGGGCTTTGACGATCTCGTTGGCCTCCTCGCCGTCTGGGGCCCCTGCTGAAGCAGATTGCATTCAAACCCCCACTGCTGAGTCGCGAGTGGTACTCCTTTGAAGGGGCCGCCCGTCGTTGAGTTCATTGGGTGCGGAGAAGGCGAAGGCTGCGAGGTGGCCGATAGAAGCGCTCCGTAAGTCTTCAGATATTCCTTGGATCGCATGCTCGATGTTTGTCTCCGCTTTTTGTTCGTGGCACCTCTTCTTTGCGGAAAATGGGTTTTCTTTGCTTCCGGTTCAGGGCAGCGGTGGAGCTGACAGGGGGAGCAGATGTCCGGTGTCTTCATGGCCCTGTGGTAGGGTGACTCGAAGACGGTGCAAACGAGGTTCATCAATGTGGCGACGTGAAACATGGCCGAAACCAGACTTTGTGGCCGAAGACCGCCCGCACGTCCTCTTCATCCTTGCTCCGCCGTACACCGGCTCAACTGCGATCGCGACGCTATTGAATGCGAGCAATCGCACGATGCTTCTTCACGAGCAGGGCGAGGGCCAGTGGCTCATTCCCGGCCTGTGCGCGGAGGATCGCTGGAACCCGAAGATGGTTGTGGACGACGCTTCGGTGGAAGCCGTCTGGCTCCGACGGTACCAGGACGAGAAGACGTCGAATCCGAAGGTCGAGGTTGTGATTGAAAAGAGTCCGCCCAACATGATGCGGATTGACACACTCGCGGCATTTTTTCCGCGTTCGTCGTTCCTTGCCTACAACCGTGATCCCGTTGCGACTTGCGCGAGTCACTTTCATCACCACCACGCGGCAAAGCGCGATCGTGAAGAACGTCTTGCCGCAATCGATTCAGTTGTCCAGAAGTGGATTGATCGAAGCACGCGCATCCGTGAATTGGTGGAGGCTCGACATATTCCGATGATCTCGTACGAAGCTTTTTGCGAAGAACCCGCGTTGCTGCGTGGGATGCTTCAGCTCACTGATGATGTCATCGCATCAATCAACTTCTGTGCCAAGGTCAGCGTCAAAGGGGGGGTGCCGAAGCCGATCGAGAATCAGAACGGTCAACGCGTGAGCGATCTGACCGTTGATGAGCTTGCACTTTTGCATCGACGCCTTGCCGGCAGCAGGCCACTTCTGCAGTTCTTCGGCTACGACGTTCCGGCCAGCGGTGAGGCCTGATTCTCATTGGGCATGCCTTGGGTATCGTGTGCACTCCGGCGAAGGGCCGGTAGCACTGACTTGGAGTCTCCTGCGGCCACGCAATCAATGAATACTGATACGAACACTCCGATTGTCATTACGGGTATGCACCGTTCGGGGACGTCTCTGCTGGCTTCCGCGATGCAGGCCGCTGGGGTCGCGATCGGCGATGACCTGCTCAGCGCGTCCAAGTCAAATGTGCAAGGGCACTTCGAAGATCTCGAGTTCCTCAAGTTCCACGAGGACGTTTTCGCGGACCACGGTCGAACGTGGTACGACGTTACGCCGAGTACGAACCTTGCGGTCTCACCGGAACGCCGAAAACAGGCCGAATCACTTGTTGCAGCCCGATCGCACCAGCCCGTGTGGGGGTGGAAGGACCCGCGCACTTGCATGTTTCTCAACTTCTGGGGGACGCTGCTCCCGGGTGCGAAATTTGTCTTCATCTTCCGCCGCCCCGATGAGGTGATGGCTTCATTGCAGCGCCGCAGAGAAAAGCGGCTCTTCCATCATTTTCGTGGGGCATGGGTGCTCCGGAAACTCGGATGCAGCACCTTCCGAGCGCGCTTCGCCCTCGAGAAATGGGCCCAGTACAACTCTGCAATCATCGAATTTACCCGCCGCTGCCCAGAGCGCTGCCGCGTTGTTGAGTCAACCGAGCTCCCAAGCCAGCTCCCCGCAGTCATTCGGCACATGCGCGAGTCGTGGGAGCTCCCGGTCAACGACATCGACCTTGAGGCCATCCTGGATGATCGGCTCCTGCGCTCTGCGGG
>CAXBRK010000231.1:0-2084 GCA_963978155.1 uncultured Phycisphaera sp. | reverse complement strand
TCGATCTTCGGAGGGTTCGGGAAGTGCCGCGCTGGTGGTCGCGCTGCTGGTGCTGGGATCGCTTTCGGACGCTCGAAGCGCGACGGCCACAATCCCGGACAAGCCCAGGGCAAACAGACCCACCGCGACAACGGTGCTGGTTCTCATGGGGTTGGTACGCCGGAACCCAAGATGCGATCGACCAATTCACGAATGGCGCCGTGGCCACCTGGAGCTTCCAACACGGTTCCTGCCCGTTCACGGACCGCCATCACGGCATCGGCGGGGCAGGCGGAAAATCCGGTGAGGGCGAACATGTCCAAATCGGGCAGGTCGTCGCCCACGGCGATCATGGAGGCGCAGGAGAGGTCGAGGGTCTTGGTCACTTCCTGCAAGGTCTGGGCTTTGTCTTTGACGCCGGTGCGGACGGCATGGAACCCCAATGAGGCCAACCGTGCTTTGACTTCCGGTCGGTCTCGACCGGTGATGGCGACCAACGTGCGCCCGGACTCCCGCCAGCGGACGAGTCCCAACCCATCTTTGACACAGAACCGCACCGATTGGGTGCCATTTTCGTGCACATGAATCGCGCCGTCGGTGAGGACGCCATCGACGTCAACCACCAGTGTGTTCACTTGGTCGGCCGTGGGCATCATGAGGGGTCTCGCACAATCTTGAGGGTGATCAGATCTTGCACATCGAGCAAGCCCACGGGTCGTCCTTCTGCATCCACGATGGGAATCTCATCCACCCGGTGGGTGCGGACGAGTCGCTCGGCTTCTCGCAGTGGCTGGTCTTCCTGCAACGTGCGAGGACTTTTGGTCATCGACTCGGCTGCGGGACCATCGATCGCTTCGGGGTTGTCGAGCAGCAACCGACGCAAATCGCCGTCGGTCATGATGCCTTCCAAGACGCCGCGATCATCGGTCAGCAGCAACGCGCCAGAACGGCGGCCTTGGCTGGCTTCACGGGCGGTCCGCAGGGCGGTTCGAATCGGTGTGGAAGACGGAATCGCTTCCACGCCAGCGCCCACACGGAAGCGAAGCATTGATCCAATGGGTCGCAGGGCGGCGCCCAAAGCCCCACCGGGATGGCGACGCGCGAATTCGTCGGGTCCGAATCCACGACCTTCGGCTGCGGCCAAGGCCAAGGCATCACCGGCCGCCAACTGCAACGTGGTGGATGTGGTGGGGGCCAGATCCCAGGGGCACGCTTCGTCGGGGGTGGCGTCGGGTGGGGCCAAACGCAGGTGCACGCTTACCGATTCTGCCAGTGGCGAATCATCATGAGCGCTCATGCCGATGGTCGGTACACCATCGGTTCGCAGATGCAGCGCCAAGTCGACCACTTCGGCGGTGCCGCCAGAATTTGAAATCAACAGCGCGACATCTTCGGAACCAATCCGACCGAGGTCACCATGCACCGCCTCCGAGGGGTGCAGGAAGCTCGACGGCAACCCCAAACTGGAGCAGGTGGCACTGATTTTCGCGCCCACCAGTCCGCTTTTGCCCATGCCCGAAACCACCAGGTGTCCCTGGCAGGGGATCAGCAACTCCACCGCCTTGGCCCAGGCGAGTCGCTGGGACTCGTCGGTGTTCAACCCCTCGGCCAAGGCCAGCATGGCTTCGCCTTCGGTTCGGAGTGTGTGCAACACCCGTTCATGCACGGTCAACGGATCAGCCATTGGTCGACGTGCATCGTACCCCGTAGGATGGGTTCCCATGACTGTGGAGCCCCAGATGCGTCAAGAGGACTGGCAAGTCCGCTTGCCCGATTTTGAAGGACCGTTCGACCTGTTGCTGCACTTGGTGCGGCGGGGGGAGCTTGATGTCTCCACCATGCCCCTCCACGAGGTGGCCGACGAGTACCTCGAAATTCTGGCCCAGTTGCCGGAAATCGATGTTGAGGAGGCGGGAGAGTTCCTTTTGGTGGCTTCGTTGCTGGTGGACCTGAAGGTCAAGCGGCTGGAAGCGGAATTTGGTCGTCGTTCTCCAGAGGCTGATAGCCACGCGCCCGAGTTGCCCGAGGTGGTCCCCGATGACCCCGCCATGCAACTGACCCAGGCGCTGCTGCGTTACCAACGGGTCCGTGATGCCGCGGCCGAA
>CAXBRK010000230.1:0-2096 GCA_963978155.1 uncultured Phycisphaera sp. | reverse complement strand
ATGGCCACAAGACGGGTGCCTGTAAGTTCGGCAAGACCTTGAATACGAAGTTTGCGGGGCGGACGCTTGCCGCCAAGTTGAAGAACCCCATTGCCAGAGACAATCTCGTTGTCGCTGTTGATGTTGAAACCGGCGGGGAGTGCATTTTTGCCAACGCGGATATCGCTAAATCGCTTTGTGATCTTGATCGAACTCGCAATATCCCGCTTTACAAATTCTTCTTCCGCGTTGGAAGGGTCCTGATTTGATTTTGCCAACAACCTCGTCACATTGACATTGGTTGCAACCATGGTCTCCTCGGGCAGAGCCAAACGTATGCCTTTCACTTGGATAAACCTGGGAATAAAGGTCTCACCAGTGGGGAAGAAGAAGTAAAAACTGGAAGTGTTGGCCCCCGGCTCACTTGACACAACGTCAGTGTCTTCGTCGAATTCGTAAACATTCTGCCAATCTGGATTGGCCCACAGGTTGAACCAGTGGGTCGGATGAATCACCTGCGTTTCGCCGTTGGATTCTCCAACCAAACGAATTTGAGCACTTGTGATCGAAAGACGATTGCCGTGATCCAGTGATTTCACACCGAAAGTCAATCCAATCGCAGTTCCATTCCTGCCATTCAAGGAACAGGTATGTCGCTTTGAAGTCTCAACAGCTTTGGGACGCATGGCTACGGCGCCCTTCCCGCCGTCCAAAGTGTCATGGAACAATGTGGTGGACCGCTTGAGTTCTGGCGACCACTTGGCAAGCGGACGTGATGACGAAAAGGAACCGGTACTGAGATTGTTGTAAAGATCTGCGGTGATCGAATGAACTGGAACAATCAAGCTGTTTCGTGTCTTGAGTTGACCACTCCGATCTCGCTTGACACCGTAGAAGCCCATGATGTCTCCGGGAACTTGCATGTGACCGAAAGCAATAATGCAGATGCCGGTTGAGACCACGCCTGAGACTGCGCCAAAAACACCACCCAGACCGAGATCAACCGACTTCGGCATGGTGAGGTTGGCTTTGACGAGTCCATCAGAAAGCAACCTCAGGACCACGAAGGTGGCCAAGAAAGGCACCGCCAAACCAAGCCCCCATGAAAACTGCATAACAAATTTGGGCAACCCCTCAGCGTTCAGAACCATGTAAGTCGCGGGCTCCCAAGCCGCAAAGGCGACCGCGCCTGCGACCAAGCAGCACAACATGTGCAGGAAGGCGGAAAAGGTACCTTGGTTGCTCCACCAAAATGCAGTGAGCGCAATCACGATGACGATCAGAATTGACAGGATCATGCTGAGGCCTCCTGGCCGGCTGCTGTTGCCTTTCGCGCCGGAGCGAAAGCCCGACTGATTTCTTCGAGGGTGGTACGACCTTCACCAGCGGCTTGCACCGCGGCCTCTTGCAGGCTGATCTTGCCGTCACGACGTGCTGCGACCAGAGCCGCCTTGAGATCACTCTTGGCCAAGTGCCCTCGAATTTCATCCGTGACCTTGAGGACCTCGAGGACTCCAGTAACACCACTAAATCCAGAGCCTTGACACCGCTCACAGGTTTCAAACCGACCTGGCTTCACCTCGACTTGGCCAAGGCCTTTCACCAATCCGGCACCCTCTTCTTCGCTCAAACCAAGCTTTTGCAACAGTGCGGCATTGGCATTGATCGATGCGGAACAGTCTGGGCAGGGCCTACGAACCAGCCGTTGATGGACGACATACTTGAGATTCTTGACTGCTGCCTTGGCATCGCCGCCCGCAAGGGTCATGAACTTCTGGAGACTCGCACCCAAGGATGCCGCACGAAGTGGCACGTAGATGACCGGTGGCTCGGCCGTCTCAACCAAAGTACGAACGGTCTCTTTGTCTTCTTCCATTGGATCCACCAAGACCACGTCAGGATCACGACGCAGGACCGCGGTGAGATGGCGTGCATACCCCTCGGGATATTCTTCCGCGTCGTAAGCAATCGTGTCGACACCATCAAGGGTGATCAGAGGCTGGCTTTCCAAAGCACGAACGTTTTGCAGATACGCATCGTGTCGTCCAAGGAATCCGTACGAAAGAGTGGAAAGTCCTTGCAATGGTGGAGCAGAAAGCAGAACCAGGCCACCATCT
>CAXBRK010000229.1:0-2125 GCA_963978155.1 uncultured Phycisphaera sp. | reverse complement strand
TGGTCCAACGTCGTCCCGGTGGAAGCCGCCCGTAACACGGTGTTGCACAGCGAAGATGGTCGATGGCGCGTTTTTCAAGAGGCCTCCGGCGCCCACCGGTTGATGGACCAGAAAGGAACGCAGTCTGCCGATCTGGGGGGCGACGCCTTGGCCTTCAACCGTCTCGGAACCCATGTGGTGGCCAGGCAAGGTGGTCGGTACGAAATCTTGGCCATCGATACTTCAGGCCAAGAACCAAACGACCCCATCAACATCACCAACGCTTGGTCTTTTGAAGCGTCACACGACGCCAACAAACTTCTGCTGTCGGACGACGCCGAAACCGCAGTGGTTGAATTCGTCGACGGACAAGTGATGGCGTACCACATCGGAAAACCACCAACCGACTTGGGTCTCCCCACCGGTCCCAAGGGCATCCCCGCCACGGTGACCTCCTCAGAAGCGCAACAGCTGGCCTGGAGTCAGGATGGCGCACGCTTGCTGCGGACGTGTGACCGGATGAAGGGCGTCATCATCTACGACCTTGTGGCGAACACCCAACGGCGGGTGGAATGGACAAGCGAAACCACCTGCGTGTGTGCTGGCCTTTCTGGAGATCTGCTGTGCTTGGGGGGACGGCACGGTCACGTGCAACTGTTCGACCTGGCCCGCTCCGATCAACCGATCTGGACCACGCTGGTGCATGGATCGTGGTGCGACAGTTTGATTGTTGAGGATGGCTTGGTGTTCACCACCAGTGCCGATCGAAAACTGGTGCTTCTCGACCAAGACACCGGCAACCGGCATGCCACATTCGGCCCGTTCCCTACCCGGCCAAAATCGGTTCAGGTGGACGCGGAAGCCGTGCTTCTGGTCGGGCAGGATGGCCTGGTCATCCGCATGCCACGGAAAGACACGCTGCCGGCGCCCGTCAGGAATTGATCACTCCGAATCGGATCGTGTGACCATCACCCCTCGCGGCACGTCGGTCACAAGAACATCATCTTGATTGGTGTACGGCGTCCCATCGATACGAATGGAAGCGCGCTGGTGTCGGGGCAACGTGTCAGCGGTAAATCCAAAGAAGACGACTTGGCCGCCCGGTTCCAAATGAACCACCGCACTGTTCAAAGGCACGTGTCCACCCGAAAGTTCCAAACGACCGCCCGCTTTCACCGTGCACACCGTTCCTTGCGACAAGAAGCGGCGTCGCACAAGGCCCGACACCGAAAGTTGCCCCCCGACCAAGCCCGCGTTGAGCCCGTCGAGCGTGCCTTGCACATCGATGCTTTCGTCGGGGGCCAAGTGCAGCATGCCCATGTCAACCACTTCACCGCGGGGAATGGTGCGTTGCGAAACCAACGCCATTTCACGGTCGCGGAATGGGTTCCAGGATGGCAGGGTGGCCACCGTGCGCTGGGCAAACAGAGACTCGAAGCGTGCCACCAAATCAGGTCGATCCTCCGCCAGGTCGGTGGTTTCACCGGGGTCAGCCACGATGTCAAAGATCTCCAAAGCATCGGGCATCGACCGGTGGGTCCCGCGCCGAACACCTTTCCACCGTTGATCCAAGAGGCCAGCTTCCCAGCCCCCCCCAGCATGATGCTCCCAGTAAAGATCCGGACGATTGGGCAACGCTTCACCGGCCAGCAGGGGCTTCAGAGAAACCCCGTCGCCTTCGCCCGTACCGGGAAGGTCGACCAGATCCAAGATTGTGTCGTGCAGGTCGTACCCCACCACCACGGTGTCTTCAGAACTCCCTTCTTGGGTCACCCCGGGGGCACGAACCATCATGGGCACCCGCAAACCACCTTCATACAACTGCACTTTGAACCCACGCAGTCCCCGGTTGGAACCAAAGAACTCAGGGTCAAACCCCCCCAGTTCAAAAGTCGCGCCGTTGTCGCTGGTGAAGATCACGATCGTGTTGTCCCATTCGCCCCGTGCTTTGACCGCGTCGAAGATTCGTCCGAGGTTGCGATCCATGCCGGTGACCATCGCGGCGTACGCCGCCCGCGGCGTGGGGTGTGGCAAGTACCCGCGACCGCCTTCGTAGGCCGGATCGTCCCACCCCTTGTCGTTGTAGTACGAGATCAAATCCGGCGGCGCTTGCAGCGCCAGGTGCGGCACGATCGTGGGAACGTAC
>CAXBRK010000228.1:0-2218 GCA_963978155.1 uncultured Phycisphaera sp. | reverse complement strand
GAAGGAGACCTGCAAAATTTGAGACAAGATTTGACCAGCAAGATGATCCCAGAGATCTTTTCCTTGCTGTTCAGCAGATCATATTTTGGGCTCGAGCAAATGGGTCTGGCAAAGGTCCGTGTGTCTGATAGCGAAAAGTTTCGTGAGGAGTCAGGCAAACTTGGCTGCTCTCCCGAAGAATTACGCGCAGCGCTAGAGCAAGTCATCGGCTGGCAGGCTGAGAACTTCCGCAATGATCCGTCAAGTCGTTATGAAACACAACCCTGGAGTAAAGAAGAGGTCACCAAAAAAGAAAACAACCCGAATGTTGGTGACGCCAAGAGACAGTTTCGCCAAATACTTCAGGGACTCGCGAAGTGCTGGAAAACGAGTACCGCTCAAATCGCGGACAGCCTAGGTGTACTTCTTGGGGCAAACAACCACGGTCCAGCGTTCATCACCAGCATCATGAATGTACGTCTTGAACTGGTTGCAGAAGACGCAAATCCGATGAAGTGCTGTCGATGCGGACGAATGACGTTCGTCGATCCACCAATCTTCTGTAAGGGATGTGGATCCACTCAGTTCGACAGTTCCCAGGTCTTAGCGAGCGAAATGATGCAGGCGCATTACTATGCGCCGTCTATTAAGGCTGAAAGAATCAGACTGAACAGTGCAGAACTCACTGGACAAACAGACGACCCACTGCTTCGACAAAGACTTTTCCGAGATGCAGTACGAGAGGGTGAGATCATCTCAGATCCACTCGAGCACCAAGTCAAACATGCTCAACTCGAAACATTAGACCTGCTCAGTGTGACCACCACCATGGAGGTGGGGATCGATATTGGATCGCTCGAGTCGGTGGTGATGGCCAACATGCCTCCAGAGCGATTCAACTACCAGCAGCGTGTAGGCCGCGCTGGCCGATCACAGCAGAGATTTTCGTACGCCATCACCTACTGCCGGAACAACTCGCACGACAACTTCTACTTCGAGGAGCCAATCCGAATCACATCGGATCCACCCCCAACACCGTTCCTCTCCGTGGATCGACCCGAAATTGCGGTACGGGTGATCCGCAAGGAACTTCTCCGGCGAGCAGGTCAGAGCTTAGGCACCCCTTGGTGCTGGAGTACTGGTTCTGCACCGGATACACATGGAGAATTCCCCACCATAAAAGAGTGGCATGACCAAGAACGGTCACGTTACGAAGAATGGTTCGATGCATTCGGCATCAATAACATCGAGGAAATCGCCGAAATTCTGAAACTTCCTAGTCACTCGCCCTGCAGGAAGTCAGACCAATACAGCGGTCGAGCGTTGACGGAAGCCATTGACGATATTGACAACGACTCTCCAAGCCCTATGGGGGAAACACTGGCTTCCGCCGGGAAGTTACCCATGCTTGGGATGCCTACGAGGCTGCGCTCTCTGTACACGGGAGTCGATAGACAATCCAAGCAAACTCGATCCATCGATCGAGATCTCGAATTGGCACTGACAGAATTCAGTCCTGGCCAGACTCGAATCAAAGACAAGCGTATTTACCGCTGTGATGGGTTCAGTCCTGAAATCAGGATGGAGAAAAAATGGCTGCAGTCAAGTGGCAAAGCATTAGGCGGCAAAACCTGGCTTGACTATTGCCCCAAGTGTGAATACATGGGCAAACGGTCCAGCGGAACCGAACCTCTCGTGGCCTGCCCTGAATGTGGCAACCCCTATCGAAAAGTAGGTCGAGACTCGGATCGAGACACCTCCTTTTTCCGTTCGTATGTGAGCTACGTACCAGCTGGATTTTGTGTCAGCGATGAAAAGCCCTTGGTCGTGGGTGAGGATGACCGCTACGGAACAATGGCCCGGACATTTCTTGGCGTCCCGAATGTGCCAACTGCAGAAACCGAAAAAGAGGGCAACACGACAATTCATTCCAATTTGAACGACCAGGTGGTCCGCGTAAACGACAACTTGGGGATGACGTTTGAAACCAACACGCATAATGGGGAACTCGTATCGGAAACCCGATCAATCAGCAACAGTGGCTACAAGGTCGATGGCCACGTTGTTCCAACTGGCGGATCGAGTCAATTTGCCATTTACTCCAAAAAACAGACGGATGTGCTTCGGATCAGTCATGCTGAAATTCCAACCGGCCTCGATCTCGATGTCAGAAAAATTGGTGGTGCGGTCCGAGTGGCATTCTTGTCCGCATCGGAACTGATTCGCCGTGGCTGGGCAC
>CAXBRK010000227.1:0-2221 GCA_963978155.1 uncultured Phycisphaera sp. | reverse complement strand
TCGCTGGCTTTCGGCGTGAGGTAGATCAAGGCTCCCGTCATAAAGAAGATGAATTCGTACACCAGCAGGTGGGGGAAGGGAAGCAACCCGATGGACGTGTCTGGTCCCCACCCCGCCATCGAGCCGCCGTGCATTTGCAGTTGGAACGGAAGGATCAGGGGCACCATCCAGACCAACGCCACCGGTGAGGCCACCAGCCAAGCGGGAAGATTTGGAAGTTTGGGAAGTATCTTGAACGCCAGGCGCACGAGGGCGAAACCCAGCACCAACCAGCACAGGTGCCACAAAAACCACAAGTGATGGAAGACGGGCAGCAGGAACAGTCCCGCGATCAGAGGCTCAAGATTAATTTCTGATGCAGCGGGTGCTGCTTCGGAGACGTCAGCGGCTGCGGGTGGCTCGTTGGTGTCCAAAAGTTGTTTGACCCGCTTGCGCCCTTTTTCCCACGCTTCTGGATCCACGGGGACTTTGAGGATGCCGGCGAAGTATTGCACCACGTCGAGGTTGTGTTTGAGCAGATCGACCGGGCGTTCCCCAGCAGGATTGCGAGCGGTTTGGTCCGCACCCGCTTCGATCAACAATGCCGTGCATTCCCCGCGGCCAAAAAAGACAGCGCTGTGGAGCGCGGTGTCTTTGCCCTCATTGCCGTAGCCCTGGTTGGGGTCGGCCCCTGCCGCCAAGAGTTTGGCGACCGCTTGGGGATGTCCGGCGTTGCACGCCCACCCCAGCGCGGTTTGCCGCAGGAATGGGTCTTGGGCGTTGACATCAGGCTTCTCGTCGAGGAAGCGGTCGATTTCATCAAGATCGCCAAAAGCCGCGGCCGCCCACAGGCTGTCGGATGCTTTGGGGCCCTCTTTCTCTCCACCGCCATCGGAGATGATGATGGCTGCCCAAGTGAGCGGGATGATGGTGAACATGCCCACGACCAGGGGCAACAAGATGCGTTTCACACGGTGAATCAGAAGGCCACCCAGGCCACGCCGCTTCCAAAGCATGGCGGTAAAGAAACCGCTGAGCAGAAAGAACAGTGGCATGCGAAAGCCATGGATGATGTTGTTGATTGCCATGAACGGAGGCCAAGCGTCATCCACCGTGGGCCAGATGGGGATGCCGGTGTAGGCCAAAGCAGCATGCAGCACAATGCCCAGCAGCATGGCCCCGGCCCGCAGGGCGTCAAGATCGTGGCGGCGTTCGTTCATTTCGGAAGCCTACCCTTTTGGGGTGCACACCCGTCAGGTTCTTGTGGTGGACTGGTCGGCCAACAGCCGGCCCAAGAAAGGAGCGGATTCCATTTGGATTTCCGACGCCTTCGGCTGGTCGGTCAATCCATCCACCCGGGCTGAAGCCATGCAATTGATCCAAGAACGCACACGGGAAGGCCACTGGCTGGTGGCGTTCGATTTTCCGATGGGGATTCCGTTTGGGGTTTGCGATTTCCAAGATTGGCGTGCCTTGTGGCAGACGATCGCTGCAGGTCTTCAAGACGAGCCGAACAATCAGAACAACCGTTGGGAGCTGGCGGCCTTTTTGAACCAACAGCACCAAGGGCGATTCTGGGGTGTTCCTCAGAGCCGTCCGCATCTTTCTTCCAAGAGAGTCCACGAGGGTGGAGATTGGGAGTGGCGGGTGGGAGATCCGCGGGGCGCGCAGTCGGCGTGGAAGCTGCTCGGTGTCGGCAGTGTTGGTTCCCAAATGTTGACCGGAATCGCCCACCTCGAGCATTGGCGTCAACAAGATCCATCCTCGTTTGCCGTGTGGCCTTTCGAATCTTCCGATGCGCGGATTGTGGTCAGTGAAACATGGCCAAGTCATCCGGTCTTCGCCGCGGCGCAACAATCGGTGCGTGACCAACGACCTTCAGCGGTTCGTGACGAGGTGCAGACCAAGGGCACCGCCGCCGTGTTGCAGAGTGCTGCGGCCAGTGAGGCGCTGATGGATCTGGGTCGCCTGCGTCAGGAGGCAATGGCCACACCTCAGGGCCCGGGGGGGTGGCGGCTTTCTCCAGATGTTCGGGCCCAGCGGTTCCCCCACATCACCTCTTTGGAAGGATGGATTCTGTTGCCGCCCGCCAAACGAACAACGCCCGATTGATCCCCCGGAGGTCAATCGAGCGTTTGTGTTCTTAACCAAACCGTTGGGCCTGGCTCCCCATCAAGCGGAAGGGCTCTCACTGCGTCTAGGAGGCTCATCGACGGATCGTGACAAGAAATCCGAAAATTAT
>CAXBRK010000226.1:0-2225 GCA_963978155.1 uncultured Phycisphaera sp. | reverse complement strand
CCCAGGCTTTGTCGGTCATATCTGGAACGACTGGCCGTACCTGTGCATCTTCATCTACCCGTGGCTGGTAGGGATCCTGGTGAAGTTCTTGGACACCATTCTGATCCGGTACACCGACAGTCCATTGCCCACCATGTTGGCCAGCGTCACCATGGCGCAAGTCACCGGCCTTCCCCGTGGCGAGCTGAGCCTCTTTATCTTCAATGGCGCATCTGCGTTTTTGGGGGCATATTTGGCATTCCGGTTTGGCATTCTTCTCATGCCTTGGATCAAAAAACGCATCAAGCGTTCATCGGGACGCAACAAACTCGAACCATGGAAAGAATGGTCGGGCACCTACAACTAACCGGCGGCCAACTTCCTTTTCCTGACCATCTGTCTGAGGGATCGGTCAGTTGCTGCAACCACCGCGCCCCACAGCGACGCAAGGCCAACCAGCGTGAGACCCACCGAGAGCATCGTCTGGTCGACGGTGGTTCGGAACAGCAACGCGTATCCCCACGTGAACGCCCCGACCGTCAGGATTTTCAGCAAGGAAGGTGCGACATCCTGGGAAATCTGAAGTCCAATCGTGCGCACGGAGGCCCGCAAGACACCAACTCCGTATGAGCAGACATTCGCCAGCATGAAGCCCAACGGGACCCAAAAGAATTCACCATCGGTGGCAGGGAGGAAGCTGATCAGCACCGCTGCCCCTCCACCAATCCAAACAAAAGGCACATAGTGCCGGACATATCCCAATCCAAAAAGGGTCCTCTCCAATGGCGTGCATGTGCTTCGCACCAAAATGCCGCCCAGCTGCAGCAAAAGCGCGTTGGCAATCAAGAGGTGCACGCTTCTGCCGTCCGTCATGAACTCCGAAGATTCACTGACGGCCTGAAGCCTTGGGCCCAACCAAACGTCCAAAAACCATGGTGAGAGGCAAACCATGCCTCCCGTGATGGCAACGGCCACATACCCTTGGATCGAAGTCAAAAGAGGAATGCGAGAGCGCACGCCTTCGACCCCTCGTTCTTCTTTCAAATGGATCATGAGGGGATCAATGCCCCGGAACAGACCCTCACTCAGCAACATGCACCAGCCCGCCAACTGAATGACGATGGCCCAAATCCCGTTGAACGTCAATCCAAGAGTCAAATTGACGACAAGACCAAGCAGTTGTGCCAAGAAGCCACTCACCAACGAAAACTGGAGGGCCCAAGCTGCATTCTTCACCGTCTGAATGATGAGGCCGCGATCGAAATCGGACTTCGAAAACCGAACCTCCGGGACCAAACTTCGGCTGACCAACGCCGTAGCTGCAACGTACAAAGCACTCCAAACCAGCGTTCCCAACCCAATCCACATCAAAACCGCACTGATTTGGCCACCGCCATCAAGAGTGTTGAAGACAACAAGCAGAACGACGGGCCGGCCCACGCGCTCCAAAATCATGAGGAAATTGTCAACCAGAATATTTCTCGAGGCAAAGCAAGCTTTTCGCCAGAGTGTCCCCATTATTTTCAACGCGCCGGCCAAGCCCTCACACAACAGAAGCATGGAAAATGCTCGCTGGACATTGTCTCCCTGCGTCTCCAAATTGAGATTCCCGCTCAATATGACGGGGATCAAAACCAAGGTGATTCCAACAACCAAGAGGCCGAGAAGGACACAAACCGCAAAAGTTGCAGCCGATACGCGAGAAATTTCCCCACGATCACGCTTGGCGATCGCTTCGGCGAGTTCGCGGCCAATCGCCGCATCGCTGCCCCGTTCGAGGGCCATCGAGAGACCAAATGAACCGGCCGCCAGGCCAACCAAACCAAGCCCTTGGAGCCCGAGGTTCAAGGTGATGTACCACGTAGAAAACAGCCCCAAAATGAACGTGACGAGAAGCCTTCCGTACGTCGAACATGCATTCAACACCAGTCGGTTGGCCATCGTTTTTCCACTCATTGCACACGCCATCTTATGAATGCGTAATGTGTAGGTGTGATCCCGCTCGAAGAACTCAGACAGTTTCTTTCCACCATCACCGATCCCGAATCCGGCCGTGATTTGGTCAGCCTTGGTGCTGTTCGGGATCTCAAAGTTGACGAAGACCGCGTTTTCATCGAATTGGACTTTGCTTCACAAGACCCTGGGGCCAAGGATGTGCTTCGCTCACAGATCGCTGAGGTGGTCAGGAAAGCAGCGGCAAGTTCAGGAATCCGCCGTATTCCCGAGCTTGAGTTGATCTTCGTTGA
>CAXBRK010000225.1:0-2310 GCA_963978155.1 uncultured Phycisphaera sp. | reverse complement strand
GTGGGGCCCGGCCCAAGGGTGGCATCGTCATTGGCGGTGACTACAAGGTGCCCTTTGGCGGGTTGATCGATGAAGTGCGGGTGTGGAATCGCCGTTTGAGCGACGAGGAATTGGACGCATGATGTTGGCGGCGTTGTTGTTGTCGGCCGATCCCTTTTTGATCGAACGCATTGATACGCCCGAAGGGGTGGTGGCCGAGGTGGGTGGTATTGACGTCGACGCCCAAGGAAGGGTGTGGGCCTGCTTCCACCATGGTGAAGTGTGTGTTCTGGAAGACAACACCTGGCGCACTTTTGCCACGGGACTGCATGATCCTTTGGGCATGTTGGTGCGTGAAGATGGTTCGGTCGTGGTGATGCAGCGGCCGGAGCTCACCGAGTTGGTTGACGTTGATGGCGACGGCCAAGCCGACGAATACAACACGCTGTGCGATGACTTCGGGTTGTCCGGCAACTACCACGAATTCAACTTTGGTCCGGTGGAAGACGACGACGGACATTTGTACTTCGCCCTGAACACCGCCAGCAATGGCGCGGGCGTTCGTCACGAAAAACGTGGGGCGTTCACCTTGGATGGACGCGATGGGCGCATGTACGCCTCGGTGCCCTGGCGGGGCTGGGTGATGAAGTTGGCGCCGGACGGCACGCTGACCCCATTTGCTTCGGGCTTGCGCAGTCCCAATGGCTTGGGCTTTGACCACGAAGGCCGGCTGTGGACCATCGACAACCAAGGCGACTGGATTGGCACCAGTCCGCTGTATCACTTGGAGGCAGGGCAGCACTACGGCCACCCGGCTTCGTTGGTGTGGCAGAAAGGCTTTGCGGGCAAGCCGCTTGACCGCAGTGCGGCCGAGTTGGACGCCCTGCGGCAATTGCCCGCCGGGGTCTTCCCCCAAGGCACCATGGCCAATAGCCCGTGCGATCCCATCGTGATCCCCGAATCGTGGGGACCACTCGCGGGCGATCTTTTGATTGGTGAAATGAACCATGAGCGAATCTGCCGCGCCATGGTGCAAGAGGTGCGGGGGCGCACCCGGGCCACCAACACCACCATGATCGATGGGGGTGGTCTGCGCATGGGCAACAACCGGTTGGCCTTTGCTCAAGATGGCACCTTGTGGGTGGGGCACACCGACCACGGTTGGACGGGGGCCAAGGGCATCACCAAGATCACACCCACCGGTGAGCCGTTCTTGGCCTTCACGACCTGTGACCTTATGGCCGATGGTTTTGCGTTGTCGACCACGCGTCCGCTGACGGACGAAGAGTTGGCCAAAGCGAATGTGACGGTGCGCCGCTTTCGCTACAACTACCACGTCACCTACGGCTCAGAGCAGTACGAACAAGCCATGGTGGAGGCAACCCTGGAGCGTGAGGGTGATGCTTTGCGTTTGCGGCTCAGCGAAATGCAACCGTGGTTTGTCTACGAGCTGCGCTTTGAGGGTTTGCCCTTGGTCGGCGACGTGTTGGTCGCGCAGGTGCATGAACCCGTCGAAGGTCCGGTGCCTCCTCGGCCCGGTCCCTACACGCCATCTGAACAGCGCGAAGCCGAAGCGGCGCGGAAGGCCTTCCTTTCGCGTTGAAGTTCTGGCGTGTGCTTGAGCTTCAGTAGCGTTCGATGTCGAACCGGTCGGCGGGATCGTGCCCAAAGCCTTCGGTCAACACCCGAAGCATGAGGGCCCCGGCTTCGGCGGCGGAGTCAAAAGTGTGTTGCCAGGTCTCGAAGTCTTCGTCTTCGATGGGTTCGTCGCCAAAAAGCTTGGTGATGGTGTCGCGGAACTCGGCCGGAGATTGTGCCACGGGGCAGTCGACCATGAAGCCATCTCGATGGACCAGCTGCACAAATTGATTGGTGCTCACGTGGCGGACCACCACCACTTGGTCGGGTTCGTTGACTTGGGCCAAGGCGGCATCGATATCGGCGGCGAGACTCATAGGTAGAGCATTCTAGCCTTTTGAAATTGCCACCTTCGGCGGGTGGATCGGCGGGGGAGTCGATAGCATCGACATCCATGACGACCGTGCGTGTTGGCGTAATTGGTTTTGGCTTGATGGGACGGACGCACGCCGAGGCGTTCCACCGTGATCCCCGCGCCACGTTGGTGGCGGTGGCGGACCCCCATCTTTCGGATGAGCCAGCTTCCGAGGGAAATTTGGACGCCCAAGAAGAATTTGTGCTGCCTGAAGACGTGGCCATCCACGACTCGGCTACCGATCTTCTGGCCCGCGACGACATCGACGCGGTGGTGGTGGCGGCCCCCACGATCTTCCACGCTGATCTGGCGGTGGCGGTTTTGGAGTCGGGTCGGCA
>CAXBRK010000224.1:0-2322 GCA_963978155.1 uncultured Phycisphaera sp. | reverse complement strand
GGTTTGAAGTGGATGGGGCTCGAAGGTGAAGTCCCTTCCTGGGATGATCTTCGTGGTCAGATTATTGTTCTCCAGTCATTTCGAGCACCCTCTCCACAAATCAAAAAGGTTCGTGAAGCCATTGAGGGTTTGGGGACAAGTGATGTGTTGTTCTTACCGGTGCACACTCCAGATCGAGCGGAACGATTCGATGAAGAAAAAAAATCGTCAGTGGGTTTGGATTCCATTCCCGTGTTGGTTGACACCCATGGGGAATTGTGCGATCGATTCGGTTTTCGACGCAAGACCACCAATGTGATTGTTGACCGTCGTGGCGTGGTTGCTGCCGTCGGTGTTCGCACTGAAGCATTGCCTGATCTTCTCCAGGAGATGATCGCGGTCGATAAACAAAAAGCCTTGGAGTCGAAACCAGTAAAAAGAAGCACGCCCAAAGCTTCTGGCTTCCCCCCCCACAACTCACAAGTGGGAAGTGCCACCAACCGCCAGGGGGAAGATGCCCCAGAATTTTCGGTGGCTCAGTGGGTGAGCAGACGGCCGGATATGAAAAACAAAACGGTCGTGATTGACTTTTGGGCCACCTGGTGTGGCCCCTGTCGTGCGGCCATCCCACACATGAACGAACTGCAGCAAACATTTGCTGAGGATTTGGTGTGTGTTGGTGTGAGCAACGAGTCCGCAGATGCTTTCAAAAAAGGCATGTCTTCCCGTCAACTCAATAAGCCGAACACCTTCGCTTACTCCCTTGCTCTTGACCCTTCCGCCAAGATGCAGCGACATTTTGGAGTGAGAGGAATTCCACACTGCGTGGTGATCTCACCAGATGGCAAAGTTCGATGGCAAGGCCACCCCTCGGGGTTGGATTCAGGAAAGTTGGGTGCGATTGTCAAAGCTGGTCGTGGAGCTGGTGCGACCTTTGAACCCTTCTGGACCAAAAACAAACGTTGATTGTTAGAGCAACGTCAGAAGAATCAAAATATCTGAGAAACCAACATCGTTGTTTCCATCAAGATCTTCTGGGCATCCCGAGCAAGGACCCCACCCAGAAAGCATGATGAGAAGATCGTTGAAGTTCACCTGTCCATCGCCATTGAAGTCACCCTGAATTGTTGATCCAATCGACAACTCAAGGGAAAGACCGAGGATGCCTTCTGTTTGGCCAGGAATGTCTTCATCTTGGGTTTGAAAAACCAGACCACTTGTGAAATCACCCGCTTGAGACGCATCCACCAAAATTCGGATTTGAGCGGGTCCAGTACCCAAGTTGTTTGGCACCTCTAAGACCTCTAAAACTGGCGAAGCTGGGGGAGCCAAAAGACCACCCATGAACAAGCGAGATTGCAGCGCATCAAAACCAAAGTTCCACACATCAATCTCAACAACAACAGGTTCAGGACTCACCTCAAAAGACGCACTGACCACGCCACCGGGCACATAGGTCTCTCCTGAAAGTGAAGCTTGCGCTGGTCGAACACAGGTCCAATTCACTGGATAGGCACCGAGACCTCCTGTGCCCTCGACTGGGGAATCCAAGAAGATGGTTCCACTTTGTGGTCCAACCGAGGATGACTCAACCGGAAGGCTGGTCAGAGAAGATCCTTGAACCGGAGTCGTTCCGGATCGCTCCCCATTGATTCCACCACTCCCCGCAATCGTCCATTCCAAACTTGAGGACCCTTCTGTAACCACAACTGGCGTGGTGTGGCTCACCCGAAATGGTGCCTGTGGGTTGGGGCCAAGAATGACTCGATCGAATTCAGCGGAAACCGAACCAATAGCTGGCAGGGCAAATTCAACGATGACAGGAACATGGTCGGCTCCATCATGGAGCGCGTCAGCCAATTGGTTGCTTCGAGAGATTTCACCCGGGAAGTAGAAGTTGTTTCCACTGTTGATGGCGACGTTGTAGTGTTGCCCATCGTTTCCGAGAGCTCGGTAACTTCCAGGAATTAAGGTGATCCCACTTGCATTTTGGGTTGATTGGCTACTGAACACAAAGTCGAATCGATCGTCCATGCCTCCACCGACCAAGCCGCCACTGCTGGAGGTACTTCTTGGGCTTTGGGTGTGTTTGAAGGCGTTTCCAGAGCCAGACCACGATCCATTTCCAAGCGGGTCAACAATAGCGTTGGAACCAACAGTGTTGGTGATCAAGTCATACCCAGGTTCAGAGTTTGAATAGAAGTTGAAGTCACCACCCCAAATGATGTTTGCGTCACTAGGGAGCGTGGCAATATTGTTCAGGATGGTTTGGGTTCCACTTTCCCGGAGCTCCTCATTGCTTGAACCTTGGCTTGCTTTGAGGTGACAGGAGTACACCCAAAA
>CAXBRK010000223.1:0-2339 GCA_963978155.1 uncultured Phycisphaera sp. | reverse complement strand
CGCGCATTGGGGAAGGCCCTGTGAGCATCATCAAACCACTCTGGGCGTCTTGGAGCAATGACAGCTTGGCAGTTTGGCACCAAGCACTTTGCAAAGGGGTCGTGTTCTTCTGGGGCGGATGAGGCAAACAAAACCATCGGTCGGCCGGGGTCCAACCGTAGAGCACGCCTGATGGCCTGAACGTCTTCATCAGAGGGTGCGTCTCGTTCCCACTTTAAATTCGTGTGAACGGAGATCAATTGGTCGCACACGCCCATTTGCGAAAAGCGATCAGCGTCTTCCTTGGACTGGGCGAAGACACGCGTGAGGTTCGAATACCCATCACGCAAAAGGTGTTTGAGTCGCATTGATTTTCGAAAGGAGCGTTCGCTCAGCCGTCCATTCACCACCATGACTGGAATACCTCGCGCATGGGCCATACGAACAAGCGTAGGCCACACCTCGAGTTCAACAAGAACCAGCACCTCAGGCTTGACGTGGTCGAGCCATCGCCGACAGCAAAACGATACATCCAATGGCCATTCAACCTGATCACAGGATGGATGAAGCTCCCGTGATCGTTTTTTACCGGAGAGTGTCGTTGCGGAACACACGACGTTCAGTCCATGGCCGTCGAGCTTGCGAATCAAGCGGGCAGCAGCGTTGACTTCTCCTAGGCTCACGGCATGGACCACCACCCGGGGGCCAGAATGTTTCGACAAAGAAAACCGCTGACGGAGGCGCTGCAGATGCCTTCTGGTCCGAGACCGCCATGGAGCCACCATGAGGAGGGCGGTCAGGAGGATGAAATCACGCAGAAATATCACGACAAAATGCTACATTTATCAAACGTTTGATGGTTCGGAGTAATTTGCAAATGCCTATTCAATGCACCTGCAAGCTGGTCGTCGCGGCAAAGGACGGCACCGTCGTGAAATCTGTAGATCTCACACGACGTCAAACACTCAGTATCGGACGAAGCCCACGCTGTGATCTTTCGATGGATCTTGAATCCATTTCACGTCGACACGCAACCATGGTTTTTCTAGATGGCAGATGGACCATTATCGACACAGATTCAAAATCAGGCTTCAAGATCGACAACCAGAATGTCGATGTGGCAACTTTGGAAGAAGACCGGCCGGTTCAACTCGGCGGAGCCTTCTTTTGGCTGCAATCAAGCGCGCGCGATTCGTCCGGATTGCCCGGATCCGAATCCTCGCCAAGCAGCACATTGTGGGTGCCGTCTGATCAGGACACAGGCAAGGTCAACCTGACCATCATGGATCTCGATGCCCGACCATTGCATCAAATTTCGGCGGAAGGCGAGCTCACAACTATCGGCTCGTCAAACAAATCTGATCATTGCATCCCAATCCAAGACTGGGCACCAGTGCAGCTGGCCGTCATCCAGAGCGAATCAGGCACTTCAGTCCTTGACGTAGCGCACGAAAACAAAATGCGATTCCAAGGCCAACTCTGCCGAAGATGGTCAAAGAAAGAACGATCTTTGATTCGATGTGGAGATCAGCTCATAGAAATAGAAATTGAGCCCACGTTGCATGAACGTGTGTCTTCTGCATCGGATGAACCGAAATGATTCATCTGATTCCGGTTTATTTGAAGTATCCTTTGAACCATGCTTGAACTGCACGTATGCAATGCCGATGGTGCCATGCTGAAAGCTTACGCACTGGGTGAAAAAGAAGAGGTCCTGATTGGCCGTGAAGATGGCTGCGATATACAGATATCAAGTCGCGCGATCTCTCGTGAGCACTGTGTGATCGAGCGAACGGACGACGGCCTTGTCCTCAAGGATCTTGACTCTTCATCCGGCACTTTCGTCGATGGCGAGAGGATCGAGTCCATTGCCTTGTCGAGCGGCATGGAGGCCCGAGTCGGCCCAGCCATCCTTCGCTTCTACGAAGCCAGTCTGTGAAGACCTCTCCCACTCATGCCATTCTCTTGGTCAGTGGCCTGGCCACGCTTTGGCAATTTGCTGATCCAAAGTCGGCAGTCAGCCTCTTGGCCGTCCACGGCGTCTCCCGAGAGATCTTTTGGACCCAGCCCTGGCGATTGCTTACCACAGCCCTGCTGCACGGGGGCATCCTTCACTTCGTATTCAACGCGCTGGGGGCCGTACGTCTTGGCCTGCCTTTCGAAAATCGATACGGCAACCGTGCCGCGCTGATATTCCTCTTGTCGGTGACTCCGTTTTCCGTGCTGTGTACCGTGATGTTTGGCAACGCCACCATTGGTCTTTCGGGATGGGGCTTTGGCCTTGGAGGCTGGATGCTGGTGGCCCGGCGCTTCGATCAACGTCTCGAAAACGCAGTGAGTGATGAGAGCATGGGCACACT
>CAXBRK010000222.1:0-2346 GCA_963978155.1 uncultured Phycisphaera sp. | reverse complement strand
CGACCCCGCCGCCTCACGGTCGTGGAGGCCGCGAGGCTGATGGGTTTTGGATCAAAAGTGAAGTCACGTGAAGACATGCCGGTATCAGACACCCAAGCTTACAAGCAGTTTGGAAATGCAGTCGTGCCGGCCGTGGTCGAAGCAGTTGCTCGGCCTGCGGTCGCGCTGGGGGCGGCAATGCTGAAGACCAATGGGAACGGGTGCATGTTTAAGAGGTAGTTAGGTGATCTTGTTGTCATGCTGCAGTCAGTGTCAAAAGTTCGAGACCTCTTCAGTGCCCTCGGCGTGGAACGAGTCTTTTATAAGCGCCTCGCTGCAAATGACGATCCAAAGAATCAGATTTACTTAGGGCCAGATGAGCGCGTTCTTCGGCAGCTGAAGCCTGTTCGAATTGAAAAATCGGTTGCGGCGGGTTTAAGCACCAAAAAGAAAAAAGCATCAGGGACTTCTTTTTATGGACACCTCCGCTTTTCTTGGCTGCACGTCGATGGAGTTCCTTCACCCGCGCCTCATGCCAAATTGATTTACTACCCTCAGTACCCAGAAGTTCGATTGAGTGGATTTTTACGGGGCTGTCCTTCACCAGAGCCTGGAAAGATATTGAAGGCCCGGCTGGAGGGCCGCCATCTCTTTTTGGGACATACTCCATCGGGTGGAACTTATGGCCTGGTTCTTCATCCGGACCAAGGTCTGGAAAATCAGCTGGCCAGACTCAAAGCCGGCACAGGGCAGGAGAAGTCATGTCTATTGGAGGTTCGGCCCCGAGTTGGTCAAACCGAAGATCATCAGTCAGAATTGCTGGAGAAGATTCGGGCTGTTGTTGCGACAGGGCCGCATCAAGGACAGCGCTTGGTTCAGGGCAGAGGGTTGGTTGCCTGCTCAGCGGCCAACGCGGGCGGCCTGACCCTTGAAGCTTTGCTTGGCATCGAGACGAATTCTGATGCTCGGCCTGACTATTTGGGTTTCGAACTCAAAGCCCATTCTCACAAGAGTCACGTGATGACTCTGATGACACCAAACCCAGATGCCGGAGTGTTCTGTGAAATTCCAGCTTCCGACTGGATTGCTCGTTACGGGTACCCGGATCGGAACGGAAGACCCGACAGACTGAACTATGGTGGGGTCTACCGTAAGGGAGAGGTTGTTTCATTGACGTCACACCGACTCACGGTAGATCCCCTCAGTGCTCATGGAGGGATTCATCTTCGTGACCCCTCTGGAGTCACTGTGGCGACTTGGTCTTACACCAAATTGTTGGAGCACTGGATTACGAAGCATCAACAGTGCATGTACGTTCCCTACGAAAAGACGCATCGTGAGGGGCACCCATGGTTTCAGTACTTCTTCCCAGTCGCTTGTGGCATCAATACAGAATTTTCATTGTTCCATAAAGCCCTCGAGGGGAAGTCGATTTTCATCGATCCTGGTTGCAAACTAGAGGGAGTTGACTCCGCAGCGCCGAAAGCGAAAGTTCGATTTCAGTTTCGCTCGAGGTTTTCAGCTTTGAGCTTGTTGTATAAGCAATTTCAGTACGTGGCCTCATGAATCCTTGGGATTCTTGGCGGCTTTCTTTGCGGTTGACTTCTTAGCTGTCTTTTTGCGGGTCTTCTTCGCTGCTTTGGGGGCAGGGAAATATTCTCTGGCGAGTGAAATTGTCTGCTGAAGGCTCTTTATCCAGTGCACGTACTCGTCTTTGTCGATACTTCCCTTAGGGACCTCTATGCTCAGATCGATGCCAACAAGTTTGACTTTCCCCGAAGTGTCATCTCGGATGACTCTGGTGTGAACACACCTTGGCATTTTGTCACGAAGATCTAGTTCTTTTTCGTAAAGGTCAGTCTTTTTGATGGAGCACTGGAGGCTACAGCTGAATTTGATGAGTTGATGGGGGATGTTTGATTGGACACAGATAACAGAATCAAATGGGTCTGAAAGTTCTATTTCGACAGGGTAAGGGGATTGAGTTTCGTCCATTCGGATGGCTTTGACAGATTGAATTTCGTTGCTGACTTTCAGTTCATTAATGGCGCCTTTGAGGGCGTCTTGAGCAGCACGGAGCTTATTCAGCTCTTCAAGCTGTTCTTCTGTGAGCTGTTGCCACCTCAGAAGATTGATCCTTCTATCACCAAAATTTAATTCGCAAAGCCCATGGTCAACGTGCTCAACTTGGACCCTTTTGTCACCAATATGAGAGAGGAAGATCATCCCTTCCTCCTCGTTGCCGAGTTGCCTCGCTGTAGTAGCTGCATTTAGAAGGGATCGAACATGGAGTGTGCCGCTGTCGAGTTCGGCATTCGGTGCAAATGACAGGACCTTCGTTCGATGGTCGCCAAAAGACGCAAGCAA
>CAXBRK010000221.1:0-2384 GCA_963978155.1 uncultured Phycisphaera sp. | reverse complement strand
CATGCGATCATCATTTGCACTTCTTGCGGCCGGAAGCTTGGCCATCACCGCTCTCGGCCGGTTGGTCGACTTCGAATCCGCCCCGGAAGCCAACATGGCTCCTGGCGGAACCTTGACCGCAGAACCCCTCGGTGGCGGTAACCCCGATGTGGTTGTTTGGGACCTCCAGTCCTACGCCAACTACGGACCGGCTGGCGGCTATCACGCTTATGCCCTCGGCACCACATCCTGCAATCAAGGCGACGTGCCTTTGCTCTGGCAGGCCAACACCAACCTCCACCCGGTGATTGGTCAGAACATGTACCGTTGGAAGGACGGACGCTTCGAGCAAATTGGCATGGGCTGGCTCAAGCACGGCTTCTACGCACTGTCTCTCTCGGACTGCGGACCATGCCAAGGGACCGATGGCACGACACTCGGCATCAATTGTTCGGACCCTTACACGGCAAGCCGCAATGGTTCTCAGGGTGGCCTTGGTCCCAAGTATCAGGTGAATGCCACCACTGGCTTCTTCCCCTACCCACCCGCCAACCCGTCCTACTCCGGGTCAACCGCCCGACGTTGCCGGGTGCCATCCTCCGATGTGATCGCATCGGAGAACCCTGGCGCGGTGTACTTCATGGAAGGCCAGTACGTTTGCCCGGATGACTCTCCCGACGACACTGGCGATGCTTCCAACAACTCGTCCCACCGTCGACTGAACATGGCCGCCTCAGGCTCCATCTCCAGCTTCGACGGCCCAACCATCCAGGAGCTTCCCGCCATTGCATCGTGGGACGACTTGGATCCTGAAGTGGACCTGCATGAAATCGAAATCCCTGGCGAAGGGACCGTCTGGTTTGGCTCTCGCGTGTTTGACGAAGGCGATGGCACCTTCCGATACGAGTACGCCATCTTCAACCTGAACTTCGACCGTTCCATCGGCGCGATGCGTTTGCCATGGAACGCCGCGAATCCGCTGTCCGAGACCCGCCACTTCGCCCCCGAGTGGCACTCTGGCGAGATGTTCACCAACGAGAGTTGGACCATGTCTCTGGAAGGTTCCGAAATGGTCTGGAGCTCGGACAGCTACGACACCAACAACATGGCCAACGCGGTTCGTTGGGCCAACCTGCAAAACATCACAATCGTCAGCTCGGCCCCTCCCACTCAGGGCACCGTCACGCTCGACGTCTTCAAGCCTGGACCTTTCGACGCATTGTTCGTGGACACCACTGTTCCCGGAAATGCCACCGTCGGGGTCTCGTTCCCCAACGGCACGCCCGATGTCATTGACCCAGCCACCCCGGTTGAGTTCGCCATGGACATTGAACCCATTTCCATCAATCCCGCGCCGAACTCCGGCATGCTTTACGTCAATCGTGCTTCGGGACAAACCGACGTGTATCCCATGGTGGAACAATCACCCAATGAACACCGTGTGACCTTCAGTGACATCGAATGTCTTGAAGAAATTCGGTACTACTTCTCTATTGACACAACCTCTGGAGACAAGATTTATTTCCCAGGCGGAAGTGATGGCGTCCCCGGCGTGAACAGCATGTTCCCCGCCATTGGCGCCTTTGAGAATGTCACCACTTTCGACGACGGCTTTGAATCCGACTTGGGATGGTCAGTCTCTGGAAATGCCACCGACGGTGGCTGGACCCGTGGCGCACCAATCCAAGACTGCGACCGCGGCAATCCAACCGCAACTCCGGATGGTTCAGCGTCGGCGTACTTGACCGACAACTCCAACAACGGTGGCGACTGCAACAGTGACGTTGACGGCGGTTTGACCATCCTCACCTCGCCCGCACTTGATGCCTCCAACCCGGAGTCGATCATTTCGTACTCCCGCTGGTTGGACAACAGCTTCGGTGCCAGCCCTGGCGAAGACCCCATGACCATTGAAGTTTCATCAGACGATGGAGCCAACTGGACCTTGTTGGAGTTGGTTGGACCCGTGGCAGAGGCCGATGGCGGCTGGTACGACAAGTCCTTCCGAATCGGAGATTTCGTCGAAAACACCGACACATTCCGAATTCGCTTCATTGCCGAGGACACCGGGAACGGTTCCGTGGTTGAGGCCGGCGTGGACGCCATCTTGATCACCGGAAGCGTGTGTGACGATACCCCCGCTTGCCCGGCTGACTTGGATGGCAACGGCTCGGTGGACTTCAATGACTTGGTCATTGTCTTGGCAGGATGGGGCTGCTCCAGCTGTCCGGAAGACATCAATGGCGATGGAATCACCGATTTCAACGACTTGGTGAACCTGTTGTCGGCCTATGGTCCTTGTGAATAATCAAGAAAAGGATTCGTAACCATGCGATCATCATTTGCACTTCTTGCGGCCGGAAGCTTGGCCATCACCGCTCTCGGCCGGTTGGTCGACTTCGAAT
>CAXBRK010000220.1:0-2436 GCA_963978155.1 uncultured Phycisphaera sp. | reverse complement strand
TTCGTGGGTCACCATGACCACACTTGTTTGGCCTTCGTTCACCAAGCCGCGAAGTTGTTGCAGCAATCGGGTTCCGGAGACGGAATCCAAGTTGCCGGTGGGTTCGTCGGCGAACAAAACCGGGGGATTGAAGATTCGACTTCGGGCAATGGCCACCCGTTGTCGCTCTCCACCAGAAAGCGCATCGGGACGGTGGCTGGCTCGATCCTCCAGTCCCATCTCAATGAGGAGCTTCATGGCCCGGTCATTTCGTGACGTTTCGCCTTCCCCATCAAGGAGGGCGGGGAGAGCCACGTTGTCCAACGCGGTCAGGGTGGGCACCAAATTGAACTGCTGGAACACGATGCCCATGCCGCGACGCCGAAAATTGGTGCGTCCGGCCTCGTCGAGTTCAGACAATTCAGTGCCCGCCACTCGGATGGAACCGGTGTCGGGGGCATCCATTGCCGCGCAAAGGTGCATGAGGGTGCTCTTGCCGCTGCCCGATGGCCCCATGATGGCGTAGAAGCCCGGAGACTCAATGCGGAGGTCCACGCCGCGCAAGGCGGGGACGTCTTGGCCAGGGAGGTGGTAGGTCTTGGTGACCTGTTCCACCTCAAGCAGCGGCGGGGCACTCATTCGGAGGGGAACTTTGCTTCGTAGTCGGCTTTGGGCGTCAGGCCATCCAAACCAGAAAGGTCAGGGCAGCGCAGTTTGACCAACCATGCTGATCCCCAAGGGTCTTCGTTGAGCATCGCGGGATTGGCCACGACGGCTTCGTTCACTTCGATGATTTCGCCGGGAAAAGGGGCGTAAATATCGCTGGTGGTTTTGACAGATTCCACTTCGCCGAGTGAATCTCCGGCGCCCAGCATGGTGCCGGCGGGCTGGATCTCGACAAAGGTGACATCCGTCAACTCTTGTACAGCATGGGCGGTCAGTCCGAGCTCGATGGTGTCGCCATCAACTCGAACCCATTCGTGTGACTCGGTGCAGTAGGTGTCCATGAGATTCTCCGAAGAAAGGGAACGGGGTTCATCCTAGGAAGCGGATCAGATCAAAGTGTGCCTTGACCCCGTTTGCGGGGAGCCGAGGTGCTGAATCAGCGAAGTATTGCGGAATGTAGACCAGAGCGTCGTCATTCGCGGTCCTTTGGAAACGGGCGTTGTCTCTGGGATCTTGGGGTGAGGCTGGGGAGGTGTGGTGCATGGACAATGAGATCACACCAAGTTCGCGGGTCTCGGGCAATCTCCGGGAGGCTCCCACGCAGCCCAGTCCCCGCCGCGTACACTTCACGGCCGATGATTCCGACGATTTCTGTTGCCGCGTTTGGGCTTGAGCCAGGTGTCGATACTCCGTTTGGAGCGTTGCAAGAATTGCCGTCGTGGGCCGCCCGTGAGTTGGAGGTTCGGGGCATGAATGTGCCAGCGACCATGCTGGCCGGAGCCACCGGGCGAGATTTTGAACACCTTCGCGACCAAGCCGATCGGTTTGGTTGTCCAGTTCTGGTCTTGGAACAACGGTTGGCGTTGGATTTGTCCTCGCCAGACACCAGTGCCGGCAGCGCGGAGCGCATGCATGCTTTGGCCGCCGCCGCGGTCCGGCTTGGGGCCAGCCATGTTTCCGTGGCACTCAAAGCAGACAACGATGAATCGTCGCTGGAGCGGGTGGCTTCGATCCTGCGGGAAGTGATGGCGGAAGTTGAGCAACATGAGTTGACACTGATGCTGTTGCCGCACGAGGGACTCACCGATGACCCCGAACGCCTCATGGCTTTGGTGAAGTTGGTGGGAGGGTTCCGGATTGGGATCCAGCCCTCCATCAAGCACGCCATGGCCCACGGAGGATTGGAAGCCACCATGCGTCGCTTGGCCCCGTATGCCGCGAGTGTGGTGGCCGATGATGTGAAGTTGATTCCCGAGTTGGTGGAACTTCTGCAGGCCGTCGGATACGAGAACACCATTGCGTTGCATCCGATTCGGGCCAACCAGTTGGGTTCGTGGAAAACCATGCGGGACGTACTTCACACATCCATTCATGGTGAGTCAGAAGCATGAGCCGGGGACTGGTCGTCACCATTGATGGCGCGGCCGGTACGGGGAAATCCACGGCGGCCCGGCGATTGGCCGAAGTGCTGGGGTGGCAGTTTTTGGACACCGGCGCCATGTACCGGGCTGCGGCGTTGGCCATGCTTGAAGCTGGAGAAGATCCCGCCGATGCAGCGGCGGCGGAGGCGCGGGTCCAACGCATCCAAGTCGATTTTGATTGGTCCGCCTCACCACCCGAAATTCGGTTGGATGGGCGCGGTGTGGGGCATCGCATTCGCGATCTGGATGTCTCCGCGGCGGCTTCGGCCATTGCCATTCATCCGCCAGTTCGGGATCGTTTGAAACAACTGCAACGCGAGGTGGCCGCCTCATGCGAAGGGCTCGTGAGCGAAGGGCGGGATCAAGGTTC
>CAXBRK010000219.1:0-2445 GCA_963978155.1 uncultured Phycisphaera sp. | reverse complement strand
GAAATGGAGGCCCGCCCCGTACAGGTGCATCGCATCCACCGAGTCGGCGGATCTTGGCCGGTGGTGGAACTCGAGATTCACTGCGAGAAGGGCTTTTATGTTCGGTCACTCGCCCGTGAAATCGGCGAGAAGCTTGGCACCGGCGGGCACTGTTTGAGCATCACCAGAACGGCGGTGGGACCGTTCGTCTTGGACGAGGCAATCACACTGGATCCGTTGCCAGAAGACCTTGGTGCAAAGTTGATTCCCCTTGATGCCGCGCTCCAGCGGGTCGGTGTGAACCTCGACCAGGGGGAGTGATCTCTACTTGGGAAAAAGCCAAAACTGGGTTCAAAGCCCAAGCGCGTTGGCGGCTTCGATGGTGTATCGGGCCCACGGCTTGGCGTTGAGTCGCTTTTTGGGGATGGCTTTGCCAGTGTGCTCGCAGATGCCGTACGACTTTTCCTTGATACGCATCAGCGCCGCATCGATCTCGGCCAGACGGGACTGCATCCCTTCGGCCAAGTTGAGGTCGAGGTCTTGGGCGTAGGCGTCCGAACCAACGTCCGCCATATGCAAAGGCAGTTTGGACGTGTCGCTGTCGCCAAGGGCCGAAGCTTCCTTCGCCTGAATGGATCCTGCGAGCTGGGCTCGGGCCTGGAGCAGAATGGCTTCGTATTCTCGAAGTTCCGCGGCTTTCAGAGGGGTCTTCTTGAGGCGGTTGGCTTCGGGGGCTGGTGTGGCCACCGCGCGTGGACGGCGTGCCTTCTTGACCGGCAACTTCTTGGCTTGCACCACGCGAACTCGGCGCCCGTTCACGATGATGTACCCATCGTTCCCTTCTTCATTTTCACGGGAGCGTTGGGCGGCCACTTCCGCAACCGTGCGCAGGACGACTTGTCGGCCCCGGGCTGCGGCGGCCAGAGCGGCCCCGCCCGTCGGACGCAACGGGTCGTCGCCGGCTTTGGTTTGCTTCTTTGCGGCCTTCTTGGTCACCTTTTTGGCTGGAGCCTTCTTTGCGGCCTTCTTGGTCACCTTTTTGGCTGGAGCCTTCTTTGCGGCCTTCTTGGTCGCTTTCTTGGCTGGAGCCTTCTTGGTGGTCTTCTTGGTGGTGGATCGTTTGGCCAAAGGCGAGATCTCCGACGGCAGTGGGGAGCGTCGTAAGGCCAAAGTGTAGCGAATTGTGAGGAATCACGCCGATTCGGCGTCGTCTTGGACCGTTCCTACCCGGCCCATGGCCCGGAATTTGTCGTGGCGATGCCGCCGGAGCGTGGCGGGAGGCACATCTTCCAATTCCCCCAACGACCGATCAATCCACGCGGCCAGGGCTTCGCCCGCCCGTTCGGGAGCCCGGTGAGCGCCCCCAAGAGGCTCGGGCACCACGTCATCGATGAGGCCGTTCTTGAGGTTCTGGGCTGCGGTGAGGTGGAGGGCATCGGCGGCCGAGCGGTTGGTTTCGTCGTTGGCCACTTTCCAAAGGATGGCTGCACAGCCCTCAGGAGAAATCACCGAATACCAGCTGTACTCCAGCATGGCCACCCGGTCGGCGACCGCGATCCCCAACGCACCGCCCGAACCACCTTCACCAATGACGCACGAGACAATGGGGGTCTCGAGCCGACTCATTTCACGAAGGTTGAAGGCGATGGCCTCGGCTTGCCCGCGTTCCTCGGCTTTCATGCCGGGGTAAGCACCTGGAGTGTCGACCAAGCACACGATGGGCAGCCGGAACTTCTCGGCCAACTGCATCTTGTGCAGTGCTTTGCGATATCCCTCAGGGTGAGCACAGCCGAAGTGGCAGCGAATCTTCTCTTGGGTGGTGCTGCCTTTTTGGTGGCCAATGATCATGACCTTGCGTTGGCCGATCCGGCCAAACCCGCACACGATGGCTGGGTCATCACCAAACTGGCGATCGCCGTGCAACTCGCGGAAGTCGCGGCAGATCATCTTGATGTAGTCCCGAGTCTGCGGACGCGAAGGGTGACGCGAAACCCGAACCGTGTCCCACGCCGAAAGGCTGCTGTAAATCTTCCGCAGCATGGCGTCGCGACCCGTCTCGAGTTGGGTCAGCTCTTCACCCATGCGATCGGCATCGGGCAAGGCCCGAAGGGCAGCAATTTGGTCTTCGAGCTGTTCGACGGGTTCGTCGAAGGGCAGGGAGAATCGGTATCCGGCGGCGGTGGTCACGACAGAAGGTTCCTGAGCGATATCCTAACCCAACGGAGGTGATCCCTTGGAATTGGCCATGGTTGGTGTGGGAAACATGGGTGGCGCGGTGCTTTCTGGTGTTTTGGATGCCGGATTGGTCCCCGCCGCCGAGGTTGGTGTGGTGGATCTGGCTCCCGAACGACGGGCTGAGTTTGCCAAGCGGGGATGCCACGTCTCCGAGGACTTGAAATCGCTGGCCGGTGCCAAGACCACGGTCTTGGCGGTCAAGCCGTGGCTGGTGGATGAGGTTGCCTCTGG
>CAXBRK010000218.1:0-2445 GCA_963978155.1 uncultured Phycisphaera sp. | reverse complement strand
GATGTCTCCGTATTCGCCGGAACGGTAATACCAGCCGCCCTTTGGGTCGGGCAGCATGGTCATGTCCCAAGGTCGAACCGGAATCAGTTCCCGAACCTCATCGCCCCACCGAGAAATGAGGGCAAACGAGTTGCCCCACAGCATCATGCAGCGCGTCAGCCAAGACTTGAATTCATAGGCCGAGTAGAACGAGTTCGCCGTCTCGTTCAGGATGTCCGTGACATCGGGGAACGCTGAATCATCAACCTCGTAGTGTTCGCCAGTCTTGCGTTCGACCCGAAGAGGCACGCGCGCCAAGTCATTGGAAACAAGCTGCAATGCCCGAACAATCGGAGTGAACCCAAGAGCTGCAAGCGGATCGGCCAGGAGGTCATCAGGGTTGATGACCGGCTTTTCCCAGTTCCACCAAGCGGTGCCGTCGTAAGAACCGCCACCAGTTCCGAACTTGGTGATCCTAAAGAGCTTGCGTAGGTTGAGCTTCATACGATGATGTCCTCAGTGTTGGCGTACGCGCCCGGTCGTTCGGCACCTTCCCGGATCAGCACGGCCACCAGCATGACACAAGCCACGATGGGGTCGATGATACCCATGCTGTGCATCTTGCATGGGCGACGATCGCCGTTGGCATTCTCTTGGAGCTGCACATTGGGGAGTGCGTACTCCACGATGGGATCCTCGGCGAAGCGGATCTCATCGTTGCGAATCATGGATTCCAGCGTGTACGTCGCCGGGCCAAGACTCACGATGGTCTGGGGCAAGCTCCACATCGGGAGATCCCCGCGCAGTGGGCTGTAGTTTTCTTCAACGTCGCCCCATTGCTGGACCTGGGTTTTCATGCCGCCCAGTGCGTCGTATCCGCATCGCACCAACTCGGGCAGCTTCTGGATTTCCTGCTTGACGGAATCGTACTGGACCTGATGCTGGCAGATCGTGACGTTTGGATGCTTTGCCCAATTGTCTACGAACTTCTGATAGTGCCTCTTCGGTCCTTTCACATGGTCATCGCGGATTGCCCAGTGATGCCACCGAACCTGAAACTTGCCGTCATTGTCCCACCAGCCCCAGCACAAGCTGGTGAGGTCGAACGATTTGCTGAAGTCCACCGCCGCATACACCTTGACCCCATCGGGGGGCTCGGGGCCGGAGGACCGGGATACATACCGCCACTCATCCAGACCGAGCCACTGGAGCCCCGCGATGGAGTACACACAGCACTGGTAGCGTTCCCAGTTGTGCATGGCATCCTGCGCTTTGTATTCACGCAGGAGTCGGCGGTAATTTGAGATCGGAATGACATGCCCAAGTGAGGGCTGCGCTTTCTGCCAAACCGACTCGTCCTCTGGGTCGTCACCCTCGTCAAGCCCGTAGAACAAAGCAAAGACATCAAGGGTGTCCCAGTTCTCTTCCTTCAGAGCCTCTTCCGCTACTCGGCGTCGGCTGTAGTAAGGACTATCAAGTCCCAGTTCGGGGCTTCCTGGCGTGGTCACGCTGACCATCAAGGAGTCCCGCAGTTTCGGTAGGGCCGAGATGACCTTCTGGAAGTAGTCCTCTCGGGATTCGGCCCCTTCGTCACAGACGTAGAGAATGCCCTTCGTGCCGTCGAGAGTTCCGGTCTTCGAGGCCATCGGCCGGAACCGCCCGCCAGATGCCCGACACCGGGTTTCTCGCATGGTGGTTTCGTAATCGGCATTCCGGGCTTCTTGTTCGTCGTCGCTACGCCAGTCACCGAATGCCCGCTTCGCAATCTTCACGGCTGCGTCGTAGGCTTGCCGAGCCTGATCCACCTTGTTCGCCAGACACAAGTTGTCTGACCCTTCCCAATACTGGGCGACGTAGAGCAGGAGGACGCCCATCATCGTGGACTTGCCCGCTCCACGGGCCACTTCGCACCACGCCTGCTTGTACCGGATTCCGTCAGTGTCCCGGAATTTCCAGCACAAGATCGAGCAGAGCAAGAAACTCTGCCAGGGGAGCATCACCATCTGCTGCCCCGTCAGCTCGTGACCGTCCGCCACCTCGAGCTGACTTACGAACTCTGCCAGCCGCGCGAACTCGGCCTCGCAGAAATAGATGTCCTTCCGGTCGAGGTCGTGCATGTGCCTCTTGCAGGCAATCAGCACGGCAGCGTTGACCGTGTGTTCTCCCGCCAACACCTGCTGGGCGTAGACGGAAGGGTGGGTGATGGATAGAACTTGGTCCAAGTCGTCCTCTGGGGGGGAAGGCTGGTTGGGGGGGCTTCGCCCCCTGCTTCAGCCTACCAGAGTGCTTGGCGGAGGCGGGCTTGACGCCCGCCGACCTAGCCCCGGCCAACCGCGCCCTAGGCTAGCGAGCAAATAGCAAATTGCAAGCAAAAATGCGCCGGATTGTTGCAAATGCCTCAGCAACTCGGCCAACCTCTGTGTTTTTTCGCCTGCCCGGCTGCGGTCAGGAACTCAAATCGCCCCA
>CAXBRK010000217.1:0-2464 GCA_963978155.1 uncultured Phycisphaera sp. | reverse complement strand
AAAGGATGACCCTTTGCAGAGATGTCAGATAGTTGAGGTCTCGAGGCTCCTTACCCAAGGCCCGACCGTAGTTCCGTCGGGCGGCACGGTAATTCTCAGCCCTTTCAAATTCAGCCGCCTTCGCATTGATCGCTGAAGCGCTGCCAAGGACCAAAAAGTAATACGCGCCGCCAAGACCACCAACGAGAGACATGCCGACGATCGAAAGGATCAGCAGCAATTTGACGTTGAGAGCACCAAGTCGATGAATAGAAGGATCGGGTCGCATCAGGGAGACTCCAGGACAGCGGAAATCGATCGCCAATCCGGCAAACTCCGCATGAGATAAGGCATAAGTAACTCGAGAAACTCTCGACTTGCGTCAACGAATTCGGAACGATCCTGGCGGCGCTTCATCTGGGTTACCAGTTGAACTTTGCAGTAATACGCCATCTTTTGGGAAGGGTCAAAGGCAAGCCTTTTGACAGATTCCGGGGTAGAAGCGAAGTTGCCGTTTGCTACAAAAAAGTACCCACCCCAAAGCACCGTACCCGGTTGGTCGGCCCGAACAAAACTGCTGGTACGAAGAGACAGATTACCACTAGGGATGTAAACGTCGGCAGTACGTCCCGTCAGGGGATCTTCAATCCCAACCTCAAACCACGAGTCATCAATCTGCCTCCAGTTGGGCTGGCCGATATCGAGTGGCAAATTTTCGGGCAATTGCTCAAGATCAAAACCACCGGTCGCCACCAGGCAACGATCGGGGACATGAGGAACCGCATCAATCATGCCCGTGTAATACGCCAGATGAAGCTGGAGGAATCGACCATCGGTGTGCTCATAGGATCGAGTAAGAAACTGATCAGTGCCAAGCTCTTCGATGAATTCTTCCGAGAGCCTCTGATCATCACCAATGGCTTCCCACTGACCAAGAATCCTCGGAACATCGGCAAGAGCACGACGAATCGGCACCGATTCTTTTTTCAGGTGGATGTTCAACGCATCCATGGCAAAGCTCATCCCAACTCGTGAGAGCACCACCAGCCCTACGACCACCAACATGGCACGACGTTGTGACGCATGTAGGGTGAGACCCAGATTCATGATGCACCCTCCGTGCCCAAAGCATCATCGGCGGACTCAACCACCAGCCGCTTTAAGATCTCAGCCACGCCAAGGAACAGCAGCCACGCCGGAACCAGAAGAAAAACACCTACCATCGTGTGGACTTCACCAGTCCCGAGATCTGGATCAATAAGACTCAACAATCCCAGTACCAGCACTCGAACGATATTCACCGCCAATGCCACGGGGAACGCCGAGACAACCAAGAAGATTCGCTGCCACCATCGACGAAACGAGACAAAAGCCATCGTTGTTCCGATGGCCAAAAATGCCATCAACATTCGCATGCCACTGCACGCCTCAGCCACATTCAGTGGAATGATTGTTGAGGACATGTCATCGCCCATCACATAGATGCGAATCACGTTGCCCTCGAGCTCAGCGTCAAGGGTCCCCAAAACCAGCAGTAGGTGAGCGCCAAATGCAGTGATGGACTGCATGGGGTGGGTGACGTAAGACATGAATCGGTCAGAGATGGTTTGACCAAAAACAAGCAAGAACAGCATCGGAAAAATCAAATGCCGAATTGAAGCTGGCCCCAACAGCAGAAGGCCTAGACCACCCAAACTGCAGACCGCGCCAAACCCCCGGAGGTTGTGGTGATGTAGGACCGAGGGCCCAAAAATACACGCTGCGTACCACATCAATCCGAAGCCCAATGGCAAGAGGCCCCACCAGCAGATACGGGCTCCGGCGGACTCAATCTGAGGCCAGGCCCGTCGCAAGAACCATCCTGCAATCAATGGCGCAACCAGAGTGTGGCCCCAGTCGTCCGTCTCGTGAATCGCCCATTGGCACTGGCGAAAGAGAAAATCCCAAAAATACGCCACAAATGACACCAGCAACAGCCCAACAACCGCAGCATCTCCGGCAAACGGCAAGGATGGTTTTGATTGGTCTGGAGTGGCGTTCATGGATGAGGAGGTTGCCGTCTTAGAAAAGCGTACGCTCTTGAATCGGCAAGGGTTTCCATCAAATCCAGCCCGAATCGCTGACCAAATGACTTTTATCGAGGACCTGCGAAAGGTGGAGCCCCAAAGACGTCATTTCCGAAGTTCCGATCCAACCGAAGACTGAACCCATAGCCCGTCCGGAGCCCCTCTCGCAGAACGAACATTGGACGGTTCCAAAACCCTGTGCCCACAATGATTTGGTCACTGGGACGAAGGACCACATCAGGCTCCGTCCCGTTTCGAATACCAGCAAGGTCGAGGCGGATGATGGCTTCACGGTCCTGACCAACAATCCGCCGAAGGTCAACCTTGTCAGGCTCGGCCAAGGGGCCAAGCCCACCTGCAGACGTGATGGCCCGAGACAGAGTGAAATAGGGCTCGTTGACCGGAATACCGTATGGGCC
>CAXBRK010000216.1:0-2491 GCA_963978155.1 uncultured Phycisphaera sp. | reverse complement strand
GCCGCCGCGCTTTTACCCTTGTTGAACTCCTCGTGGTCATTGCCCTGATTGGGGTACTGGCAGCACTTCTGTTGAGCGCCCTCTCCTCGGCACAACAACGGGCCCGATCCACCCAAACCACGGCGACCATGGAAGCCTTTGCGGCGGCCTGCGAAACGTTCTTTCAAGATCACGGCGAATACCCAGGAGTGGTCCCGGATGCCTTGTTGATGGCAAACCTCGACAACAACGGCATCCCACCCATCAGCAGTCTGGAAAATGCGCTGTATCACTTGATGGGTGGCTATGTCATTGAGGGCGTAGATGGAAACTACAATGACGCTACAGATGGCTGGTCTGAAATAGATTTTGGCAGCGGGTTCAGAATCAAGTTTGCTTTAAATTCAGAATTGATCGGCAACGGACCAAGAATCGGTGGACGGCAATATCCCGCCTACTTCACACCGCCCGAGGGCACCCTAATCAAGACATTCGGACAAGCCGGCGGTGGGCCCAACCTTTTGGATATTGCCGACGCCTGGGGGCAACCCCTGATGCTGCTCCGGAAGCAAAGAACAATCGGCCTGCTGCCAAACAACAGCAACCCGAATAGCCCTGACGGCAACCCCTCGTCCTGGCAATTCCGAACCGAAGGAATTGCCCCGTATGTGGAGAGCAATAGCTTGGGTGAACTGCGAAAGCAGCAACGGTACAGCAACCCTGAAGACCAACCGTCATCAGTGCTCTCCAACGCAGGAGGCAACACCGGCTTTTACAAAGGAAATATTGGTCGGCTTCTCGCGAACTCTGCGATCCAAGACACTTCAGGCCTTTTCACTCAAGCGAGAGGAAGCATGCTGCTGATGAGTGCTGGTCCTGACGGGATTTATTTCTCTTCATGGGATGGGCCGGGATCCCAAGATGAGCCCGTAAACAACTGGAATGATATTTATCCCGATCAATCCGGACTGCAGCCACTCACTGAACCGGCATTGAGAGAATACGACGACATTCTCAGATTCATTGGAAGTTAAAACCGATTTAACGCAGATTGCGTCCCAGCGGATTTGTGATGTACTCATCGAACAACCGGGCAACCTGCAAGCCAAGTTCATCAGCCAGTTCGAGATTCACTCGGCGAGCATCTTGTCGAGATTGGACTTTGTTGGGATCGGTAATGGCCAATTGAGCTACCACGAAACCTTCTCGGCCGTCGCCGTTGGGATCGGGGAAGACTTGTTGTCGCTTGGTCATATCAAGCACACGGACAACGGCTGTGGCGGTTGGCCGGGGCACTCCGTCTTGGCCGACCAAAGCCCATGCTCGAACTTGAACATTCACCATCAAGTCCGCTCGACAGCGGCGAGCGATTTCCGAAAGTGACAACATCTCACTGGCACGATCCGAAGCTTGCGCCACGCGAAGCGCATCGTCGGGCTCGATCATTCGGGAATGAATCTCATTGCCAAGCAGATACGCCGTGGCTTGTTTGCCAACCCTTGAACGGACTCCAGGCAGATTCATGCCGATGGCCCCCACCCGATCTTCAACAAAGATCACACAGGGACGGCTTGGCAAACGAAACGCTCGAGCGGTCGTGTCTTCAGGCTCAATCACCGCCGCGATGGGGGCAATCACATTGCAACTGGAAAGCACTCCAACGAACATGAACAAAGAAAAGCGTGTCATAGCGTCGGTGGCTCCGTGCGTTTGGAATTACCGACCGGGATGGGATCTCCCCGGTAGCGGTCAGGGAACTTCGCTTCCCAGTGCGGGTAAAACAGGAAGCCCGCCTCTTTGATGAACTTATTTAACAATCCCAATTCGATCTGATCGGCACTGGCCTCGGCCCGCGTCAATTGTGCGACATCGGGGAAGGCCACCTCCAAGTCAATGATTGCGGACGGACCATCGGGATCAAAGCCATCAGACTCGTAGATGTTCACGGTCGCCAGAGCATATCCCTCCCAGAGGAATCGGTTTCCGGGAGGGTTCAATCGGTATTCGATGAAATCGATCACCACCAAGCGGGTGCACCCCAGATCCTTGGAGATCTCAGAAGCCGGGATAAAGTTCCATTCCCCTTGTTGAAGTTGCCACGATGCCACCTGACGGGGGTTGATCACGCGACAATCGGCATGCTGAAGCAAGCGTTGGGCCATACTCGCACCGACAGTCTGCACCACATTCTGATGTTCGTAACGGATGCCCAAATCCGCATCAACCAAAACGGCGACAACTTCTCCCTCAAGATAGGGGTACTCAGCCGCAACCTCGATGACCGTCTGCTCTTCGAGCGACTGGCCAATCGCGGAGGCAAGACCGAAAGCCGCGCATCCTGCAAGCAGGGGCAACAGGAGGAACAAAAGGACGCGAGTCAGAGTGATCAATTGAGAAAGCCTTGGTGAACGAGAATTTTATAGATCCATGCCAGCACAAGCCCCCCGCCAGCCATCCACGCCGCACTTGGCGTCAGAGCACTGAACAAAAAAGCCACCAGTGGGCTTCCGCA
>CAXBRK010000215.1:0-2492 GCA_963978155.1 uncultured Phycisphaera sp. | reverse complement strand
GAACTGTGGATGCGCGGCGAGGGATATTTGGAATCTCGGGTGGAATTCACCAGCGGAGACCGGCCAGAAAATCTGATTCTGGTGATCAGCGAGGGGCCTCGGGCCAAAGTGCGGTCGGTTCGCTTCCGTGGCAACACTTCAATGGACGGAGACCGGCTGCAACAATTGGTCGAGGTCCAACCGGCTATTTTATTGTTGGAATCTGGCACGCTTGACGAGTCCAAGTTGGACGAAGACGCCAAAACCGTCCGGGATTTCTACCGCGGGCGCGGCTGGCGTGATGCCCGAGTGGATTGGTCAGTCACTCGTAGCCCTGACGACCGCGAAGCCATCGTGACGTTCTATGTGCTTGAAGGCGTTCGCTATCAGTTGGGTGATGTGCGCATTGAGATCGCGGAAGGCGAGAAGGCGGTGATGGATGCCGCCCAAATCAAATCATTGTTGCGCCTCGAATTTGGTAGCCCTTGGAAACAAACCAGTATTGATGCTGCCATTGTTCGTGTTGAATCTGGATACCACGCTCTTGGCTATCTTGATGTTCGAATCGAGGATCGACCCGTTCGACCTGGACCAGGGGCCAATATTGATTTGCAATTGAAGATTTCGGAGGGATCGCGGTCTACGGTGGGGCAAATCAACATCCGTGGAAATGTGGTCACAAGAGACAAGGTGATCCGACGTGAATTGGATTTACGCCCCGGACGTCCGTTTGACAAAACTGGCATTCAAGAAGCCGAGCGTCGACTCGATAATTTGCGACACTTCAGTGAGGTTCGAGTCCAGATTGAACCTCCAAAACCGGATCAACCTGGCGTGCGTGACTTGTTGGTCTTTGTTCGCGAGCGCAACACCGGAGTGATTTCTTTTGGGGGGGCGGTTGGTTCCGACAGCGGGCTTTACGGTGAGTTCCGGTACAGCCAATCCAACTTTGATGCCACTCGGCCACCCGAATCATGGGGGATTGAAGGTCTTCGGGAAGGCTTCCGGGGTGGTGGTCAGAATTTCCAGCTGACCATTCAGCCTGGTACCGAGCTGTTTCGATACAGCCTGAATTTTGAAGAGCCGCGGGTCTTCGATACCGAATGGGGATTCCGAACCAATTTGACATGGCAGGAGCGTCAGTACATTCGACAAATAGAATCATCTCGCCGAGCCACAGTGGGGGTAGATCGAAGATTTGGCAACAACTGGAATGCTTCATTAAGTCTGCGGAGTGACGCGGCAGAAATTGATCCGTCAAACAATTCTGTACCCGTGGAGTACTTCTTGGATGGTGATCGATCAACCGTGAATGGGATTGGTTTGCAACTTCGTCGTACAACGTTGAGCAGCTTTTTCCGACCCACCTCTGGTGGCAGTGTGGAGGTCTCCTTGGAACAAGTTGGGATCCTGGGCGGCGACTTCAGTTGGTGGAAAGCCGATTTGGAGTGGACCCAATTTTTCCTGATGGGTACCGACGACCAGGGGCGCAATCGAGTCCTTCGTTGGAACGCTCGGCTGGGCAATATTTTTGACAGTGTGCCGCGGGTTCCCCTGTGGGAACGTTATTACTTGGGCGGCAATTCCCTCCGAGGTTTTGAAAATCGCACCATCAGTCCAAAATCTGTCCGGGCGAGCGATGGGGCGCCAAGTTCTGATCCCATTGGCGGTTCATTCTTGGCCTTTGCCGGGTTGCAATATGAGCATCCACTGGTTGGCGAGAATTTTTCTCTTGCAGTGTTTGTCGATTCAGGAACCGTTCTCGAGGAACCTGGCGTTGAGTCTTGGCGGGTCGCGGCCGGTATTGGTGGCCGTTTTTATCTGCCGTTTCTGGGTCCGGTCCCCATGGCCATCGATCTGGCCTGGCCAATCAGCCAAGAGAACCTAGATCAAACCCAAGTGCTGTCTTTCCGTGCAGAATTGCCTTTCTGAGCCTCGGTCTCGCAACGGGGTATCCTGTACCACCTGAATCCAAGATCCGTGTGATCTTGTTGGAGACCGTGTATGCGAGTCGCAAGTTGGTTCCCATTGGCAGTGCTGATGGGCTGGATTGGGGCCGATATGGCCGATGGCACGACTGCTCGTTCCGCCTCCGCAGTGATTGTTGCTGTAGTGGACATTGAGGAAGTGATTGGTGGTCTTGAGCAGAGAGCAGACGCCGAGCGAAAATTGCAGGCTCGTGCGGCAGAGATTCAAGCCGAAGGTGATGCTTGGAAATCTCGGTTGTCCGAAGCAGAACAGGTGATGCAAACAGCCGAAGGGTCCGAGGCCCAACGTGAGGCAATTGTGGCATTCAAGGATCTTGAGTTTCGGTACGAAGCCAAGATGGCCTATTGGAACGACATCTTGGAACGAGAGCGTGTCAAACTTTGGCAATCGGTCTTCGCAACGCTTCGTGAGGAAGTTCGCAAAATTTCTGAGGCCCGCGGCTGGGACGTGGTTGTGGCAGATGATTCTTCCGCCGAATTTTTCCCTAGCCGTGAAGCTTCACTTGAGGCTCAGTACAAACAATT
>CAXBRK010000214.1:0-2505 GCA_963978155.1 uncultured Phycisphaera sp. | reverse complement strand
AGCGACCATCTGCGCCAACCACTGCTTGATCAGGCAGAACCCAACCATCAGCAGACACTGCATAGGTACGACGCATGACTTCTGGGAAAACTGCATTTTTGTAATCGTTGCCAAAGGTCGTTTCACATTCAACAGGGATACTGGCATGAAGTTCCCCATCGAGATCACGTTGGAATTTAACCAAGCCGTCTGGGTAAATCGACAAAGCCTTCGGACCACGAACGACAAATCCACCATCAAAGGTGGTCAGTACTCGATTGGAGGCAGTTGTGAAAAAAGCTCGCCGGGAACGATTGTGATCAAAGACTCCGGATTGATCCGATTCTTGAAAAGTAAGCTCCGGATACGGCGACCAAGTCAGCTTTCCGTCCTCCGTGTATTTGTAAGTGGTTCCGCCTGCTTCTAAAGCAGCCGATGAGAGACCGAGCACGAGGTTGGAGTTACCAGATTGTGTTGCTGATTGGACAACACTGATCTCTGCCTCTGGCGACAGCTTGATCCCGGAACTCGAATCAACCACATAAGACTGCTTGTCAGCAATCACAACAGTGCGGCCTTGCTGGTCAAATCCAACCCGAAGTTGGCCTGGGATTTCAAATTTGAATACGCCCAGATCAACATCTAGAGGTGTCTCAATCCGGTTCTCTCGAATCTGCTTCCGGGACAACCCCGCCAGCAAACCAAACTTCAATACCGGTGAATCAACCGCTCCACGAGGAGGACCGGAACGATTCCAACGCATCGACTCTTCATTGAGCGTGACCCACGAGTTGTCTGGGAGCCGGACGCACCAGACTGGATCGCCCTCTTGTCCAGCAGAGACACTCTGCACATATTTGATGTCTTGAGGTTCGAACTGCTGGAGCCAGCCTCCAGATGTCACCAACCTGCTGTTCTCTTTATTTGCGTCGAAGACAAGAACCCCGATATCTGAATGGGATATTCGGTCAAATTGTCCCCCCGCAATTGAAACCTCATATGAACCGCATTGAGTGGTGAATCGTGGGGCAGAAGTGCCTTGTCCTGGTGCCACAACAAATTCATTTGCAGATACTGACCAACCGAGACTGAGCGCACCATGCTCGATCGTCCAAACGTCATCATCAAACTTCCGTAATTCAGCCGAGGCATCAAGTTGAAGCAATGCAAAATTGCCGCGGTCAAAACCACCTGCAGGTATCCACTGACTCTGGCCAGATACTGTTGGCAATTGGATTTCCCACTTGGATGGGTCGGAAGCGGGCCGAAAAGGAAGGTCATCAGCATCGGACCACCTTGGGAGTGGACGCAGCAGTTTGGCTTCCTGGACATTCCCATCAGCACCAATGACATAGTTGGATCCATTGCCATTCGAAATCACAATGCTTTCTGAAGGGGTTCGAGTGGGTCGAACTTGATCAACCAAGTGCCATGACAAGGCAAAGCGATCGTCTGAACGCAGCAAACTGCTGGTTACGTTTTGAATTCTTGATGGGGGCAATGAATTTGGAACTGATGCAGTCGTAAGAGATGGTCGAGCAGGCCGTTGTCGCAAGAGTTTGAGTACAGCAGGGAGAGATAGATTTGCCGAGGCAGACTGGTACTCTTGGCCCGAGATGCTGTAAGAGAAAACAACTTTTTCGTCACGTCCAGATCGGTAACCAAAACCTGACGGTTTCGTGCATAAGAATGGGTTGGGTTGACTGAAGTCTGCCAGCGCGAGTGGATAAAACGTGGAACCCTGAACGCAACCAATTGAGTTTTGCGATGGGTCCCATCGCAATAAGGTTCCATTCACGATTTCCTTCGCGGTCGTAGAAGGACGTACAGAGACTTCTGCAGATGGGCCTCGAACAACCTTTGATTCCATGCCCTGTGGCAGTTCTTTCCATCCACGCGCCGACTGAAGCCACAACTTGTCGTTCACCACACGAATAACACCCAAGGAGCCCTGATAGGAAATGGGAACAAACTCCTTTCGCCGCATACGCAAGTGGGATTCGAAGCCTTGTGGAGTTAACTTTCCAAGGGGCTTGCCTCGATGAACCATTCCATTCACAGGGTCGCCAGTCCAACCAGGATTCGAGCCCAAGCTCAGATGGCCAGAAATGGACGTGGAGGACCACGCTGTAGGGAGGCCAATTCGGCTCCCACGCTGAATCAGAGGGGAACCATCATCGGACCATTGGACGCCAGTCGGAAGCTGCCCCGAAAGAATCCAGTTTGTTGCTGACTCCACACCATTTGCGGACGGGATAAACCTCCCCCAAGATTTCTGACCGCCTTGCACGACTTTGGGGGCTCGAGCCCACCACCACATTGGAAGGAAGTCTCCTCCGTGCCGGATGCCAATTTGTCCATCCTCAATGACATAAGGAAGAGAGAGGATCTCTGATTCCGCTAAGACAACAACATCTGAACGGTACTCTTCAATTGTGGATGACTTTGTGATCTCAAAGGAAACCGTCACCCCAGAGTCAAACTGCAGGAAGACTCGATCACAAAATGTGGCAGGTATGTTGGTGG
>CAXBRK010000213.1:0-2507 GCA_963978155.1 uncultured Phycisphaera sp. | reverse complement strand
GGCCGGCTTTTCGTGTGGCGGTGGCCGAAGCATCCAGCGGTTCTGGTGGTGAAGGGCGTTTGTTTGGCACCCTGTTTCGGCACATCCAAGATCGGGATATCCCCATGACCGCGCCTGTCACTATGACACGCTCCTCTGAAGGGCAAATGGAGAGCATGGGGTTCTTGTACGAGAATCTTGACGTTGGCTCGACTGGGGAGGCCGGGGGTGCTGAGGTCCAAGACCGTCCATCGGCCACGGTGGTGTCCACTGGCTTGCGTGGCGGGTACAGCGCGAAGTCATATGCCAATGGTTTGGCGCGACTGCATGATTATCTCGAGGGACGGAAGCATCTTCAGCCCATTGGCGAACCGGTGTACATGGGATACAACAGCCCCTTCGTGCCTGGATTCCTGAAATACGCGGAGTTGCAAATCGAAGTGAGCGAGCAGCCTCAGGCCGAGTTGCCCGCCAAGTAACCGCTGGCCCATGCCCATTGGAAGTTGAATCCTCCGATTCGGCCATCAACATCCAAGATTTCTCCGCACAGGTGTAGGCCGGCCGCCACTTTGGACTCCATCGTTTGCCAGCGGATTTCAGACAGCGGGACACCGCCCATGGTGACTTCGGCATGGTGCCATCCGCGGTCGCCTTCAAATCGGAGCGGCGCCTGGTGGATGGTTGTTCGGACGGCCAGCCGCTGCGCTTTGGTCAGCTGGGCACAGGCGGTTTGGCCCGACGTTTCAGAAAGATCCAACACGGCGGCGGCCAAACGATCGGGGAACAGTTCTCGCAGCCAAGACTGAATGGTTTTGGCCCCGGCGTTTCTGAGGGACGCGTCGGTCTCCTCGATGGTCTGCTTCGGACAGAGGTTTGCCAGCACCCGCACATCGTGATCGTCTTCAAAGGCATCGCGCCAAGCGTGGCTGATGTCCAGTGCGACTGGTCCCGAGATGCCAAAGTGCGTGAGGAGCAGATCCCCTTCGGTGTGGGCAAGATGCTTCCCCGATCGCGCGACGACGGTCAAACTGGCGGGCAACGACACCCCGGAAACTTCTCGAAAGGCGTGGCCCCCAGGAAGAACGAGCGGGACGAGGGCGGGGAAGATGCGATCACTCGTCGTATGGCCGAAGGACTCTGCAATGGTGTACCCAAGCCCATCGGATCCACTTTTGGGCAACGCCCGGCCTCCGGTCGCCAGAATGACCCGTTCCGCTTGCACAGGTGTGGATTCCGTTTGAAGTTCGAACCCCGCGGGAGTTTGAGAGGCCTGGAGAACACGGCGAGGGTGTTCAAGCCGTACGCCAGATTGTTCGGCCGCGTTGAGCAGAGCGTCCAAGACTGACCGAGCCCGATCGGTGGTGGGAAAAAGTTTTCCGGTCGCCTCTTGTTTGAGGAACACCCCTTCTTTCTCAAAGAAGTCGATGGTGTCTTGAACGGAAAAGCTGCGGAGAACATTTCTGACGACAGGTTTGGAACTGGCGTGGTAGTCACGCTCGGTCACCGCATGGTGGGTGACATTGCATCGGCCACCGCCGGCGACCAAAATTTTGGCTCCGATTTTTTTCGCGCCGTCGAGAAGCAAAACGTCTCGGCCCCGGCGGGCCGCGTGGATGGCGGCAAAGAGACCGGCAGCGCCAGCTCCAACCACCACGACCTCAGCTTGGCTGCCCGACATGGTTAAAAGGGACGCCGCGGGGTCCGAAGAACAGCCCGGATCGGCCAGTGATCGCTGGCGGGGCGACCCTTGTCTGTGGTGACAAAGTCGACCGCTCCAGAAATAACCTCCAACTCACGGGAGAGGATGAAATCAATGCGCTGTCCGGTGCGATTCTCGGCATCCCATCCGTTCCAAGTTCCGCTTGCCGAGTCGCGGAGCGCATCGGCCATGCCCAAGGTCAAAATGGGAGGGCTCCCCGGAAGGGTATTGAGGTCGCCAAGGACAATGACTGGCTCGTGGGCCATCTCTTTGGGTCGTTGCTCAATCTTTTGACGGATCAATCGGGCCGACTTGAGCCGGGCCGTTTTCCCCCGATGGTCAAAATGCGTGTTCATGACCCAAACCGCTTTGGGTTCCCCATTCCCCGTTCTCTCGAATCTGCCCCAGGTGCAGATTCGGGGAAGGCTGCTGTCCCAACTCTTTGAACCAGGCTTGTCCGGCTGGGTGGATAGCCACATCGTGCCTTGGTGGGCATTGTCGATCCGCCACCGCTTCTGGTGAAACAGGAGGGGCGCACTCTCACCATGGTCTTCGTCCGCTTCGCGGGTCCGAGAGATGAGCTTGTAGTCGGAGAGTTTTGGTTTGAGTTCCGCAAGCTGGGAGGGCAAGACTTCTTGGAGGCCAATGAAATCTGCTCTGCTTTGGGTCAAATACGATGAGACAGTTTGTTGGCGATGGATCCACCCGTTTGGGCCATCAGCAGGGTTGTCGTATCGAATATTGAACGAGACGACTTCTATGGCGGCGAGGAACAAGCACAACATTCAAAAAATCCTAGCGGCCGTGGTCTGGTTACATTGAGTTGGTG
>CAXBRK010000212.1:0-2530 GCA_963978155.1 uncultured Phycisphaera sp. | reverse complement strand
TGATTGCCATTCTAGAGCCTTTTCTCAAAGAGATTGATGATGTTGATGTGATTGATATCACCACATGGTCATAGCGCGACGCACAGCGCCTTACAGCGCGTTCAACGGTTCGGGCAACGAAGACTCTTCCGGAAGTAGACCCACCTACAGTATTTCTAAGCGTTGAGTGGTTACCCGCACTCGTTAACTGGGAAACAGAGAGCGGGCAAATGCCTCAAAGTCGTTCACAAATTTGTATACGCCGAAAAAGTGATCTCCCCCATCGATCCACTGGAGAAAAGGTTCACCAGAAACAGACTTGCCGTTCCCACGAGAGCCAAAAACACGCACACCTTCATGCAAGCCGAAATTGTCTTCGGTCCCGCACACAATGCGGAGACGATCAAAGACTTCCGCTTTTGGGGTACCTTCATACTGGTCGGCAAGAATGGACAGATCGCTGGACTTCCAAGCCTGAGCAACGGATGAATTGATCTCGCCAGAAGAACGATCAAAGAGGTGTGCTGGCGAGCCGTCCGGCATGGGAAATCCAAAAGCGGCTTCGTAAGACACGATTTGCTTCGGGTAAAAGTCAATCGTTGGGTCTGCCGCAGTGGTTTTCCACGAAACGATGTCACCTTTGGGATAGTCCCGGCCGAAAATACGTTCTGTACCGTCAGGTCGAGTGAAAGCGTTTTGGTCCTGATAGATATTCATATCGTGGAACTGGGTGAAGGACAAAGGGTCTGGAGCTGTAGCCAGGCCGTATGCAAATGCATCAGGGAAATTCAACATCAACTGAACCACGGTCCACCCGCCGCTGGAATGACCTGTGACAAACCGATGCTCCGGCCCATTGTGCTCAGAAATCAGTTGGTCAAGGTGCGGCAAGAATTCCGTCACGTAAGCGGTGCCAATCGGCCCGTTGACTTTGGAGTCATGAAAAGTGTGATGCCCGTAGCGACAGCCCACGTTTGGGAAAACATGGGCAACAGCAGCTTCCCCCGAGGCAGGTCGAGATTGAATTTTACCGGACACTTGGGACAGGTTGTACTCGTGGGATTGTTCCCGGTTCTCTATGAATCCAGAGATGTGATGAATGACTGGTACGGCAGATGCTGAGCCGCGTGGGATACAAACATGTGCTTCGTGGTGCCAAGGCTCACCCAAGAATTCTGACATCATGGGTGAATAAAGAGTCACGGTTTCGAAAGGATTCGGAGTTGGATCAAAGTCAATCTGTTGACAAAGCACACTCGCATGTTCGTCTAAGTCAAAGAGTTTCAAACTTATTGACTGAACTTTAGGTGGAACGATAATGACAAGTGAAATAAGAGATTCGGATCGTTTGATTTTCACATTGCTACTTTTTTGATTTCCGTTCATCGACACTGAGGCAAGCAGTACGGCTTTGAACTCCATATCCTCAGCAAGCACCTGCTGTGACTTGTATTCAAGAAAAAGCGTGGCATACCTCCACTGCTCTGAGGGTTCAATGGGGAGAGTTGTCTCGGTGGTAGAAATTTCTTGGGCATCTGTTTCGCCCACAACCTCACCGGGCTGGTCCTTCGGCGTTCCAGAGGCGCAACCAAAGATTCCTACCGCAACACAACTGAAAAATGCCAGATTCAAAAAGGGTCTCATTGACTATCTCCCGAAAATTTGATTCTGCATGACCTGTGTGACCCCTTCAAATCCAATGGGCCCAGAGAACAGGTTTCAGAACTCATCTCGAGAGTTTAATACTGAGCCATTGAACCGTCTTCTGACCCAGGAAGATTCAAGGTGCTGATGTGATTGATGACGCTACACGGTCATAGCCAGAGGTACAGAGTTCAACCGCACGTGCAGCTGTCACGCAAAGTCAATTCGGGAATTCACTTACAGAGCCCTCTACGCGCTGCAAGGGCCCCACACGGAAATCAACTCAACAAGATCAGTGAAGCCAACTGCCCCGTCACCGTCTAAGTCAGATGCACATTGGCATGATTCAAGGGCCTGCTCCAGAGATTGAACTTTTTCTTCGAGCGCGGCAACTCGCGCTGAAAGATCGCCAACTGGCTCATCATCGCCATCTACTTCAATAGTAAAAATCTCTGTGGAACCTACACTCGTGTAAATCTCTTCAACAATAAAGACTGACCCGGCTTCACATACTTCTGAAGATTGAATCGAGATAGCTTCCCATCCGTCAAATTCGCTGTAGTAATCAAAGATTGTGATTCGGCTTCGCACTAATTCAGGAGATCCTGATGCAAAATCGAATCCTGTGTTTAACCTCTTGAACGTCACTCGCTTGTTGATAATTAGCTTCTGATTCGTGGTGTACGGCGGCAATGGATCAGGAAATAGAATCTCATATGGGTTCTTTTCGGGCCGCACTTTCAAAGTGACACCGTCCCAATCAAAAATCTCTGGATCCAAAGGTGGATCAAACACAACCGCGGGCTGGTCACCACCAAGAGTCAACAACAATCCAGTCAAGCTAGCGAGCATGGGTCATACCTCCGTAGACCCAAGGTAATACCAAGGACCGAAGACTCCAAGACAT
>CAXBRK010000211.1:0-2587 GCA_963978155.1 uncultured Phycisphaera sp. | reverse complement strand
GAAGTTTTCCACGAGGCTCACAGCATTTTTTAATGACGAGCGACTATCGCCAGGTGATCTTTCAATTGTTTGTCTCGGAGACTCATCGACATTTATCGAACAGCTGAGAGAGACCTCCGAACGTGCGATAAGAAAGCGGATTCGAAATCTCAGCGACACAGATCACAGCAATTGGCCGCCGACGTCACACGCTCTGATCTGCACGCCGAAACAAATCAAGGGCCTTGAAAACAAGGCGGTTCTGGTTGTTGCCCATCCTGACTTAGGCCTAAGTGGCGTTACACTAGAGGAGTTATATGTCTCATTTACAAGACCCACTAGCCTCCTTTGGATCATGACAGGGAACCAACTTAAAGATGAACTCCGGGCAAGACTCAAGCAATCCTGAGCACCAAGTGTCTCCGCGAGACCATATTGTTGATTTTGTCGAAAGTCAGTTAATTGGCCTAACCAAGCCAGATCCAGATGAATTTCCTGATGTGGAGTACCCACCGCATAAACACTACATTATGGGAGTCCTTTATCCACACGATGAGGATCGCGTTGAAGAAACACGTTTGGATGAAGTTGTCGAAGACCGAGTAGTCCAAGCCAAAAAAGAAGACGAACATTCAGCAAGCCTAAGTGGGGTAAACAGGACTGATCCGTCTGCGATGGGCATCAGTTTTTATGTTCGAGGACACACCCCTCGAATATCGATTCGCCTTGAATGCGCTGTCTACGATGGGGATCCTGATGGCTCAGAAGGAATCAAACAACCATGGTCTAGACGTTGGATCTCACGGTACACGGATGAGCCGATCGATATTGACCCGCGGGAAATCGCGACTCCCCCAGATCGCCTTGAAGGATTGGCTTCACTAAGCTCGAGGGCCATTCCGTATCAAGATGGCTGGATCATCACCCTTGCGCTCGCAAATCGTATGGAGCCCAAAAAGGTCCAAGCGAAAAGCAAGCAAGGGCTATATTTTCAGTGCCCGTCAAGGATGCTGTTTCAAGTTGGCATCCGATGCTCCCCGCTTGATGGAGAATTCAGCGGCTACCACTCAGACAACCCTCTCACTTGGGATGAAGAAGAAGAAGAGCTGGACCTTCAGTTTCGTGAACAAAGAACTTGGGCTGTTGGACACGGAGTTGCGGCCGAATGGCCCAGTGGGCAGCCTAAGGCCCCCCCTCCCTGGGTAGGCACCAACTTTTTACCCCGGAAGCGAGTTTACGATGTCACATTCGACGTTGATCTTCCCGACCCATCAATTTTGTACTGGACAACGCTTGCAGATCCACAAGCAGAACAAAAGCAAATCATTGATCGGCTCGACGCATTTGTAGACGCTTACGAGGAGTGGACAAGTAGTCAGAAAGAGTGGATCGATAGTTCTGAGACGCCAACAAGAAAGGCAGCTGCAACTCGAATTACTGATCGTCAAAGCAACGCGGTTGAAAGAATGCGAGATGCCGTCGAAGAGCTACGTTGCAGCAAAGAGTCTTTTCGCGCATTTCAACTTGCGAACGAGGCAATATTAATCCAGCGAATTAGAAACCGGGCTGAGCACGCAGGAAAACAAAAGCCCTGCGGACAAGCATTGCATGAAGACGTTGACTACTTTGATATTGATCTGTTAGGAAATGCCCGGGGTTGGAGACCGTTCCAGCTAGCTTTCTTCCTTTTGGTTATTCCGTCTCTTGTCGATCCTGAACGAGAAGATCACGAACTCGTTGACCTGCTCTGGTTCCCAACCGGCGGCGGGAAGACAGAGGCTTATCTTGGCCTTTCAGCTTTTGAGATTTTTCGCCGAAGGATCATGGACGGGTCCAGGGGCGGCGGCACCTGCGTAATCAAAAGATACACGTACCGGGTGTTAACCTTCCAGCAGTTTGAACGTGCGGCAACGATGATCGCAGCCTATGAATTTATAAGGTCAAGGGAGGGAGACTTAGAAGATGAACCGATAACACTGGGCATGTGGGTGGGATCTGATATCACGCCTAACAACTACAACACAGAAAGCAGATTTGGAAGATCGCTAAAAGAGTTAATGAACAAATTAAGCGAAGGCGCGAGTCCGTTTCAGATCCAAAAGTGTCCTTGGTGTGGCACGGAACTGGTTGGCAAAGATGGTTCAAACATAGGTTTTGAAGATGGGCCTGCGTCCTTTCGCATTTTCTGCCCTGACAGCAGATGTCGATTCCACAATGAACTCCCAGTAAAAATTATTGACGAGTGCCTGTACCAGAATCCACCGACCATGCTCATTGGGACGATTGATAAGTTCACCCAACTTGCATGGCAAAAGAAGCCAGGCGCACTGCTAGGAACAGGACCACATAGAAATCCCCCATCCCTTCTCATTCAAGATGAGCTGCACCTAATTAATGGCCCTCTTGGCACATTGGCAGGGCTTTACGAGTCCGCGATCAATACGATTTGCGCTCATAACCATCCGAATCAGTGGTCGCCGAAAGTTATTGGAGCAACCGCAACGATCCGACGTGCGAACGAACAGTCCAAAGCCCTATATGCAAGCAACGCCTCAGTTTTCCCTCCAGCCGGAGTGAGTGCGGATGACTCATTTTTCATGAGACTCGA
>CAXBRK010000210.1:0-2615 GCA_963978155.1 uncultured Phycisphaera sp. | reverse complement strand
GACACCTTGTGTTGCATCTCGATGAACAAAGAAAAACAAGACGCAGGTCGATTCCGCTACCCCAAAGAGTTGTATGTGAAGAGCCCGGAGGAGATGCAAAAAGCATTTGAGGATCTTCCGGAAGCTTTAGAGAACACCTCACGTATTGCCAATCGATGTTCGGCCAAGATCAAGTTTGGCGAGAACCACGCTCCAGTGGTCAAAATCAAAACCGATTTTCCATCACTGCCATCTTCACCCACCGAAGCGCGAAGCATGGTCTTGGAAACCAAAACCAACCATCCAACTGGAAGCACCGCTTGGTTCAAGGAGATTTGTTCTCGCATTCAACTTGAACCAGCCAAAGCTGAAGACGGTGTGATCGATGATCAGCAGCTGAAAGAACAATGTGACGCGGCACTCCGAATACTGTCGGAGGCTGGTTCGATCTGGCGGTACGGCCCCGACACTTTGAACGAAGAACGGCGCGAGCGTCTCGACCGAGAACTTCAAATCTTGGCCGACAAATTGATCAGCGCGTATTTCTTGATTGTTTGGGATTTCGTTGACTGGGCTCGGGCCAATGACATCCCCTCAAATGCTCGGGGTTCTGGCGTTGGCACCATGGTGGGGTATGTGCTTGGCTTATCAAACGCCTGCCCGGTTGAGTACGGCCTGTTGTTTGAGCGATTCACCGATCCTGACCGTGCTGAGTATCCCGATATCGATATCGATATGTGTCAATTCGGCCGGGAAGATGTGATTCGGCACGTCACCGAGAAATATGGCTACGTGGCCCAAATCAACACCTTCGGCCGCTTGAAAGCCCGAGCGGCCATCAAAGATGTTTCACGAGTCCACGGTCTCCCGCCGCACGAAGGTCAACGGATCGCCAACTTTGTTCCTGATCAATTGAATATCACGCTTCAGGACGCATTGGATTCGGATCGCGATTTCCTTGCGGAATATGAAAGAAGCACTGAAGTCCGTGATGTCGTGGACATGGCAAAGAACCTTGAACATTTCGCCCGAAATGTCGGTGTCCACGCGGCAGGCTTGGTGATCGCCACCAGACCGTTGGATGACATCATTCCACTCCGCTGGGACGTGAAGCACGAGAAGCAAGTCACCCAATGGGATGGCCCCACGTGTGAAGAGCTTGGTTTGTTGAAAATGGATCTTCTTGGCCTGCGCACATTGTCCACGATTGAGCGTGCCAAAAAGCTGATTCGAGAAACACTGAGTGAACAAGAGATCCGGGCCACTGCGAATATTCCTGACACCATTGCCGACCCCCTCGACCTTGAACGGCTGGGATACACCGATCCCAAAGTGTTTGATCTCTATGTTCGCGGTGACACGGTCGGTGTCTTCCAGTTTGAATCCGAAGGGATGCAACGTCTCCTGAAAGACATGCGTCCAGACCGTTTGGAAGATTTGATTGCGGCCAACGCCCTCTTCCGACCCGGTCCGATGGACCTGATTCCCGACTATTGCAAACGAAAGCATGGCGAAGCCGCAGTGCCTGAAGTGCATCCGATTGTCGACCAATTCACCCAAGAGACATACGGGATCATGGTCTACCAGGAACAGGTGATGCAGATTGTGCACCACCTGGGAGGCATTCCGCTTCGGAGTGCGTACACGCTGATCAAAGCAATCAGTAAGAAAAAGAAAGACGTCATCGATTCGAATCGTGTGAAATTTGTCGAAGGGGCCGCAGAAAAAGGGTTGCCCAAAGAAAAAGCTGAAGAGCTCTTTGAGTTGATCAACAAGTTTGCGGGATATGGTTTCAACAAGAGCCACTCCACGGGGTACTCCATTGTTTCTTACCAAACCGCTTGGTTGAAAACCTATTTCCCCGCCCAATACATGGCGGCCGTTCTGACTTTGGAAGGTGCCGCGAAGAAGATTGAAGACCTTGGTGTCTACCTCCAAGACTGCCGGGAAGTCCAACGACCGCGAACCAGAACACCGGACACATCCCACGGGGTTTCTGTTCGTTCTCCTGACGTGAACCTCTCAATCGATGGATTCACAGTGGCCTTCGATGATTCCGAAAAACACGTCGCCGATGGTGGGCATATTCGGTTCGGACTCGACACCATCAAAAATGTTTCCTCAGCTGCAGTGCGTCAAGCCGTATCGGATCGTGCCAAAAATGGCCCATTCAAGGATGCCCTTGATTTCTGTGTTCGTGTCCCAGATATCAACAAAACCGGACTTGAGTGCTTGATCAAGGCTGGAGCCTTTGATTCTCTCCACGGATTCGAGAAGCGATCAAGTTTGGTCGCCTCCATCGAGGAAATGCTTCGCTCAGCCAAACAGGATCGGGATGACCACCAAGCCGGGCAAGCAAGCCTTTTTGGTGGTGGTGATGTAGCGGTATCAGCACCTACGTTCCAACTTCCCAAAATCTCGAGTTGGTCACGAATGGAGGCCCTCGAAAACGAGCGAGAGGTGTTGGGAATTTGGGTCTCTGGACACCCTCTGGTTGAATCCAAACAAATTTTTGATCAACTCTCTCGGGGTCGAGACCTGAAAGACCTTCACGAGATGCAACACGATGCGAATGTGTCGTTGTGTGTGGTGCTCTCCCAAGTTCGCCCTTTGACGATCCGGCAGGGCCAGAACGC
>CAXBRK010000209.1:0-2633 GCA_963978155.1 uncultured Phycisphaera sp. | reverse complement strand
TTCGAACGGCTTCGGCTCACGCTTGGTGAACTGGAAGGACTCACCTTGGAAAACGCCCCCAGCGATCTGCTGCGGGGCGTTGATTTGGAATTGGCCGCATTTGGAGTACAGCGGCCGGTCAGCACCACCCGCATTGTGGTGGCACGATCCCAGACCGATGCGGCGTACCGAAGCGCGGCCCAACAGCTTGGTCGTGCTCCAGAACCCGAAGGGTCGTGGACGCCTTCCGGGCGTCACGTGTGCATTCTGATTCCACCGCAGACGAACCCTCCCACTGCGGACGAACAAGCGATCTTGGTGCGACTGCTGGTGGCGGCTCGACAGCACCAAGACACCTCCCCGCGTCAGGCCGTTCGGTGGTGGTACGCCGGGATGCGCGAAGTCGTGACCAGCGCTCTGACGGGGCGTTCTCGCATCGACGATGTCTCACGCCGTGAAGCCGTCGAGAAGCTTCGAGACCGACAAAGCACCACGCTGCTGAGTGCACCTTGGTCAACCACACCCGGACCCGAGACCTGGGAAGAAGACGCCGTCTTTGGCCTTCTGGTGGAAATGCTCGTGGCCCTGAAAAGAGACCTTCCAGAATTGCACGCACTGTCCAAATCAGCGGACACAAAAGCGATGCTGGCTTTCTTGGGCGGCGATGAAGCGGGCTTTTTCCGTGGCGCGGCCCGCTACTGGCAAGTGCACAAATAAAGAGTGAACGTGACCCTCAGGTCGATGCGGTTTCTTCAACCACCACGCCATCCACCATTTTGACCACGCGATCGGCCCGAGCCGCGATGGTGGGGTCGTGGGTCACCATGACCATGCTGAGACCCAGTCGATGACGCTCGGCGAGCACATCCAAAATGCCGTCACCGGTTTTGGTGTCCAAGTTGCCGGTCGGTTCGTCCGCCAGCACCACATCGGGACCGTTGACCAAGGCCCTGGCCATGGCCACCCGTTGGCGTTCACCACCGGACAATTCCGCGGGACGATGTTCGAAGCGATGGCCCAACCCGAAGGCGTCCAAGAGTTCTTCGGCCCGAGCCGAGGCTTCCGCCCGCATGGAACGCCACGCGAAAGGATCGTGCCCGACCATGGAAGCCACCATGACGTTCTCCAGCACGTTGAGTTCGGGCATCAAGTGGTACGACTGGAACACAAAGCCAATCGCGCGGTTGCGGTAAGTCTCACGCTCCCGGCGCCGCATCTCGGTCAAACTTCGTCCCCGCCATGCAATATCGCCACGATCTGGCCGGTCCAAATCTCCCAGTTGGTGCAGCAGGGTGCTTTTGCCCGACCCAGAAGAGCCCAACACGCAGAGCCATTCGCCTTCTTGGACTTGAAGATTCACGCCGCGTAAGACCGGCACTTCCACCCGGCCCATGCGGTAGGTGCGATGCAGCCCGGTAGCTTGCAGCACCGTGGTCGAAGCGTTCGTGTCCAGGTTGACCTCAGTCATGACGCAACGCCTCCACTGGGTCGACATCCGCCGCTCGGGCCGCAGGGAACACCGCCCCGACGACACTGAAGACCACCGCACCGATGGCCGTGGTCAACGCCGTCCACCAATCCATTCGGTTGGGGGGTTCCGCGAAGTAGTAGACCGCAGGATCCCAAATCACTCGGGACAAGCCGTTGGCTTTGATGTACCAGATGGCCCCGCCCAAACCAAAGCCCACCAGCATCAACCCCGTTCCCAAGACCCGGGGCGCCAGGAGTCCGGAATGGAAGCCCGATGCAAATCGCCAAAGACCAGTCACGCCTACGGCCGCCAAGACGAAGACAGCGGCCATGGGTGGATCACCAATGGCTTGGTTGATCAACGCAATATTGTGGACCACGGCCCACCCCAGCAGGACACCAAGAATCGCGCCCAAGATGCCGATCACCACACCGTATTGCACAAAGATCATGGCAATGCCTGGTCGCGTCGCGCCCAACGCTCGCAACACGCCAATATCTCGAGTCTTTTCGGTGACGATCGCATGGAAGATGGCCAGCACCAACCCCGCGCACACCAAGTAGACCAAACTGAAAAGCGTGCGCATCAATTCGCGTTCGTTTTCCACGGGCTGCAGGAATGAAGCTTGATTCTCTCGCCAGGTCTGGACCCGGAAAATCATGGGATTGAGCGCGTGCCCCTCGCGTTCTGCCCATTCTCGATAGGCGGCATCCACGATGTCACGCACTTGGGCTTCGGGCAGCCCATTGCCACGCACCAAAATTTTGCTGGAGCGGGCGGGGAACACCTTGCCGGTGGGAAGACCTTCTTCATCCACTTCCTCGGCCGTGGTCATGTTGGTCATGCGGCGTGCTTCAGCCAGTGGAACAAAGACACGTTCCTTGTCGATCAAAATCAAGCCGCATGAGAATTCGTTGACGGGGGCAAAAGCAATACTCACCGGCTCGGGGGTGGTGTTCAGGGTGTCGGGAGGAATCGTGGTCAATACCACCGGTTCTTGAATCGGCATGAACCAACGGTTGATGGGGTCATAGGTCCCCTCGTCGTTCCTTTTGTTGCCAATAGAAATCTCCAGCCCCAAGCAGATGCCGGGGCGGACGGTGCCATCCCCTTCAACCCGGGCCAGGGCCCGCCCTTCCTCTTCCAAGCCGATCAACAATTCAGGCGAAAGATCGCGGCGAAA
>CAXBRK010000208.1:0-2682 GCA_963978155.1 uncultured Phycisphaera sp. | reverse complement strand
AAGAGCGATGTGGACGCCCAACCCTTGCAGCAAGGCAGTCCGGCACCGGCCGAAGGCATGGAGCTTCGTCCACGTCGTCCGGATTTGAATCTGACCCAGCGGATGCGACAGGTGAAACAGAATCCCATCTTCGGTTTTGTTTTCGGGCCGCCCGATGACAAAGGCGTTGCCAAACCCACTGAGGTGTTTGTGATCCGGTCGAGCGGTGACGCTGAAATTGACGCCAGTTTGCGGACCAATGGTTACCGCTGGCGGGCGACGGGTGAAAAGCTCGACGAACTGGAAGAAGGGCAGACCGCACAGATCGACGTTCGGATCTTGCTGCGGCGGAGGTAAAGATCAGTCGGCTTCTTTGCCGCCTTCCATGGTGAACGAACCACCCTGGACCCGTTCCGAGATGAAATCAATCTTGTCCCAGATGTTCCCGGCCAAGCTGTTGCACAACAACTGAACTTCACTGGAGGCGGTCAACACTTCCGAATCACGGCAGTGCTCCCCATACATCGCGGCGGCCTTGCCCAGCAAGCCCAGCATTCTGGAGCAGTAGTTCAGGTACACCACAATTTGCAGGTCGGAATATTTTTGGAACGCTTCGCGGTCGATGCCAATGCCGCGCAATGTGTCGCGGGTCTGATGGTGCATGTCGACCACGTGGGCCAAGGCTCGAATGCGGTCGAGGCCGCGGAAGCACAGGTCGTGTCGGTTGCGTTTCCATTTTCCCCAAGTCAGCAAGCCCAACGCGGATACGGCAAAGGCCAGTCCTTGCGCGAGTTCGGTGACGGATTCGTAAGGCTCTGCATTGGGCAGAAATTTGGTGATCACCCACCAGCCCAATGCCAACCCCGCCGACGTCACCACCATCCGCTGCACCGGCACGTGGCGCCAGAATTCATCAACCTGTTGCAGGTCCACTTCAACTTGGTCGAGCAGCTCACACATCTCTTCTGCTCGCCTCTTCAGTCCGGTGCCTTTGCCTTTTGATGTGCTGTTCGAAAAGATTGCTGAGTCTTCAGCAAACTCTGTTTTGAGGTCGTTTCGTACTCGGACGGCGGTCCGGCGCAGCGGCCCCAGTTCCAGGCGAATGTCATTGGCATCAACGCCCATCAATCAATGTCCTGAAGTTGAGACATGCTTGCATCGCACACAGGATCCCACCGCAGCGGGGACAAGCTGGCCCGCCCGGCATTGAGCGCTTCCACGTCGCTTCCTGGTTCGACTTCGCGGAAGGAAATGCCGCTGCCCAGAATCCAGTAGTAGTCCTCGCCCCACGGGGTGTTGCGCCGTTCGTAGCGGCTGTCGTGCACCGACCGGTTGACGCGGCAGACGGACAGCGGCATGACGGGGGTGTCGTCGGTGCGTACCGGCGGAAGGTTGAGGTTCAACACGGTGCCGGCCTGCGCTTTCGCGATGAGCTCGGGCAACCAGGTGTCGGCAATCTCGGCCGCGCGAGCAAAGTTTGGTGGGCCACCGCCCAACATCAAACTCACCGCGATGGCCGGAACACCATGGAACGCGGCTTCCATCGCCGCGGCAACCGTGCCCGAGTAGGCGACGTTGACCCCAGCGTTGGCGCCGGCGTTCATGCCCGAGACCACCAGGTCGGGCAACTCGACCCCGGTCCGAGCGGGATACAAACTGCGCAATCCCAAACGCGTGCAGTCGGCGGGGCGTCCGGCGACCGCCAAGTGAGCGCCGTGCCCAGGGATCTCTTGTTCACTCACCAACAGCGGACGTGAAAACGAAAGGCTGTGGCTGGTGGCCGATTGGCCGTCGGCCGGCGCGATGACCGTGACGTCACCGTGGCGCTCGAGCACCGAAAGCAAGGCGTGCAGCCCCGGGGCATCGATGCCGTCGTCGTTGGTCAGCATGATTCGCATGGTGTGTTGGTCCAGTTCTTGGTCAGTCGGGCATCAAGGCGATTTCGCGACCGTCTTCCAAGTCACGCAGCTTCCACGGAAACGTGCGCAGGATGCGTTCGGTCACAAACCACGCAATCTCGGACTCCACATGGGTCAGCATCATCTGCTGCACTTCGCCGTCCATTTCCATGGGTTCGATGGTGACACCAGGTCCATAGAGCACCGAGCCTTCGGGGGTTTGGGGGTGGATGTTCATGGTGCCCAGGTCGTCGGCGATTTGGGATCGCGTGCCCATGGATTCCAAGGTGGATCCTTCGGAGCTCTTCGCGATGACTTGGTACTGGCGTCCCATGGGTTCAGTCTAATCTCGCCATGCCGGCGGGGGCAGGGGGCGCGCCACGGGCGGCCACGATCTTTTGCACCCCGTCTTCGTCCATCCAGGGCAGTTCTCGCAGTTTGTTCAGCAGTCGCTCGGGGAACGGCCGATCTTCGCGTTCAAATCGGGGGCGAGATTTCCAGCGTTGGTGCACCCACATGTGCTGATCGGGGGCCATCAAGATCATCTTTTCCAGGGCCCGCTGGATGCGGGCGGCCAGATAGAAATCGGGGTCGGGGGCCTCGGACCAGTCGCTGGGTTCGATGACATCCGAGATGCGAATGCGGTACTTCAGCTGGGTGTCGGAGTCGCGGAGCGCGATGCCGGCCACGACGGGGGCGTTGAAGCGCCGGGCCAAGAAGCCAATGGATTTGTAGGTGGAAGCCAAGCGGCCAAAGAAGGGCACAAACATGCCTTTGACTCCGGCGTTCTGATCAGCCACGAAGC
>CAXBRK010000207.1:0-2735 GCA_963978155.1 uncultured Phycisphaera sp. | reverse complement strand
GAATGCTGCCGGTGCTGCCGTTCAAAGCCCGCAAACCGACCGGGCGGTAAGTCCACGCCGAGGTGTCGGCGTAGTTGATCACCGTCACGACCCCGTCGAGGTGGTTCCAGTTGATCTCGCGCGGAGTGTTGGTGGTGGACTGGACAGCAATCACGTAGGCAAAGCCGCGCAATTCCCGGTCATACGGACCCGCGAAGGGATTCGACGGGTTCGGGTTGGGCTGGAAGGGGTGCATGGCAGAAGCCGGTCGGCCTGGAGCTTCGTCGGCATTGACCCCAGAGTCGGCCTCATCCAGAACCGTGAACGACGCGAACGTGACGTTGTCTGGGGTTCCTTCGCCATTCGTCGACCACGAACCACCCGCAGCGAACGAAGCCACTTGGGGCTGGTTGCCAGTCAACCGGACGTCGAAGACCTCTTGGTTCCAGCCTGGGTGAGCGCGGAAATCGTTGGCCGTGCCAGGCTCGTTGACGGCCGCGATCGACTCATCACCGTTGGCCAAGATCACTTGCAAGCGCACATCGCTTTCGAAGTCGTTGGTCAACTGGAAAATCGTGTCTTGTTCCAACTCGTAGTTGTCGGCATCCTTCAGATCCGACGGACTTGGGTTGCTTGGGCCGACGTACGCCCAACGCAGGTCGACCTTGGGCAAGGCCAGAACACTGGCGTTGGTTTCACGCAAGTGGAGGTCTTCCTCTTCGGGGCACTCGCAAGGTCCGGTGGGAGGAAGTTCCTCGTAGTCGTAGCAGACGGTGGCCACGACGTTCCAAATGGCTTTGCTGTGGTTGGTGTAATTTCCCGGCGCACTGTCTGAGGTAGTTTGGGCAATGACCTCGAAATTCATGCTGTTTGTGCCCGCACCGATCCAGTCCGCAAGTTCAAGGTTCAAAAGCCCATCTGCTGACGATGAGTCCCACACAATGGACCCGTCTGGAGCCGCAGGGGTTGCGTCTTGACGATCAATCCCAATAGCGATCATTGTTCGATCTGTCGGGGTAAGTCGATTTGATGGATTACTCGAATCAACGCCTAGGTCTCGGGTACCAGCATTTGAGACAAAATCGAAGAATCCTGCGTAGGTCGAACGTCCTGATTTTGGATCGGAGCCAGGGTGCGTTTCTTTCGGATCAATACCTTCGTCTTTCGAGCCAAATCGCTCCATGAGACTGTACGAAAGTGGGACATTGAACGCAGGTGAATCAAAAAGAGTTACCAAGTTCCGGTGACTCAAATCTATAGGCGCACATACCGATCCGGTGTTTTCACCTGCAAACTTGAGAATCATTCCTCCCTCAAGTTTCACACGAACTCGGTTAACTTGGTAGCCCGCTGGAGGAGTCCATTTTGGAATTTCCAGTTCGTAATCAATCGGGTTTGAGATTGAGCCTGTGTCTCCGAAAATTCCCCGACGAAAAACCCGTGTTCCTGAACTGTTGCCGTCGGGTTCACCGCCACCCACACACGAGTCACAAGGCATTCCCGAATTTGGGTATTGAGGTTCCAACCACTGTCGGCCCGGCAACAAAAACTCAAAAGGGTTGAGCCCTCCAGTATTCGGGACGGGATCAGCCCAGACTGGCTGTCCTGCAACCTGGCTGTACGTTGGGAAGCCGAGGAAAACCCCTCCTTCGGCATCACACGAGCGCTTTGAAATACCAGAATTGTCAATGCAGGATCCATCATTGGGGTCAAAGCAGACACCAGTGACGAATTCACTCATAAAAAGTCCTGCGGGTGGACAACCAGGATCAAATGAATCTTCGAAGAAATTCAGAGATCCACCAACAGCAGCACACTCTGCCTCAGTGATGGTCACCTCAAGCCCATTTGGCAAGCAACAAACCACTGAAGTACATCCACCCCATTGGTTGAAAACGGCAGTGTTTGGAAATGAAACCGGATAATCCAGCAAAATATCACCGGCAAGTGGTACGAAGGAAATAACGTCTCCATTGACGGCCCGGCAGTCATCTTCAGTTGGTCGCACTGTGACCACGCCACTTGGCAGGCAACAGAGAACTTCCTGATCGGGACACCCACCCAATAGTGCTTCATCCACCGACGCAATCGACGGCGACTCATCTTTCTTCTTGCCTTCGGGTGCCCTCCCGAATTCTTGCGCCCCAACCGAAGTTGCGAGCAAGACGGTCGAGAGCGCAAGGGCCCAAGGCGTCGTTCCACCCAAATTGTTCATGACGTCATTCTCCGAGTGCGGCGCGATCAGGGACGGATCCAGTCCCCTCCGGGGATTAGATCCCCTCCCAGTCGGTCGCGTGCACCGCGGTGCGAACCTCAGGGAGGACTCCCCCCTCCCGCCAAGGTCACAAGTGCGTGTATTCCAACAGGTTCCAAGCGATCTGCAACCGCGATCTTTTTTGAGAAGGCTGCGAAGATCCACACACCATCCACAAAACCCCCGCCACAAGGCACAAACGGGGAATGTGCGGCGAATCTGTCATGAGCTGTGCATGTCCTCTCCCGGATCCATCCACGCCAAACCCACACGCTCCCCCCCTTCATGCACAGGCGGAACTTCGCAGCAACCGCAATCGCAACCGCGCTAGCATCGAGCCATGGCTTCTCTTGTCTGGTTTCGACGCGACCTGCGCACCACCGACCACCCCGCGCTGCTCGCCGCGGCGGCGGGAGAGGGTCCGGTGCACGCGGTGGTGGTGTTCACGCCCGAGACATGGCGCGAGCACGGGGTCGGCGCGAACCAACTCTCCTTGCTGTGC
>CAXBRK010000206.1:0-2773 GCA_963978155.1 uncultured Phycisphaera sp. | reverse complement strand
TGGTGCGGCGGGCGAGGATGTTTGCCGCCATTCCTCTTGCCACCTCCAAGGATCTGGAATTGGCCCATCAAGCCGCCGTTCGGGCCACGGAGTTGGTTCCAACCGATGCAGAGGCCTGGCGTCTGCGAATGGACATTGCCCGTCTGCACGAGGAGCAAGACGACGCTGAATTGTGTTTGCGGCGTTTGATTGACCTGCGACCCTTTGACGAGCGTCTGTTGTTGGAGCGTCTGGATTTGGCATTGTCAGAGCGGCAAACCGTCGAAGCCCGACTTGAGGGCCTTGATGTGATTCTTGCTGAGCCACTTTCGGGCCCCTTGGAGGCTCGGCTGTGGTGGCGACGGGCGTTGCTCAGGCAAGGAAGGGGCGATGGTGATTGGCGTCAAGATGCGGCTAGAGCAGCCGTTGCGGATCCTTCGTTTGCGCCACCCTTGGCGGCTCTGGTGACGCCCATTTTGGCCGAAGAAGAAGCCGACCCCGCTGAAGTCGTTGAAGCGTTGGCAGCTCTGGCCGCGGCGACTCCCGCCGATAGGGATACCGCGAGCCGGTTGGGACGCCGACTGCTTCGGTACGGGGCATATGCCGATGCCAAGGCGGCATTGATGGCCGCAGTGACTTCGGCGGATCGGATGGGTCAGCGACCACCACCAGCGCTCCTGGCTGATTTGTTGCTTTGTCTCTTGGCCGAGGATGGTCCAGCGGCAGTTCGATCGGCTCTGGCCAAGCGTGTCATGCCATTGAAGCGTGCCAGCCGGATGCGGATCATGGCCGAAGCGGTCACGTCCGAGGATTACCAACAAGTGGTGCCTGAGCCCATCCTCGGAGTGTCGAATGCACGGGTGGTGGCAGATTTGGCCTTGCTCCTGAGTGCAACGGCTCATCTTGAGGGACTGGAAGAATCGGACAAGCCGGTTCGTCAACTCCTGCAACTCTTCACCGATGGCCCCACCGAGACCCAAGTTCTGGCCCAGCCAGAGCTGGGATCGGTCAATCCATTGCCTAGTGAGGAGCTCGATGCTTTTCGGCTGCGGGTGGCTTGGTGGTCCTTGGCTTTTGGGGGTGATCCTGCTTTGGCCCGGAGTGACCTCGAAGCCATCACCACCGAGGACTTGATCTCGGAGGAAGATCAAGTGGTTCTGGACGGGTGGTTTGCCCTTCGGTCTGGAGCACTTGCAGAAGCGACGGCGCTGCTTGGCACCCGGGGGGAAGACCCTCGGGCTCGATTCGGGTTGGCCAAGACTGCGCAATTGGCCGGTCGTCCCGAAGAAATGATTGACCACGCGGCTTACGTGGCCAGAGTGGTGCCCGAGAGTGTGGTCGGTGTGATGTCGGTTCGAATGCTCTCGGAGCACTTTGGTCGTGCTGTCCGCCCGGCTCCCCATGCATTGGCCGTGGCTGCGGCTGCGGGGGATATTCCGGAACATCTCGAGGAACTCCACCTTCACCCCGAGCGGGTTCTTGATGTTCGACTTCTGCCTCAAGATGTCATCGGGCAGCCGTTTGCGCCATTCGATTTGGCTTTTGAAATCAAAAACATTGGTTCGCTTCCAGTTCCACTGGGTGAGGGTGGTCTTTCCGAATTCCTTGCGCTCGAAATTGAATCGGACCTCGCTCGGCGGGGCATGGTTCGCCATGGTCGTCCGGCCAGCGTTCGTTTGGAGGGGCCGCTGGTGCTCTCTCCTGGTCAGCGCCATCAACAAACCATTGGTCTGCGGCGCCTTCCCGTCGCGGCAGACATCGATCGGGCTGGTGTCCTCGGCGCTTCGGTCGAATTCCAGGTGATCACCCAGCCCGTTGGCTTGCCCATCGCAGCCGGAATGTTCCCGATGGTGAAGCCAGGTCCCATCGGCTCGTTGTCATCCTCAGGCACGTTCCGCATTCCAGGAACGATGCTCGAACAAAATGCCATCCGGCAACTTCGAACGATCGCTGAGGAACAAAAGGCACAAACGCCGCTGCCGGTATTGGCCCAACTGGGGCAATACATTGCGCTGGGGTTGGATGGACGTGTGGTCGAAGACGTGGCGGTCGAGATTCGATCCGCCCGAGCAGTCTTTTTTGAGCGATTCGCGGAATTGGATGCGAATGCGAGAGCGTTCCTCACTGGAGTCCTGCCCCAAAATCAGATGCCAGCAGCGTTGTCAGCGCAGATCTCCGATGACCCAGACCGCTGGGTACGGGTGATGTATTTGCTCAACCACGTCTCCGATGAATTTGACCCTGCGGTGAATCGAGCCCGGAATGATTCAGACCCACTTCTTCAGCTCGTTGCGGAAGTTATTGATGATTTGATCGGCTTGATTCGAGACGTGGAGGGCTGATCAAGGATCAACGACGCCGAGGTCAGCGACGGAAAAGAGGGCTTCAAAATTCAAACCCGCCGCTTCAATGTTTTCTCTCGCGCCTTCTTCACGATTGATCACACTGATGACTCCGCTGACTTTGGCCCCAGCCTTTTGCAACACTTCAACTGCTTCGAGGGCCTGGCCCCCCGTGGTGGCCACGTCTTCCAGGAACACGACGTTTTCACCCGCCTTGAGCTCGCCCTCAATCCGCTGGCCCGTCCCGTAGGTCTTGCGTTCGCCACGAACAAAGATTGAAGGCAACCCGGTGGCCAAGGACGCGGCCGCCACCAAAGGGATGCCGCCCAACTCGGCTCCCGCCAGGCGTTGTGTTCCTTCGGGAATGCGTTCTCTGAACATCTCAGCCAATGGCTGCAAGATTTCGGGTTTGGTTGAGAACCGATACTTGTCCAAGTAGTAGTGGCTGGGCC
>CAXBRK010000205.1:0-2789 GCA_963978155.1 uncultured Phycisphaera sp. | reverse complement strand
GCAATCGCTGGAAGTCCTCACCCTCACGGAAGCGGACGAAGACTCCGCGGCGGACACCACCAAACCATCCGCAACAGCCCAAACGCCTTCCCCAAATACTCCGGCATCGCCCAACACCAACAGCCAGGATCAACTTCCCCGGCGCTACGAAGCGGTCCTCACCGACAACGTCCGTGTCACCTTCCCGGGCCAGCGGGAAGTGCGAGCCGAAACCGCCATCACCCGCTTCGGGGGCAACACCATCACCCTCAGTGAACTGCCACCCGAGCAACCCATCCCAGGCCGTGCCGCCTTTGTCACCCGCAATGCGTTCGCGGGCGTGGAAGACGAGACCATTCGCGTGACCGCCGATGGGCCATTGGTGATCGTGCCGTTGGTGGCCGCAGGATCAAACGAATCCGATTTGGTCCTCACCGGTCAACCGGTCACGCTGCGTGAATTCCGGGATCCCGAGTCGCCCATCGTGGTGACGGGCAATCGGGTGGAAGCGTGGCGATCGGGGCGCGGTCGGCTCACCCCCAACGACGATGGCCAAGTGCTGCTGCAAGACGACATCGTGACCGCCAAGGCCGCCGCCTTGGAGTGGAACCGAACCAAAGGGGATGCAGCATTGGTCGGACCCGGCGTGGTCACCCTGCAAGACGAAGCCACCACCACCACGATCACCTTTGCCGACGAAGCGAGCATCGAAGGCGATGAGGGTGGCCTACGCCCCCGCCAAGTGCGCTTCATGCCCGCCGTCGTCACTCGAGCCGAAGCCACGTTGCAAGCCGACGTGTTGGCCGCCGAGTTTGGCGAAAGCGGTGGTTTGCGGGCAGTAGATGCTCAAGGAAGCGTGAAACTCAACGAAAGCACCCAGCAAGTTCGGGCCGGCCGACTGCGGGCGGTGTACCCCGAAAGCGGTTCATCAACCAACGAACCCAGTTTGGTGATTGCGGAAGACCGCGTGGTGCTGGTCGATGGACGCGGTCGACGCGCGACCGGTGGCCGATTGGAAGCACGGCCGGCCGACGGCTGGGCCGAATTGACCGGCAGTGGTGTGTCCATTCTCGACGAAGACCTACGCCTCGAAGGCGAATCACTGCAACTTGATGATTTGGCGGGTCGCGTCACCGTGCAAGGCCGCGGCCGATTGCGCCGCGAAGGCGACGAACAACTTCGCGTCAACTGGGCCGAGAGCGCGGTCTTCCAGCGCGACTCCGAAGATGCCGGCGGATTGGTGCAAATCGCTGGCAACGTCTCGGTGCGCGACATGGATCTCCGACTCGATGGCGCGGAGCGCCTGACGCTGGGATTGCAAACCGTGGACGGTGAAACCAAACCCCAAGCGTTTGCGGCCGAAGGCGACGTCAATCTGACGTTTGTCTCCGAAGATGCCGCCCTCCGCGGCGAACGCGTCGACGCGTCGTTTGACCCCCTGGGCCAACCCACCGAACTGCGTTTGCGGGGTAATGCCTTGGTGCAACAACGCGGCCGAGAGATTGCAGCTGAAGCGATTGATGCTCGCTTTGGCACGGGCGAGGACAACGAGACCACCATCACTTCGGTCTTGGCCGAAACCCAAGTGCGGGTGCGTGATGGCGAACGGCTTGCTTTTGGTTCACGGCTCGATCGCGGACCCGATGGCGTGGCCACGCTGACCGGCGCACCGGTGCAACTGGTGGCCAGTGGTTGGTCGTTTGAAACCTCTGGTGCGGTGCATTTGGCCGAAGACACCACCGCGGCCAAGGCCGATGGGCCGGGCAGCTTGCGGGCGTTTGATCCCATCGCTTTGCCCGAAGGTTTGCCACGCCGCGCCCCCGCCATCCCGACCGCCCACACCTTGCACGCCCGCTGGAACGAAGGGCTCACGGTCGATGCCAGCAACGAGAACACCTTGCAGGCCACCTTCCGCGGTGACGTGGAAGCCGACGGCGCTCCTGAAGACGGCGAGCGGTTCCGGTTGCAAGCCGACGCCATGGTGTGCGCTTTCGACCGTGCATCCACTGTGAAAGAAGGTCGACTGCGCGAGGTCGTCTTGTCCGGTCAAGCCAGAGTCGAACGCACCACCGGCGACTTCAGTGGCAACACCCCCCCCGACCTGTTGTCGATCCGATCCCAGACCATCACGATGTCACCGTCGGGCAACACGGTGAATGCCGAAGGCCCCGGCCAAGTGGTCTTCCGCTCGGCCGATCAAAGCCAAGAAGGCCCCTTCCGCGGTGCGGGGGAATCGCTGCTGGAATTTCAAGAAGAGCTTCGCTTGCGACCCGCCCCTCGCGAACGCCTGGTCATTGAACTGGCCGGTGAAGTGGGCTGCATCCACCAAGACAGTGCGGGCGCTCTGAGCACACTGACCGCCGAGACGCTGCGGGCCACCGTTTCCGGCACCAGTGAAGGACGCGACTTGTCTGGCATCGCCGCCGAAGGCGGCGTGGTGGTGCGCACACCAACCCGCGAAGTGGTGGCGGGACAATTTGATGCCGATCTTGATGGCGGACTCGCCGAAGCCACCGCCGCCCGCCCCGCGCGGATCACCATCACCGAAAGAGCAAACGGAAGAAGTTGGACCGCCGACTCTATTCTTTGGGATCTGGAAGAAGATCGGATTCGGGTTCGGGGGGTTGGAGAGTAGCCCCCCCTACCTGCTCATTCCTTGTCACCTGAAATTGGAATGAACCACCTGATTCGTAATCGCATGACACTTCACCAGAATCGTCATACATCTTCACAGCACTGGGCCCCCGTTGCAGCTTTAGGTTCCATTCACCCATTTTCGCGTTCTTGGGCTGAACCAACTGAATCTGGTC
>CAXBRK010000204.1:0-2836 GCA_963978155.1 uncultured Phycisphaera sp. | reverse complement strand
GATGTGGTGGCGTGGCCAGCCATGTGCATGCGCTTTTGGCCCGAGGGGACCTTCCTTCGGGATGGTTTGCGCTCTGAGCAATGGGGGGCCGTGCAACAGGCGCGCTTTGAACGCATCGGCGCCATCCCTTCTTGGGGGGGTGACTTTTTCAAAGACCACACCAAGAGCGGTGGGGCCATCCTCGACTTGCATATCCACGATGTGGATTTTGTGCGGTCGTGCTTTGGTGCCCCCGATGGGTTGCACGTGTTCGGTCGGCGTGGTGTCAGCGGTGGTTTTGACCAGGTGCACGCTGTGTTCGAATACGAAGGCATCCCCGGGGGAGTGCATGCGGAAGGCGCATGGCTCGAAGGCGATGTGCCCTTCACGTTGCGGTTTTTGGTGGTATGCGAGCGGGCCGTCTTGCGGTACGACATCAGTGCGACGCCAACCCTTACCGTGCATACCACCGATGGTTCCGGACCGGTTGATCTTCCGGATTTCCCCGAGGGATCGTGTTATCAGCACCAAGCGGCGGCATTCTTGGACGCGATACTTGGCCAAAACGTGTCCGATTTGACTCTCGAAGACGGGGTGCATGCCATTGCGTTGGTGGAGGCCGAACGTTCGGCGTTGTCGTCTTAGGACCGCGTTCAGGAGGCCAAGGCACACGCACACTTTGCACCTCCCAAACATGATCTGAACACAAATCGACTTCAATATGGACGATTTCCGGGCCTTCGCCCAAGGATCCTCCTGTGAAGCGCAACCAATTCCGAACCGTATTCATCTCTGACGCCCACTTGGGCAGTCGCGGCTGCAAGGCTGAGGTGCTGTCCGCGTTCTTGAAGTCCATCGACACCCGAACGCTGTACTTGGTGGGTGACATCGTGGACTTCTGGCGTTTGGAATCGCGTTCGTATTGGCCCGCGGCCCACAACGAGGTGGTGCGGCACATTTTGAAGTTGGTGAAGCGGGGCACCCGGGTGGTCTTTGTGCCGGGCAACCACGACGAAGCGGTTCGTTCGTATGTGGGGATGGACTTTGGTGGAATCGAGATTCAAATGCAAGACGTGCACCGTTGTTTGGACGGTCGCCGCTTGTTGATCACCCACGGTGACCAGTACGACTTGGTGGTGCGTCATTCTCGACTGCTCTCCAAGATCGGTTCTTCGGCGTACGAGATGCTGTTGCGTTTGAACGGGGCGTACAACCGCTACCGCCGGTGGCGCGGCAAGCCGTACTGGTCGTTGGCCCAGTACATGAAGTCAAGGGTCAAGAAAGCGTGCACGTTCATCTCGAATTTTGAAGACACGCTCATTCGAGAGGCCAAAGAAAAACAACTTGATGGTGTGGTGTGCGGCCACATTCATCATCCCGCCCACGTGGATGAAGATGGCTTCACCTACTTGAACTGTGGGGATTGGATTGAGAACTGCACGGCTGTGGTTGAATCTGAAACCGGGCACCTCTCTTTGTTGCACGCCACCGATTTGGCCCCCAAAATCGTCGAAGAGCATTTGGAAGAAGAACCGTTGCCGTCCGTGCGATCACCGATACCCTTCCCCCTGCCTCTCCCGGAGCCGGCGGCGGAAATCACGGTTGATTTTGACACACGACTCACCAATCCCAACTGAAGCATCATTCAGTCTGATTTGGCCGACACCAACGTCTCCAGAAGAATGTCGGTGGTTCGTTCCCACGTGAAGGAACGCGCGTATTCCAGAACACCGTCTTGGGGCAGTTGCACGGCTTGGTGGCACGCCGTCTGCAAGTCTTCGTGCAGCACGCCGCTGACGCCTTCTTTGACCACATCGATCGGACCCGTGACCGGGAATGCGGCCACGGGAAGGCCGCAGGCCATCGCTTCGATCATCACCACCCCAAACGTGTCCGTGAGGCTGGGGAACACAAAACAGTCGCCGCTGGCGTAGGCGCGGGCGAGGTCAGCGCCGTGTCGGTATCCCGTAAAGACCACGTCGGGGTATTTTCGTTCCAACGTTTTCCGATACGGACCATCGCCCACCAAGACTTTGGTGCCAGGGAGATCGAGCTGCAAAAACGCATCGAGGTTTTTCTCCACCGCCAACCGTCCCGCGTACAAGAACACCGGTCCGGGGCCGAAGTCTTCTCGTTCCTCTTGGGGGTACACCCGGAACGTTTCATGGTCCACGCCGCGGGTCCACACGTTGATGTCTTGGAAGCCGCGGGCCATCAACTCTTCGCGGATGGTGGGGGTGGGTACCAAGGTGGCACTGGCGGGGCCGTGGAATTTCTTCAACAACCCGTAGCCCACACGAAGGGGCAGTTTGGCGTACGCCTTGGCGTATTCGGCAAGTTTGGTGTGGTAGGACGTGGTGAACGGCACCTTGTGACGCACGCACCAGCGGCGGGTCGCAATCCCGATGGGGCCCTCGGTGGCAATGTGCACCGCGTCCGGCTGCAGCGCGTTCAACCTTCGGTTGACGGCCGCGAAAGGCCAAGGGGCCAAGCGAATTTCGGGGTAGCGGGGCAAGGGCCACGTGCGACGAAAATCGGCCGGGCAGAGCACTTCGGTCTGATAGCCACGCGTTTCCAGCACCCCCAAGACCGACTCCCAGGTGCGCACCACCCCAGAGATCTGCGGTCGCCAAGCGTCGGTGGCCAGCACGATGGTTGATCCCGGAGGAAGCATGATCACATCTTCGGGGAAATCGTCGTGGTTTGCACAAAGAGCCAATATGCTGACGTCATGTTGCTGCTCAGCATGGTGTTGGCCGTCGAGGCGCCTGATTTTGTGCGGGAAGTGCAGCCCATCCTGTCTTCCCGGTGCTTTGCCTGCCATGGCCCCGATGCGGCGGCGCGTGAAGGTGAACTG
>CAXBRK010000203.1:0-2865 GCA_963978155.1 uncultured Phycisphaera sp. | reverse complement strand
GGTGGGGAGTTCGGCATTCCTGCTCCTGGAGCATGCTGCTTTGCCAATGGCTCCTGTGTTTCCGTGTTCAATGATGAATGTGATTCTGCCGGTGGGTCTTTTGAGGGTGCAGATACCTCATGCGCTCCATCACCATGCCCTCCCGCTTCAATTGGGGCCTGTTGCTTTGGCTCTGAATGCTCTGAGCTCACCCCTGCAGGTTGTGAAAATGGTGGTGGGGTCTTCAACGGTCTTGGATCTTCCTGCGCCGACAATGGTTGTGCCCCCCGTGCATGCTGCCTGACCACCGGAGACTGCGTCATCCTGGTTCCGGACACATGCTCCGCGGTCGGCGGAACATCCGACGCCGCTGACTGTGCTTCGAGTTCATGTGCACCACCCGCTTGCCCTGAAGACCTGAACGACAACGGATCAGTTGATTTTGCTGACCTGCTTGAAGTTCTTGGATCGTGGGGCGCCTGTGGTGGTTGTGATGAAGATTTCGACGGCAATGGCGTCGTGGAATTCAACGACCTCTTGAATTTGCTCTCCAAATGGGGGGCCTGTTGACCAAGTCATCAACCAACTGGCCAACCGAGATTCCGTCAATTTCTGACCACCGATCTTTGAATTGAGAACCCATGATCAGCCCCTTCTTCTGCGCTCTGTCCCTTCTTGCCAACGCTGATGTTCCACCGCCCGATCACGTTGGGCCTTGGCAGTACTCGGATGGTCGCATTGTTGAAGACAACATCACCTATGAAGACTGGAACGCCTACTTCGCAGCCCGTCCTGGTCGGCTGTGGCGTTGCGGGTTGGACACGACCGCGATCGAAGATGGCATCAACGGATTCGGCGGATCAGGCGCTGACTGCTCCTTGAGCTCGACCAACCCGTCCCCCGTCTACGACCCAAGCGTGACGCTGTACCGAATTCCGTGCGTGGTCCATGTGCTCACCAACGGCAGCCAAGGGAACCTCTCCATCGACTGCGTCGAGAGCGGTATTCGCATTCTCAATGAAGATTTTTTGGCCCTGCCTGGAACCAACGGTGCTCCTGGTACCGACGTGCAAATTGAATTCTTCCTCGCCGAAGTGGATCCCGACGGAAACCCCACCAACGGCATCACCTATTCCAACAACAGCACTTGGTTCAATGACGGCGGGAACTATTGGAACAGCTTGGCCTGGGATCCTTCCCGGTACATGAACATCTACACCAACACGGCCAGTGGAAACCTCGGCTACGTGCCAGGATTCCCACAGCAAGGCATCGCAGGTGACCAGAGCGATCGAGTGGTGGTTCTTTGGTCATCTTGGGGTGATTGTTCGACCCAAGCACCGTACGACCTTGGTCGAACGTTGACCCATGAGGTCGGGCACTATCTCGGCCTGCTCCACACCTTCCAAGGTGGATGTGGCTCCGCGTGCGCAACCTCTGGAGATTTGGTCTGCGACACCAATGCCGAAAGCGGCCCAAACTTCGGATGCGGCACGCCTTCGTCGTGCGGCAGTTTGGATCCGGTCAACAACTACATGGACTACTCAGACGACGCGTGCATGAACCAATTCACCCCGGATCAAGCCCGCCGCATGCGTTGCACCCTTGAGTTCTACCGCTCCGAACTTCCCGAAATCGGCCCTGGCGTTCCCCTGAACTTGGTCCTGGACACTGCACCAACGCCAACCGTGGGCAGTTCAGGTTTGGCGGTGTCGCTGCAAATTGAAGAGACCGAACCCGGCGCGCTTGATCCCAACTCCCCCGTTCTCGACTTCTCCGTCGATGGCGTCACCAGCAGCGTGCCATTGGTTTTCAACGCAGCCAGTGCACGGTGGATTGGCAGCACCGGATCGTTGCCCTGCACATCGACCCTTACGTGGTCTGTCGCGGCCACTGACGTGATGGGGGGCGAGCGACGGCTCGGTGATTTCGATGCCACTGTGGTTGACAATGTGGACGTTCTTTTCCTGGATGGTTTTGAAACCAATTCCGGATGGACGGTCAGCGGAACCGCAACCGATGGGCAATGGACACGTGGCGTTCCCATCACCAACTGCGATCGCGGAAATCCCACTGAAACTCCTGATGGAAGCTCCAGCGCTTTCCTCACTGACAACTCAAACAATGGCGGAGATTGCAACAGCGACGTCGATGGAGGAGAGACGGTCCTGACCTCACCGACATTGGACGCCAGCAATCCTGATGCCGTCTTGAGTTACTGGCGTTGGCACAACAACGCCACGGGAGCCAGCCCGGGAGGCGATCCGTTTACCGTTGAAATTTCAGCAAACAATGGTGCCTCTTGGGTCAACTTGGAAACTGTCCCCGGAAACTCCAGTGAATCCGCCGGCGGCTGGGTCCGCAAGCAGTTCCGAGTGGCTGACTTTGTGAGCCCTTCCGAGACGTGTCGAATCCGATTCATCTCGACCGACATTGGCGAAGGATCCATCGTGGAGTCGGCCGTCGACCGAGTTGAGATCACCGTGCAATCTTGTGACAGCGGCGAACCAGCTGACTTTGATAACGACGGTGATGTGGACTTTGAAGACCTCATCGTACTGCTGAGCTCATTCGGCCCATGCGGTACACCGTGCCCCACCGACCTCGACGGTGATGGCGCTGTGACGTTCCAAGATGTGCTTCGATTGCTGAGCGTCTGGGGCTAAGAACCCCGGCGAAATCAGGGCTGATCGGGCGGCGAAGCCATGGCTTCGTCTCGCTCGGCTCGATCGCGGTCCACGTCCTCGGCAACCGTGCGGTAGATGCTCTCCAAGAGCCCAACCATGGGGAACTTGCCTTTCAATGGCGGCTTGCCCAGCCGCATCAACAAGGCAAGGGGTGGGAACGGCCCCATCGCTTCGGGCTGGGCCGAACTGCGACCACGCC
>CAXBRK010000202.1:0-2891 GCA_963978155.1 uncultured Phycisphaera sp. | reverse complement strand
CACCGAGATCTACACTCTTCCCCTACACGACGCTCTTCCGATCTAAAGTGGCCGCTGGCAACAACGGCTCGGCCCCTTACATGTTGGATTTCGATGAAATCAAACTGGGCACCAGCTTTGAAGAAGTCACCACCGGAACCGCTTCGATTGCCTACGAAGGCTTCGACTACCTCCCCGGCAACTTGGGCGGCATGATGAACGGCGGCACCGGATTCGCGGGCCCTTGGTCTGATGCTCCCCCGGTGAATGCCACCGACGAGGACGGTATCTCAACCGATTGCTCGAGCAACCTCGGCGGCTCTGGCCGAACCGGTGGCAACGGCGCCGGTGCATTCCGTTACCTCGATGCTTCTTACGGCACCTCTGGTGAGCCCGAAACTGTCTACTACTCCGTGGTCGGTCGAACCAACCCAGACAACCCAGTCGCCGAAGGCGATTTGGCGTGGTACGCCGGTGCTTCGCTGTTCAATGGTGACCAAGAAGTCCTCTTCATTGGCAAGCCATGGAATGCTTCCTTCTGGGGCTTTGATGCCCAAGACGGCGGCTGCGATGCACTGCCAGAATCATGTGGCCAAGGCCTCTTCGAAATCAACGATGTGCCACGTCTCATCGTGGTGAAGATGGACTTCGACGGCATTGGTGGCGCGACCACTTCTTTGTGGGTTGAGCCAACCGATTGCTTGGAAGGCACCCCTGATGTGGTCTACGAAGACGCCAACAACCCCGGCTTCAACCGCATCCGCTTCCAAGCTGGTAACGGCCCCGCATACATGGACTTTGATGAAGTCCGTGTGGGCCGCACGTGGAGCGACGTGGTTCCCAACAGTGGCAGCAGCGACTGTCCAGAAGACATCAATGGAGACGGCATTGTCGGCTTCGGCGACGTCCTTGAGGCGCTGTCTGCTTGGGGATCCTCTGGTGGTGCTGCAGACGTCGACGGTGACGGCACCGTCGCCTTCGGCGATGTGCTCGCGGTGTTGTCCGCTTTCGGCCCCTGCTAAAGCAAGACCGAATCCATAGATCAATTGATCTCATCGCACGGCCCCGCTTCGGCGGGGCCGTGTTTGTTTCAGGCGGACCAAACGCCCTGCTCGATCAACTGCTGGGTCACGGTGCCGGACCAATCGCGATTGGCCGCGGGTGACGCGGGTGAAGGATGAAGAATGCTGGTGACCCGCACGGCATCAGGGAGGGCCCTTCTCGCCGCGGACTCCGCGACCTTCCCCACGCCAATCACATGGGGCACGTTGAGGATCTCCACCAATTCACGCAAACACGTGTCACACGGTGCCGTCAAAGCAGACCGCTCGTCCGCCGGAAGTTTGTCTGGCGTGCGGTTGCGACCGCTCTCTTCCATGAAAGCCAAAGGGCACCAATTCCAGACAAAGTGAGACGCGGCAAAAGCATCGGCGGTGCCAAACCGCTGCTGCATGAGTCCCCAAAACCGGCGACCCGACACCTCACTCTTGGCACACGAGAATCCCTCGATTGGCCGGTTCGGATGGGCATCCTTGGGGGAGACCACTTTCCCCTCCAGCTCCAGAAAAGACCGGACTGCGCCCACCTCGCCAAACGGCACCCCGGTCTGCGACATGCCCCATGGGCCTGGGTTCATGCCCAAAAACAAACTGCTTATTCCATGCCGAGCGAACCGCTTGAGGTACGCCTCGTGGGGTGCACGAGCATGGTCAAGCGGGCGAGAGACATGGGTGACTGGCGCCGCAAACCGGAGCGATCTGGTGGCAGAGGCGGCTTTTCGAGAGCAGGCCACAACATTTTGAGTGATGGTGGAAGAGTGAGGCATTGCGGTCGATAGAGAGCATAAACAAGAAAAAACGGGGCAGATGCGCATCTTTCTGGGGATGGAAACGCAAGGTCCTCTCGTATTCTGAATCGTACGGAATCCAGCCAAAAGCCATACGTGAGGAATCACCATGAGAACCAATCTGAGCTTCAGAATTCTTTGGACAGTATGTGTCGCTCTTTGTGCGGCCCCAGCCCTCGGGCAATCCAACGGACTGGGCTGCGCCACCGACCTTTCTGAAGACGGCAGCGTCGGGTTTGACGACCTCACGGTGGTCCTGAGCCAGTGGAACACGCCCAATGGTGATGCAAATCAAGATGGCACCACCAACTTCCCCGATCTCATTCTGGTCTTGAGCGATTTCAACCGAGTGTGCCACCCATTTTCTTCGAATGTCGACGTGCAATTCGATTACGACAACCGGATGGTGACCATTTCCACCAGCGGATTGGCAGATCACGTGATGGGCCCCTTCTCAGGACCAGATGCGACGTGCCAGAACCCCAATACGCCGACCGATCAAAACCGGACCATCATGCTCCCCATGGATCCTGTGTTCACTCCAAATCCTTCGGTCGATTTGCTCAACACGCTCGGTCCCGTCGGCATCGCAATCAATGGAGTCGGGTTGTACAACCCGTACGACGGTGGTGGCGTCGACGCCCCTTCCACCATTTGCATGGATGCCTTCAAGGGACACCCGAGTCCAGATGGCTCCTACCACTATCACCAATGGAGCCCTCGCTTTGATGGCACCCTTAGCAATGGCCATTCCGAACTGATCGGATATGGCTACGACGGGTTCCCCGTATTTGGCCCCTGGGAGTCCGCAGGCGTTTTGGCCAAAGACCTGACCGGTGAGAACCAGTTGGACGCCTGCAACGGCCACGACGACCCCGTCTTGGGGTGGCACTATCACGCTGTGGCTTACGGGCCTGTGAAAGATATCGATGCTGGCGAAGATCCAGATGGATTTCCATGGATCTTTGGCTGCTTCCATGGCGAACCGGTTGCCGGAAACTTTGGCGGTAATGGCGGTGGTGGCGGCGGAGGCGGCACGGTGACCACTTCCATGGCACGGCCCACA
>CAXBRK010000201.1:0-2899 GCA_963978155.1 uncultured Phycisphaera sp. | reverse complement strand
TTCAGGGAAGCCTTGCCCCCAAGGACCACCAGAACGCAGCGTTTCAGCCACATCCAGATTGATCTCATTGGAAAGGAGTTCACCGTCTGAAAGCAGTACCCCTTTCAACTCTTCTTCGCTGATGATGTTTTTCACGGCTTCATCGAACAGCTTGGAGAAACGTTCAAAGTCCGCTTCGGCGATCGTCAGACCCGCTGCCATGGCGTGACCGCCGAACTTCACCACAATGGTCTTGCCGGTGTAGCGGCGCATGAACGGCAGGGCTTCGCGCAGGGTCTCGGCCTTGTCCAGCCAGGCCCGGGCCTGGGAATCGCTCATCTCATTCATGCGAACATGTCTCCAAAGTCATCGCTCATGCCGAGCAGGACCCGTGCCACGGCGTCGCGCAGCGCGTCCATCCCGCCCAGCGGCCCCAGCGGCTTTTCTGCCGACGTGGGCAGCACGCGCGGAAAGGCTGCCGGGTGCTTCATCGCCTCTTCTTCTACCGCTTTTTTCACCTTCTCCAAGGCGCCGGCTTTGATCTTGTCGGAGCTGGTACTGAAGCATCCAGAGTCGTTGATCGACTCGGTTCCCCAAGGATGGATGAACTGCTGAATGACGCCCGTGAACAATGGGATCTCATTCTGTTTGACGCTCCTCCGGCTTTGGCCGCAGGTGATGCCCTCACCATTGCGTCGAAAGCCGATGGCGCTGTCTTGTTGGTGCACGCCGGCCAGGATGAGCGTGGTCTCTTGGTTCGTCTTGCCAATGCAGTCAAGCAGGCAGGTAGTGAAGTCTTTGGCGTTGTCCTCAACCAAGCTCGCACGGAGTCTGGTGGATACTTCAAGAAGAACTTCCGCATCATGCGTGATTACTCAGAGGTGGCTTGAGCAACGTGTCTCGGGTTCTTGTCACCGGAGGTGCCGGATTCATTGGATCCCATCTCGTTGAGCACCTCTTGGACCAAGGGCATTCCATCCTTGTTGTTGACGATCTTTCGACCGGCCGAGCGCATCAGGTCCCAACCCATCCTCAAGTCGAGTTGATCGAATCAACGCTGGAGCAGTGGTTGGCTGATGGTCCGAGCGAACAGTTTTGTGAGGCCTACCACCTCGCCGCGGCGGTTGGGGTACGGAAGGTCGTAGAGGACCCATTCGGAACCATCATCAACAACGTGGTCGAGACGGCAGGGTTGCTCCGATTTTTGGCGAAAGCGTCAACCCCAACCCTCTTGGCGAGTACCAGTGAAGTCTATGGCGTGGGGCAAGGACGCCCCTTCCGGGAGACCGATGATTCGGTGTACGGGCCAACCACCGTCGCACGTTGGTCATACGCTCACAGCAAGGCCGTTGATGAACATTTGGCGTTCGCGCTTGAGCAGGAGCTGCCCTCGGTGGTTGTCCGTTTTTTCAACACCGTTGGTCCTCGTCAACGTGGCGATTGGGGCATGGTTCTGCCCAGATTCGTGAAAGCAGCACTTGCCAACGCTCCTATCGAAGTCCATGGTGACGGCCAGCAAAAGCGATGCTTTGCCGACGTCCGAGACATCGTTGACTCCCTTCCGAAGTTGCTGCGTTCATCCGATGCTCGGGGCTTGCCCGTCAATCTTGGCCACGATGAGCCGATCACTATCTTGGCGTTGGCCGAATTGGTTCGAGATGTGTTGAACTCAGAGTCATCCATTCAAATTCTTCCGTACAAAGAAGTTTGGGGCCGTGGTTTTCAGGATCTCCAAGAACGGATTCCCGATCTTGGCCGAGCCCGAGACTTGGTGTCCTTGCCTCCTTCCCGACCACTTGCCGAGACCATCCGGGACCTCGCTGAATCCATCCGTACTGAGGACTCCTAGTGAAGCAGCTTGAACCAACGATCGAGAACCAAAGCATTGCTGGCACCGTTGACCCGGTCGGCATCATCGAACTGTTGAATGCGTTTGCGCCTTCATTTTTTGTTGCCTTCATTGTCACGCTGCTTGTGACTCCCCTGGTTCGCAAATTGGCCATCGCTTTGGGGGTGATTGACCAGCCGGGGGGGCGCAAAATCCATACCCAGCCCATCGCGTATTTGGGGGGGCTGGCCGTTTTCGTCGGCATCATGGCGGGCGTCTTCTCCGCCGCCTTCGTTGAAGCCCCTCTTGACCAATACCGACCGGTTCCCGTTTCGGTGATCTTTGGTTTGATTGTGATTTTTATCACCGGGGTTGGCGACGACATGTTTGGTTGGGATCCCAGGCTGAAAATCGCCGGTCAAATGATGGCGGCGGCTGCTCTTGCGGTCGAGAACGTTGGGGTCCAAGTGGCGGCCGGTGCGTTGAGTCCCCTGTTGGGGGCGGGCGATACCCAGTTGTTCTTTTTCCCCGGCGTCGACTGGGTGCTGAGTTCCCATGTGTACAACATCGTCGGGACTGGATTGGTCGCGGTCATGGTGCTTGGTGGTTGCAACTCCGCAAATTTGATCGATGGATTGGATGGTCTGCTCTCTGGGGTGACGGGTATTGCTTTGATTGGCTTGACGCTGATTGGCATGATGTTGCTTCCTGAAGCTGGTGGTGACTCTGTCGAAGCCCCACAGTCCTTGGCGGTGGCCCGAATCGTGCTGGCGGTGGTTGGCCTGGGGGCCATCCTTGGCTTCTTGCCTCACAACTTCAATCCCGCCAATATCTTCTTGGGAGATGCTGGGAGTTTGATGTTGGGTTACTTGGTGGTGTCCATCATTTTGATGTTGGGCGACCGTGGTCAGACCCATGTGGTCTTGGCTGGTTTGATGGTGTTTACCCTGCCGATCTTGGACACGTTCATGGCAATTGTTCGCCGCAGGTTGTCCGGCAAGCGCATGAGCGATCCGGATTCTGACCACATTCACCATCAACTGAAGCGATCTCTGGGCGGTGTCAAACCAGCCGTTTTCACCCTGTACGCCA
>CAXBRK010000200.1:0-2909 GCA_963978155.1 uncultured Phycisphaera sp. | reverse complement strand
AGAAGTACAAAGTCAGGTCTAAGTCCATTCAAGTGTGGCTGAATGTAGATTTCCCATTTGGGGGGGAGGAGATCATCAAACATCCTCAAGACCTTCTTTTCGCCCTGCGTAAGCTTGGTCGGCAGGTGTTCGATTTGGTCAAGTGGCGGGCTGACAATTCTCATGTCGCACATTTTATAGAGTGTCGGTGTTGCGCTATTTATCTATTTGTCCTATTGCTGCCTCTAATCTCGTGACTTCAACTGTGTAATCTTTCAACATGTCAAAAAAGGAATGGTTTGAAGGTCTGCAATCAATTCCCTACGAAGGCCCAAACAGCGACAACCCGCTGGCCTTCACCCACTACAACGCGGATGAAATGGTGGCGGGAAAATCCATGCGGGATCACCTGCGGTTTGCGGTGTGCTACTGGCATGCCATGCGCGGGACTGGAGCCGATCCTTTTGGGGTGGGGTGCCGGATGATGCCCTGGACGGTGGCCAACGATGAAATGCAGGCGGCCCACCAAACCATGGACGCCATGTTTGAATTTGTCACCAAGTTGGGAGCGCCTTTCTGGTGCTTCCACGATCGTGACATTGCCCCCGAGTGCGACGATCTTGCCGAGACCAATGCCAAGCTTGACGAGATGATCGATCACGCCGAGCGTCTGCAAGGGGCCACCGGTGTTCGTTTGCTCTGGGGAACCGCGTGCTTGTTCACCCATCCCAGATACATGGGCGGGGCGGGCACCAGTCCCAGTGTGGATGTGTTCGCCCACGCGGCAGCCCAAGTGAAGAAAGCCATCGAAGTGACGCATCGGTTGGGCGGGGCGGGGTACGTCTTCTGGGGTGGACGCGAGGGCTACGACACACTGCTGAACACCGACATGCGCCGGGAGGGGGAACACCTCGCGCGGCTGTTGCACTTGGCGGTGGAGCACAAGCAGGCTTTGGGATTCGAAGGGCAGTTCTACATCGAGCCCAAGCCCTGTGAGCCTTCCACTCACCAGTACGACTACGACGCCCAGTCTTGCCATGCGTTCTTGCTGAAGCACGGTTTGGTTGACCATTTCAAACTGAACATTGAAGCCAACCACGCCACGCTGGCCGGACACACGTTCCAACACGAACTTGATTACGCCGCGGGTCATGACTTGCTCGGATCCATCGACGCCAACCGGGGCGATCCGCTGCTTGGCTGGGACACCGATCAGTTCCCTACGGATTTGCGTGATGCCACCATGGCGATGCTGGTGGTGTTGCGGTCAGGGGGGTTCACCACCGGCGGCTTGAACTTCGACGCCAAACTTCGGCGGCAATCCACGGACCCGGTCGATCTGTTCTACGCCCACATCGGTGGGATGGACACCTTCGCCCGCGCTCTGAAGATCGCCGACCAGATCATCCAAGATGGACGCCTCGATGAGTTGATGCGGTTGCGGTATGCCTCGTGGGACAGCGACCTGGGTCGATCCATCGAAGCAGGGAACGCTTCCATGGTCGAGTTGGAGGCCCACGCGCTGAAGACCAACGTGCAGTCCATCGACAGCGGGCGCCAAGAATTGATTGAAAACCTCTTGAACGGATACTTTTAAACATGAGCGCGGCCCAGAGATTGGTGGTTGGTATTGATGTTGGTACCCAGGGCACCAAGGCGGTGGCGGTGGATTTGGATCAGGGCAAGGTCTTGGCCCGCGGTTCGGCCAAGTACGACTTGATCGCGGGACTGCCCACGGGCGCCGCCGAACAGCACCCTGATTCGTGGGCCGATGCGGTGCAAGATTGCCTCAAGAACATTGCCAACCAAGGGGTTGATCTTGGCCAAGTGCAGGCGGTCGGGGTTTCTGGCCAACAGCATGGGTTGGTGCTCTTGGACGAAGACGGTGCGGTGGTTCGGCCGGCAAAGTTGTGGTGCGACACCTCAACAACGCAACAAGCCGAAGAACTGTCGGAGCGCTTTGGGGCCCCGGTTCCGGTGGGCTTCACCGCATCCAAAGTTCTTTGGATGCAGCAGCATGAGCCAGACGCTTGGGCCCGCACCGCCACCATGATGCTGCCCCACGACTACATCAACTTCAAATTCACTTCCACCAGAACGATGGAGACCGGCGACGCTTCGGGCACGGGCTTCTTCGACGTGAAGCAGCGCGCGTTTGATGCCGAGCGGGTGGCCAAGATTGGTGGCGACCTCGAGCGCCGTCTGCCGCCGCTGGTGGAGGCGCCGCAGTGGGCCGGGCAGGTTTCGGCCGCAGGTGCGGCTTGGTCGGGGCTGGCCGAAGGCACACCGGTGGCGGCCGGTGGGGGCGACAACATGATGAGTGCCATTGGTGCTGGGGCGGCCGCTCCGGGCGTGGTGGTCATCAGTTTGGGCACCTCGGCCACGGCGTTTGCGCACTCGGATTGTCCGGTCATTGATACCGAAGGGTTGATCGCGCCGTTCTGTGGTTCCAGCGGGGGATGGCTGCCGCTCTTGTGCACGATGAATGCCACCGGAGTGGTGGAAGAAGTTCGGGCGACCCTTCAGCGTGATCATGCCGAGTTGACCCAACTGGCGTCCAAGGTGGAACCGGGTTGTGGTGGCATGATCTGGTTGCCGTTCCACATGGGGGAACGGGTTCCCGATTTGCCTGAGGCTTCGGGCACCATCACCGGCATTCGCAAAGGGTGGTTGGAACCCGGCCGCCTGTATCGCGCGGCTATTGAAGCGGTGTCGGCCAATTTGTGTTGGGGGATCGATCGCTTCCGCGCGTTGGGGGTGCCCATCCATGAAGCCAGGTTGGTCGGCGGGGGTTCCACCAATCCCTTGTGGAACCAAATCTTGGCCGACATGCTGGACGCGACCGTCCTCCCGATGCGAGAACCGGAATCAGGTGCGCTGGGGGCCGCCATTCAGGCGGCTTGGTCGTTGGGCGGGGATGCTTCGCCCGA
>CAXBRK010000199.1:0-2930 GCA_963978155.1 uncultured Phycisphaera sp. | reverse complement strand
CTGGTTGTGGGGTACCAGTCACCATACCGATCTCAGGCTCGTGAATTTTCCGATCAGAGCGTTCAGTGGATTGCTGAATCCAATGTTTCGGAATTGATTGAGGATTTTGCTCGCAGCGTTGATTCGCCGGCATGGCTGATGGAGTGCCCCCCAACAGAGAGGATCAGGATCAGGGCGACTCAAGACCCCGATGTGTTGATTGAGTTGGGGGCACAACTCAAGCTCCCAGCGGAGGACGGTAGGTTCTATTTAGGAATCGACCCTCAGCAGAAAACATTTTCTTTTCGAGATGAGTTCGGGTTGACGTCTCAGGTGGCCGAAGAGGCCGTTGCGCAGGCAGTTCAATTCGAAGTGAGTGCGAGACTATGAACGCAACGTATCTTTTACCCCATCGATTGTTGAATGCCGTTCTGCAGGAGAGTAGTACCGACGAGAAGAACTCGATGAGTGTTCGTGATTTCTCATCGGACAAAGTCCTTCTTGAAGGAGTCAACAAGCAGGCGGTATCAAAGGTTCTTCCCAACCAGGCGCCTTCGACCCACGTTGTAGACGGTGAAAAGGTTTCACTTGCGCAGTGGATCCTGCATAGAGATTTGGTCCGGCTAAATTTTTCCAGAATAGGTAAGAAGCACATTATCTTTTTGCATAACGATCAGGTCTGGAAGCCAGAAGATCGCCTGCACCACATCCTTGACCTGAATGGCCGCTCGCAAGGCTGCCAGCTCTATCACCTTGAACACGGTGAGGAGCGCATATGTGCTGTCGTCCTTGATCACGTCAGCTCAAAACTCAAGAGTGCCAAGGGGTATGAAATCTACACCTTGGGACTCTTGCCAAACTCCGAACGCGATGAAGTCGCCGCTCCTATCGGATATACGCACGCGTACCTTGCCGAATTGAGTTGGTCTTGCCCACCCGAGGAAGACCAAGATCATCACTCACTGATGTTCTTGGATCACGGCCACCCAATCAAGCGGTGGCGGGTGGTTGCGTCAGCAGACTTGGCCGAATCAACCTCGAAAGCCACCTGGAATGTTCGCGAGAGTCGCCTCAGCAATATGAATCGGATGTCTGAGGACACGGCGCTGGTCCGACCTCGGTATTCCCACATCGGTGGCGACTCTGTTCGGATCGACTGGGATGACATTTCTGAGTTCATTGTGGTCTTTCGCCGCGATCATCACGATGGATTTGATCGAGATTTCCGTTTGATTCTGGACCACATCGAGCACAACCACAGGCTGTTCAATCAGGAATCAAAATACATCGTTCAAAAACGGACTGGTGGTGAGTGCCAAGTCGTTTTTCACTTCTGCATCAGTGACGAACGAAATGAAGACGAAACGAAGCGTTTGGACGAGCTCCTGCGCCATTGCGATGTTTATGTCCCTGTCGGTGGATCCTGCGAAGAGGGGTCGCGGCCCGGCCGCCTGTATCGGGTTGTCGGGAGAACGGTTGTCCCAGATATTTTTGACATGACCGCTTCAGATTCGGAAGCCTCTGATTCGATCTTGGATCGCCTTTCGGTTGATCAAGTCGAACATTCTGTTCGTCTATTGATGCCGAGTAAATCTGGATACGAAATCAGTTATTGGGATCTGCCCAAGTTCGATGATTGGGTGTTCCTGTATCAAGCGGCTGCGGAAAAAGTGCAGTCACCGTCCTTCCGACTTCCGGCTTTTGAGGCGACCGAGAAATGGGAGAGAAACCTCGAGCTTGAGGATCTTGTCCGGTCTGCAAGACTTCAAGATGAACCTTGGCTTCGTGCATTTGATCAACGGGCGAGATCTGAATTCGATCATTTTGAACAGTTGGTGAAAGATACAACGACAACATTCATCGATCGCAGTGCCGAGGCTGACAAGAAGGCTCTCGAGTTCCATAGCGAGATCAAGTCCATCGAAGACGCTCTGGACTCCATGCAGAAGGAAATCCCTCCTCTTCCCGATGGTATTTCGCGTCTGCTTCACGAGATGACTTCGGCTCTTCAGGCCGAAGCAGCGCAGACAAAGTCTTGGCACGGCCGAGTGAAAAATCGCGAATCGAAGATGGATGCCTCTCTCGCTTCACTTTCCGAAGCGACAGAAAAGTTGGATGAAGCAGCAAGAGCCGTCTTGAGCCGTCTGACATCGAAGTCTGAAGAACTCAGAAATCAATTTTCGCGTGTGAATCAATTTGTCTCAGATTCCAAAAAGGCATCAGTTGAGATTTCGAAGCAGGTAGAGGCCCAGGAGCCCCAGATACGGGCATCTCTCGTCACATCGGACGATGTTCTTCGAGGTGTCAAAGAGCGACGTATTCAGGTCGATGGTGAGATTCAGGAACTGCAACGCAAAGTATCTGATTTGCAGGCTAATCATCGTGGATACAAAGAGGCACTCCTCCGGAAGTCTCAAGAGCGTCAACAACTGCAGGTTGAACAGCAGGAGTTGCTGAAGACCCAAACTGCACTTGAAGATGAGGAAGGTGAGGTTTTACGCCTGGAAGGTGAGATTAAAGCTCTTCAGAGTTCAATTCAAATCCTCAGAGATGGCAACCCAAAAATACGTCAGCAAAATGCTGAATTGACCAAGCTGATAGCACAACGTTCCACAGAAGTGTCACCGCTCAAGGACGAGAAAAGAGTCCTCGAGGAGCAGGCTGTTCAGCTTGTTCGCAAGAGAACCTCTTTGGACGTCCAGAATGAGTCCCTAAGGGACAGTATCTCCTCGTTTCATGACCAGATTGCGCTTAGTAAATCCGAAATGAAAGCGCTTGAGGATCAGAAACAGAGGCTTGAGCGCGGAAAGAGTATGACAGAGGGCAAATGGGAAAAGCAAAAAACCAAGTTAGAGGAGTTCAAAAAGAAAATTGAACGTCTGAAGTCTTGGTCTGAAGCAGCGCCAGATGAATCTAGGTACGCGCAGAAATTCACCTTCATTCAAGAAGAG
>CAXBRK010000198.1:0-2985 GCA_963978155.1 uncultured Phycisphaera sp. | reverse complement strand
GGGCACGATTGTGTTGTACGCCGCGGTGTATACGCCCATGAAGCCACTCACCAGTTTGAACACCTTGGTTGGCGCCGTGGTCGGGGCCGTCCCCCCCATGATTGGGTGGGCGTCGGTTCGAGGCGAAGTTGACGGCGGCGCTTGGGTGCTTGCGGGCATTCTTTTCGTCTGGCAGATCCCACACTTCTTGGCGCTGGCCTGGATGTACCGCGACGACTATGCCCGCGGGGGATTTCAAATGCTTCCTGCCGTGGACCCCGATGGAGTCCTGACCAGCCGAGTCACCCTGATCGGCTCGTTGGCCTTGATCCCGGTCAGCTTGTCGGCGTTCTTGGCGGGCTTCGCCGGTCCCATCTACGCGGCCATGGCGTTGGTGTGTGGTCTGCTCATGGTGGTGCGCAGTCTCAAGATGGTGGCCGAACCCACCCGGGATACGGCCCGAGCTGTGTTTCTTTCCAGCCTCTTGCACTTGCCCCTGACGCTCGGTGCGCTCGCCACCGGTTGGTAGACCCAGCTCAGGCAATCAAATCGTGAACCACCCGCCCGTGGACATCCGTCAACCGGAAGTCGCGACCTTGGTGACGGAAGGTCAATTTCTCGTGGTCGATGCCCATCAAGTGCAAGATGGTGGCGTTCAAATCATGCACGTGGACGGGGTTCTCCGTGATGTTGTACGAGAAGTCATCCGTCTTGCCATATTGGAAACCAGCCTTTACACCCCCGCCAGCCATCCACATCGTCCAGCAGCGTGGGTGGTGGTCGCGTCCGTAATTTTCACGGGTCAAAGCGCCTTGGCAGTACACGGTGCGTCCAAATTCACCGCCCCAAACCACCAGCGTGTCATCCAACATGCCCCGACGTTCCAAATCGGTCAACAACGCGTAACACGGCTGGTCGATGTCGCGGCATGACCCCCGAATGTCCTTGGGCAAGCCTCCATGGTGGTCCCACCCGCGGATGTAAATCTGAATGCAAGGTACGCCGCGCTCCGCCATGCGACGGGCCAACATGCAATTTCGAGCGAACGTCCCTGGCGTTCGTGCGTCCGGGCCATAAAGGTCAAACGTTTCCGGGCTCTCGTCGTCCAGTTCCACCAACTCGGGCACCGAGGTCTGCATGCGATAGGCCATCTCGTATTGCTGAATACGGGCCATGGTTTCGGGATCACCAATCTCATCATGAAGATGACGGTTGAGTGCGGCCACCCGATCCAACATCCGGCGTCGATCCGAACGCTCAATGCCTGGAGGATCCTTGAGATACAAGACCGGATCTCCAGAAGAACGCAAAGCAACCCCTTGGTGTTCGCTGGGCAAAAACCCTGAACCCCAAAGTCTTTGGAACAACGCCTGGGCTTCCGGCCGACCATTCCACGTGGAATGCAACACCACAAACGACGGAAGTTCCTTGTTGGGCGAACCCAAGCCATACGACAGCCATGCGCCGAGACTGGGCCGCCCGGGTTGCTGATGCCCCGTCTGCATGAATGTGATTGCCGGGTCGTGGTTGATGGCTTCGGTGTGGACCGAACGGATCACGCTCATCTTGTCGACCACCTTGGCGGTCCAAGGCAAGAGTTCACTGATCTCACATCCACTTGCTCCAGCGCGTTGGAATTGAAACAGACTCGGCGCGGTCGGAAAGCGGGTCTGCCCGCTGGTCATGGTGGTCAACCGCTGCCCCATTCGGATGGACTCGGGCAACTCCTCATCAAACCGGTCGGCCAAACCTGGTTTGGGATCCCACATGTCGATCTGACTGGGGGCACCACTCATGAAGAGGTAAATCACCCGTTTGGCTTTGGGGGCGAAATGCCGATTGGCGAGAGCTCCGGTTGGACCGGCCAGGCCGTCCTCGGCCAGCAAGCCGGCCAACGCCGCCGAGCCCACGCCTCCCGCCACACCACGAACCGAGCGGGAGAAGAACTGGCGTCGGGTCAAGTTGCATTCAAAATCAACACGTGGATCATGCATGGCTTACCCCTTGGTGATGGTCTCATCCAAATTCAACAAGACCGAACCGATGATGGCGTAGGCCGCGTGATCCGCCAAGGGAATCCCTTCGGTCGGTTCGGAAGATCCAACCGAAAGCAAAGCGGTGGCGGCGGCAGGGTCTTTGGTGAATCGCCGTTGCTCTTCGTCGAACAACTCAAGAAGAAGTTGGCTTTCCTCCTGGTCTGGAGTTCGGCCGACCGCCAAAGCGAAGCCATGGTCAATGCGTCCTTGATGATCCGCGGCGGCCTGCCACATGCGGGCACCAAATCGCCGAGCGGCTTCCACGAATTGTTCGTCATTCAGAAGCACCAAGGCGGCCAGCGGGGTGTTCGTGCGCTCACGCCGAACCACACACGTTTCTCGATCCGGTGCGTCGAACAACTTCATGTTGGGGGGCGGTGCTGTGCGCTTCCAAAAGGTGTACAAAGAGCGGCGGTACAGCGCGTCGCCACGCTGCGCTTCGTAATTGGCCGTGTTGCTCCCGGTGTACCCCACCGCTTCCCAGACTCCAGGGGGCTGGTAGGGACGGACGGGTTCTCCCCCCAATTGGTCGACCAACAAACCTGAAACCGAGAGGGCCAAATCCCTGATCACTTCCGCATCCAAACGATGCCGGGGCCCTCGGGCAAGCAGCCGGTTTTCGGGGTCAATCCGAAGCATGTCTTCGTTGACCTGAGTGCTCCGGCGATACGCCTCACTGGTCACGATCAAGCGATGCAGCGCTTTGCGGTCCCACCCCGAATCACGGAACCACACCGCCAACCAATCCAACAACTCGGGGTGACTGGGCCACTCGCCTTGCAGCCCGAAGTCCTCCGCCGTTCGCACCAAACCAATGCCGAAATGGTGCTGCCATACTCGGTTCACCACCACCCGCGCGGTCAGCGGATGTCCATCCGAGACCAACCATTGGGCCAATCCGAGCCGGTTACGAGGCCAAGTCTCTGCCAACGGCGGCAAAAAGTCAGGAACATCGCGTTCGACCTGCTCA
>CAXBRK010000197.1:0-3049 GCA_963978155.1 uncultured Phycisphaera sp. | reverse complement strand
TGATGCTGTTCGGGGATGCCAAGACCATGATGGGTCAACTGAACAAGGCGTTGGCGGAAGGCTGAGGCTGAAGGGGAGCGAACTTCTACACACGAAATGAAAAATTGCGGCGATATTGCACCCGAAGTACCTTGAGAAGCTGTGAACTCACCTCTTCCGGCTGGCATGCGCAACTTTTTGAAGCTTCGTTCAGGCAACGATGTTCGGGACTTCTTTACATACCATTCTTCTGATGAGATCAACGGCAAGCCGGAGTCGACACAACCGGTCGGTGGGGACAGTGTTTGCCACATCTGCAAAGGCGGATTCCAAAAAGATCCGGTGGTATCACACGCAAGGGCAGACTCAACGCAACTGTTAATACACCAAGGGTGCCACCGTTTGCGAAGAGGGTTGTCACCGATGCAATTGATGTTTGGCTTTGACATTGGATACTGGTTGCATATGCAATGGGTCGACAAGGGAAAGAGCACCTGGCGAGGTCCTGCGCTCGATGCATTTCTTGAACAAAAGGGACGCCGACTCAAAGATGATGTTGAACTCTGCCGGGTAGATACCGATCGCCTCTTAGTCGACATTGTCAACGCCGACCTGTACTTGGAATTCGTACGAGATATTTACATTGAAGAGCGCGAGGTGCCAAAGTGGAAATCACTTGGCCGCACGGTTCCCAAGTGGGATAAAAAAAACATCAGCTGGTTGGAGTACAAAAAGGGAATCTTCCAACCCGAGTATAAAAAACTTCCCAACCGTCCTTCCCGAAAACAACTTCCATCAATGACACAGAGAACCGGCGGGATCTGTGCATTTTGCGGCGGGTGTTTTGAGGATTCTGATGGTTTGCATGCGGTAAGTGACCACATCGTTCCCCATGTCAAAGGCGGTGGAGACAACCATGAAAATCTACAACCACTGCATGCGTTCTGTAACAGTCGACTCAATTCCGTCGGCCCTGGGGACGTCCCATTGGGATTAATGATCGGGAGATGGATTATGAAAGAGATCAATGATGGTCAAGGAACATGGCTACCAACTTGCCTGAATCAATACGCAACCAAATTGCGCAACAATGCCAAAAGGCGAATGAAAGACTGAGCGATCTTGAAGATTCACCTCACCTGTATGGCTCCAAACAGCAACGAGAGTACTCGGCTATTACACAGATCACTGGTCAGCAGAATGGCTTGGTTACCGTGATACGGGCTGCATTAATCCTAAACCAATGCAATTCCTGCCACGAGAAGATATCTGCGTAAACAAACCGTCTGGTGCATCGCATTGGCCGTAGTGATTTTTTCCCCAGCACTCGATCATGCCATTTTCTCGGAGTCCGACGGAGTAATCGGTTCCAGCTGCGACCTGGATAAATACCCCGCTCGGGGCATCGCATTCGCCATCACTGTTACTGCCCCAGCATGCGATGGTGCCATCTTCCCGAATTCCTATGGAATGGAGAAAGCCGCACGCCACCTGCGTGAAGACGTCGTCTGGTGCATCGCATTGCCCGAAGATGTTCCACCCCCAGCATGAAATGGTTCCATCTTTACGAATCCCGATGGAGTGAGCGTAGCCACCCACAACCTGAGCGAACACGCCTTCTGGCGCATTGCATTGACCATTGGAGTTCGATCCCCAGCATTCGATTGTGCCATTTTCTCGGAGTCCGATGGAGTGGGAAGCACCGGCTGCGACCTGAGTGAATATGCCGCGTGGTGCATCGCATTGGCGGGAGGAGTTTGATCCCCAACATTCGATCCTGCCGTTTTCTCGGAGCGCAATGGAGTGGTGCTCGCCAGCCGAGACCTGCGTGACGACGCCGCTTGGTGCATCGCATTGCCCGTAGATGTTCTGTCCCCAGCACGCAATCGTGCCATTTTTCCGAATTCCAAGAAAGTGGTCGGAGCCGGCTGCTACGTGCGTGAACACGCCATTCGGAGTTTCGGGCTGACCAAACAAGCCACCACCCCAACACGAAATTTTGCCCACATCAGATGCGGAATTTACGTCGTCCAACGCGCGCTGGATCAGGTCGTTGTATTCGCCAAATTCCAACTCGATGCTTTCCGCGGCGTCCACGACTTGAACCAGTCGAGAGTTCTTAGAGTCTGGAGAAGTGTTCACATCGGACAAAGTGAGAATCAGATCAGCAGACGGATCTTTGGTGGAGAACGACGATTTTCCGCGCAGTGAATCAAGTTCTTGATTCTGTTCTTCAATTTGAATCAGAGACCAGACGAGGGAGGCAATCAGAGAAAGGAGCAACAAGTTGAAAAAAAACTTCGACCATGCTCTGGATGACTGCGCCTCTTTCAGTTCACGCAGTTCACGTTGATGACGAAGTGATTGACTGGCAAGCTCTGATTGGATCTGATCCAATTCAGAATGATGCCTCTGCACGATCGACTCACGAGCAGACCGACTGTTCTTTAACCGTTCTTCTCCTTTATGGATCCGATCAAGAAAATCTTTCTTCTCCAGACTCCAACTGGCTGAACTCCGATCAAAAGTTCGTCGTTGAGATTCGAATTGGTGTTGGAGTGTTTGAAATTGGTCTTGGAGTTCTTGAACACGGTCTTTAAAAATATCCAATTCCTGCCTTGATGCGGCCTCAGCAGCATCCTTCTGCGCAGCCAATTCCTGAGCGCGAAGACGTGCGTCTTTCAGCAAAATTTCAGCCTGCTGAACTTTTCTTTCCGCGACACGAAGCTTTTCGTTCAGGCACATGCCCTCTTCGAACACGGACTTGGCCTGCTCCTTGGCTTGATTGTCAAGGAGACGTTCGATTTCCTTCAAGACCGTCCAGCGGTACTTTTCGGAACTGGCCATTTCTTCTTGCAACTGCTTGTAGGACTTTTCTTTTTCTGACACTGACTTGTACCCGCCATTGGTTGAACTGCATTTCTGTCGAGTTCTTGAATTCATACTTTGTGTTTGCGACCCTTCGATTGTTTATGTGAACCAACCAAACGCAAAGCCAAGTAAAGCAACAACAATTGCAAGAAAAACTACCGCTGCACATCCAAGTCGCTCATTTTCCGCGACTTCTGAA
>CAXBRK010000196.1:0-3109 GCA_963978155.1 uncultured Phycisphaera sp. | reverse complement strand
CGGCATCGGGGAATCCCGATCAGGGGTTCGAATCCCCTCCCCACCGCTTCAAAGCATCGCCAACTTCGGTGGTGTAAAAATGCTCATCAGCCTCGGAAGCCAGACTGGACCAGTCTGGCTTTTGTGCTCCGCGGTAGTGCCCCAATTGCGCGGTCGACTGAGGAGAAATCAACAGCAGCCGGCCCAGCCGGCGAGCAGTCAAACTCTGCCATGCCTTGGGTAAAGCTGGCTTGCGATCGGGCTGAAGACCGAGGGCCTCCGCGAGTGAGGCCACGGATCCACCAATATCCGAGATTACCTCTCCCGTCTGGTATGTGCGTGACACTTCAGTCCGATGCGCCCATTGTTGGACGTGAGCCGCCCAAGCTGCTGGACGAGAGTGGGCGGAGTCATCTCCCATCCGCAACCAATCGGAGAACTTCAGGTGACGAGAATCTTCACGCTGGATCTGCTGCACAAAATGTGAAGCCAAAACCGACCGTCCAGGCCGATGCACATAAATCAACGTGGCGCGAGGCTGCAGCCACTGGAGAAAAATCTCTCGGTACGGCTCACCATTACCACTGCCCCACCACGCTGATGGGCCATCGGCAAAATGTGTTTTTAGAACGCACCGTGGCGCGCGGCGTAGCACTCGAATGAGAATCGACGGAAACGTCTCGAGGACTTGTTCCCCACGAACCGGACCTTGCCATCTGGGAAGTCCAAGCCAATCAACATCGACAAACAGCCGTTCAAAAGGCTCACCTGGCCACTTCCAACCTCGGCAGGGTTTGAAGTGGCGACGAATCACGTCAATCATGAGGTGGGTCCCCGATCGCGGATGGCTGGCCACCACGACGGGGCGAGTCGGAAGCTCCTCAAGACATGAAGCGAACGCGTCTGGCGTCATGACGGGATCAAGCCGTGCTGACGCAAAACATCGAGCACCTTCGCGGTGGATTCTTGCAACGAGAGCTCCGAAGTCGGAAGCCGCAACTCTGGAACCTCGGGCGACTCGTAGGGCTGATGGATGCCCGTGAAATCTGGAATCTCACCGGCTCGAGCCTTTTGATACAGGCCTTTCGGATCCCGAGATTCCGCCACATCCAAAGGGACATCAACGAAGATCTCCAGAAATGGCAGGCCTGCGGCCTCATGCAATGCCCGAACACGAGAGCGTTCCGCACGGAATGGACTGATGAAACTGGACAGGACCAGAAGCCCCGAATCGGCCATCAACGCGGAGACTTCACCCACGCGGCGGATGTTCTCGTCTCGATCTTCGGGACCGAATCCCAAATCTCCATTCAATCCGTGACGGACGTTGTCACCATCGAGTCGGTACGCATGGTGCCCCAACTCATGCAAAGCGTGTTCGACCGAAACGGCCACGGTGCTTTTCCCGCTCCCGGAGAGACCGGTGAACCAAATTGTGGCGCCGTGCTGACCCAATCTTTCCGCACGATCCGCACGACCGACCTCGCCGCCGTGCCAGACCACATTTTCTGACTTCTGCTCTGACAAAGCCGGACCCTTCTGCTCGCGGAGCTGCTATTTGGTGTCATGTTTCGCCGATACCATACACTCAGACGCAAGCCATGAGCCAGACACTTACCCACCTGAAAGCCCTCGAAGCCGAAAGCATCCACATCATCCGCGAGGTGGTTGCTGAGTTTGAAAAGCCAGTGATGCTTTATTCCGTTGGAAAAGACTCCGCGGTCATGCTCCATCTTGCTCGGAAGGCTTTCGCTCCGGCCATCCCTCCTTTCCCTCTGATGCACGTGGACACCACTTGGAAGTTCCGGGAAATGATCGAGTTCAGGGACAAGATGGCCAAAGAGTCCGGCATGGATTTGATTGTTCACATCAATCAAGAGGGCGTCGCCCAAGGCGTCGGCCCAATCACCCACGGCTCCAAAGTGCATACGGACATCATGAAGACCCAAGGGCTGAAGCAAGCTCTCAACGAGCACAAATTCGATGCCGCTTTTGGGGGTGCCCGTCGTGATGAAGAAAAGAGTCGGGCCAAGGAACGCGTCTATTCGTTCCGTGATGAAAACCACCGGTGGGACCCCAAAAACCAACGACCCGAGTTGTGGAACATCTACAACGGCATGGTTCACCAAGGGGAATCCATCCGCGTGTTCCCCCTCTCCAATTGGACTGAACTTGATGTCTGGCAATACATCTGGCTGGAGAACATTCCAATTGTCCCCCTATACCTTTCGGCCAAGCGGCCAATCGTGATGCGAAATGGCGTGCCCATCATGGTGGATGACGATCGACTCCCCCTTGAAGAAGGTGAAGTCCCCGAGATGAAAATGGTCCGCTTCCGGACCTTGGGCTGCTATCCACTGACTGGAGCAGTGGAGTCAGAAGCAACCACTCTCCCTGAAGTGATTCAAGAGATGCTGCTCACCAAGCAATCAGAGCGTCAAGGTCGGGTGATCGACTACGACCAGTCTGGATCGATGGAAGAGAAGAAACGGGAGGGTTACTTCTAATGAGCCACCAATCCGACCTGATCGAAAGCGACATTATTGCCTATCTGAAGCAGCATGAGCGGAAAGAGCTCTTGCGTCTTCTCACGTGTGGCAGTGTTGATGATGGCAAAAGCACGCTTATTGGCCGCCTACTGCACGACTCCAAAATGGTCTACGAAGACCAACTTGAGGCCGTCACCCGCGACAGCGTCAAGAGCGGTACCACGGGTGAACAACCTGACCTCTCGCTTCTGGTGGATGGGCTCAAGAGTGAACGTGAACAGGGCATCACGATCGATGTGGCCTATCGGTACTTCAGCACCAGCAAACGCAAGTTCATCATTGCCGACTGCCCTGGTCACGAGCAATACACCAGAAACATGGCCACGGGCGCCTCGACCTGTGACCTCGCAGTTATTTTGATCGACGCCAGGCATGGGGTCCAAGTTCAAACCAGGCGGCACTCGTACATCGTTCGTCTTTTGGGCATCAAGCACGTGGTGGTCGCCATCAACAAGATGGACATTGTGGATTGGAGTGAAGAGCGGTTTGAAGAGATTCGAGCCGACTACGCAAACTTCGCGGCCAAACTTGGACTTGAAGACGTCCGCTTCCTTCCGATGAGCGCCCTCCTTGGCGACAAC
>CAXBRK010000195.1:0-3116 GCA_963978155.1 uncultured Phycisphaera sp. | reverse complement strand
CGTGAGCTGCTTGATCGAGTACGAAACTCCGCTCCGCGTAATGATCCACGAGAAGTTTTGCCTCCATCTTCAACGACCTTAGCCACCGCGATGTTCGGTAGACTGCCAATTCCATCCCCACCACTGGAACTTGAGACCGTCAACGGGGTTGTACCACTGGTCGATGACATCCCTTTCTCAAGCCGCGTACGGCTGATAACCTCTATCTTGAGGAAGATAAGAGGATTTATGGGGTTTCCCCAAGATAAGATTGACACCCCCTGGTCTCACGCTCAGGGAGCGAGGACCTGAGCAACCCCACCCGGTGGATCCCACCCTGGGCCACCTTGAATGACTCACTTTAACCCGAGGGTTCCTAAAGGTCCTCAGGATATTCTTAGCCGTTAAGCCAAGCGCGAAGCTTTCTTTTCCAATTGGCAATTTCCCGCCAGTTGTCGCCCTTCGAGGCGTTGTCTTCCTCCATTGAAGGAGCCAGGGGCGCACTCCAGCGATCACTCGCTGTGGTGTAAAACTCTGGACGAAGGATTTCTTGCAAGATGGGCGACGGTGTTCGATCTTGCTGCCGATCTACCCAGAGTGATTCGACAATTGCATCACGATCTTTTCGAGACAAACCTTCTTCCATCAGATTTTCACGAAGTGATCTCCGTGCCGGCATGGTTTTCAGGACAACAGCCGAGGACCACTCTCCATCGATGCGTTGCTGACGTTCGACCACAATATCCAAGACATCAATTTGGCCGGAGTACCAAGCTTCTGGCATTTCCCGATCATCCCCAGGCACATCACGCATGGCCGCATCCATCTCGTCCCAAGGAATTTGAAAGCCAACTGTATTCCAAACAATGTCACTAGGAGAACCAGTAACCCCTAGGCGTGTCTCCAGCATCGATTCCTCGTCACTGGACAATCCGAGATCAGCAACTGAAATGGCATCGAAGTGAGTCTCGACGAAGACTTGTGGAGGGCCCGGCAAAGTGGGAACATTAAATGCGCCTGCAGTGAGCGCGACGCCACCCACACCCCCGAGGTCTGCCATGGCTTCCGTCACTTGCACCTTACGGAAGCCAACCGTAGGCGTCTTTACCAGTTCGTTAAATGATGGCCCCACCTCACCAGATACTTCCAACACTTCTACGCCAGTAGGCAAACCTTCAATGTCAATGGCAGCTTTAAGGCGGCGGGTCTGTTCCTCCAATCGAGCATCGACGGTTCCTGGGTTGACATCTCCACCAGCCGCCTTGGTTGTGGGGGCTTCAGAAAGGAGCTGCATGGCTGCAAAAGCTACAGCAAAAACGGCAGCCAATCCCAGAACCCCCTTCTCGATGTAGCGTTCAACGACTGTGATCCCTTTGGTCTTCATGATGCACCTCGGCGCTTAGCGCCAACCCCCAGATCCTTGACCTGTCATTCCACCATTCATGCCCTGATCATCCATTGGGTCGGTTACAGGAATGCCCAGCGCCTTCCGTAAATCGGAGGGCATCCACCAAGAAATTTGGGCCCCAACTTCAGCATCAAACTCATCGGCTGATCCTGTGGAAACCGATTTGGACGTGTCCTGATGCAAGGAACGGAACCACACTGTCTCGAGACGAAGAGCAACTTCAGAGACCGGTGAAGAACCGTAATAACAACCTTCTGCCAACGCGGCGAAGGGATCGACTGGCGTCAATGAAACATCAAGAACCGTGAAAAAGTTCTCACGTGTCAATTCATCAATAATCTCGGGAAGGCGTGCGGTTTCAACCACCATCAAAATATCGACCGGGCGAATGTCCCAAACACCATTGCTTTTGCGGCCGGTCAGGGAGTACGAGAGATCCTTGGCGATCGGCTGGTCTAGAGAACCAGAGCCTCCTGCCATATCAGCCCCTCCGGAAGCACTCCCACTCATTCCCATACCCATCCCCATTGTGCCTGAACGAGATTGGCCAGATCCACCTTGGAACCCGGGAATTGGGTCAGGGGCAATCCGGCGGATGTGTTTCACAGGATTCTCAAAAACACCTTCTGGTCGGTTGCTCGCGGTCAAGGCCCGCAGAATGTCTTCGCGAATCCAATAATCCCATTGCCACAAATAGAGCTCACCCAATGCGTACGACTTGGTTTGCTCGAAGGGCGGGAAGTCTAGAGCGACATCATCCAAATACACCCCACCTTCCATGGCACGATCGCGGAGTGATGAGACTCTTTGCTCAGACATGGCGACGCGGTAATCGTCCATATTCTCTTCCGGAATATCGTCCAGGCCGCCCAAGTACATGCGGCGACGGGCTCGCAATGTATCCACGAGCTCTTCGTCTCCAAGCGGATTTGTTGCGGCGATTTGATTCCTTAATTGACCGTACGCCGCGGTCATCTGTCCATGGAAGGTCTCAGGAATGACTTCTCGCTTGGAAGATGGGGGTTCAGGAAACAACTCTGTGTTGAATGGCTTTCGACCACGCAGGTGGAACGATTCAGCATCAGAAACAAATGCCTCTGCATAAGTATTGCTTTGTTCAATCTGAGTCTTGACATCCTCAATCAGCTTCGAAGTTGGCACTCCGGAACCAGAAACAATATTTTTTCCGGCGATTGCAACGTCGAGGCTGCCACGATGAAATCCGTCCAATTGATTCACAACCTTGGCACGCTCAGCCAATGTTGATTCAACTTTTTCACGTTCACCAGAGGCCCAGACCAGCGCGCCACCACCAATACCCAACGAAAGCACCAAGGTCAGCAGGGACCAAAGGTTCGCTTTCAACAGTGCGATCACCTTTTTGGTGTTCATGCCTGATCTCCATTCCATGCCTTCTTCTCGTTGCTTGAGTACCCATCAAACTCTGAAGAAGGCGACGCACCCGATTGGTCCAACTCGACCTCAAAAGTCACGGGGTAGATGTAATAGGTGGTTCCACCTGGAAGACGAGCCGGAGCGGTCGGCAATACAGCATCTTTGAGAATTTCTGCGGCGCCGATTTCTGATGGATCCGATGAATCATCATTCCCACGTGGATTTCTTGGGGCTCCGAATCCACCAATTCCACCAAAAGCCCCTCCGGTGGGAGCTGAGGCCTGACCGCCGGTTGCGGAGGAGTTGCCACCAAGTCCCGCCCCGGGCGCTTGGC
>CAXBRK010000194.1:0-3142 GCA_963978155.1 uncultured Phycisphaera sp. | reverse complement strand
TCTTGCTGAATTCGGGCCTGCCCCTCGCCGGTGGTGGCGTCTTCGATCCAAAGGGACAACTGAAGCGTCGCCGCTGAGCCTTTGGTGCTCAGGTCATTGGAGGCATCGAATCGTGCTCGGAGCGTGCTGATGGCCGCTCGATCGGAATCATTGAGTGACCTCAGGTTGGTCAGGCTTCCCCGGCACTGGGAAAACGCATCCATAAGTTCAGATTCAGATTCTGCACCTTTCGCTTGGAGGGTGGCGAAAAGAGCAATGAGTACGGTTTGAAAGCAACGCATGTCTGGGTCTCCCGAATGGCCAACTGGCCATCTTACCCAAGACGAACCCGAGCTCGAGTGCGATCTGTCTCACTCACTGCGACTTCTCGAAGTCTGAGATTTGAGGCTGCCAAAGGGTCCTGAAGCCGTCCCGCGGCCTTTTGAGCGATCCTTTCGACGCTTGGTGGCACATCCTGAAAATCGTCCAGCTCGTTGAGGACCCGGTGGTCCCAGGCGTCCAGAAGGTGCTGGGTCACCAACCGGTCGAGTTCGCCCGCAGGGATGGGATCGCTGGATTGGGGTTCGACAACCACTTCAACTTGGTAATTGTGGCCATGGATACCCGCGCATTTTCCGTAGAGCGACCGATTCTTCCCCTCATCAGCGTCGTGGGCCCACAGGTAATGCGCTGCGGCAAAGTCGTAGGTTTGTGAGAAAGTCAACTTCGGAAGTTCATTGGGCATGGTGTGTTCCAAGGAGAGCGAGGCGTACGGTGACAGCTGAAGCTTGATGGAGATCAGTTCGTGAGGGAAATCATCTGTGGCTTGAAAAGCGCGGCGAAGAATCTGGTCGAGATTTGAACTCTGTGGGGGCACGGTGAGCGCTGGGAAGATGTGCTCGTTTGCCCAGCGGTCAAATTTTTTGATGTCCAACACGTAGTGAGTCTTGGGATCCGGATCGCCACGAAGAGTGATATGGACTTCGACCCGCGGAGCAAGCCCTGAGAGTGCGGGGCGACCCGCATAGCCATTGCATCCGAGAGGGTGCGAGCTGCCCTCGAGGTGAAAGCGGACGATTCGTGTCAGTTCAACCACAGAAATACGATAGGGTCGCTCGGCCATGAAATCCCTCATGTTCCTGAATGTGTCGCTTGTTTTTCTTATGGGTTGCCAGTCCTCGACGGCGGATCGTGAGTCCATCGCTTGGGCCAGTGGCATTGAGATTCTGCGTGCGCAATCCCAGGTTCGGGTCCCGGCAGTCGTCCTGCTTCGATCGGGGTGGCTCGAGCAAGCGGTGTGCACACCAGAGACGAGGGCCCACGAGAGTGTCTTCGCCATTCTTGCCGAACCTTCCGAACTGCACGCTGCACTTCTGGTAGCAGGCGGATTGCCTGGAGAGCCAGGAGCGCCAGCACATTTGGACAACCCGGCCCAGCCGCCCACAGGATCGCTTCTTCATATTGCGATGGAGCACGAGGGGCATCTGCAGCGGCTTCAAGACTTGATTGTTGACGATCGCACCGGGGGCGGCCTTCAGGGTGACTTTGTGTTTGCCGGAAGCCGATTGGTTGAATGGGAGGGCGAAACCAGATACTTGGCGGATGACGAAGGATCGGTGGTCGGGTTGGCCACGTTCGGGGACGAGCTCGCCGGATATTCAGAAGCCCGGAGTGCTTCGCTCGAGCATGCCCCTGCGGTGTTCCGGCCCAACGCCACGGTTTTGCCCCCACCCGGAACGACCGTGGTGCTGTGCTTTACGGTGAACCCCGCAGATGAGGGGTGAGCTTTCTCAACTGAAAGAGAGCCATCCCAAGCGCGTCGGCGGCATCGTTGGGCTCCGGCGGCTTCTGCAGCCCGCACCAGGCAGCCACGGCCCGCTGGACTTGGGCTTTGGTGGCTCGGCCTGAACCCGCGATGACTCTTTTCATCTCCGCCGGTGCAATGGTTGCGATGGGCAGATGTTCCCGCCGGCATTCAAGAAGGCACACCCCTCTTGCATGCCCAAGAATCAGGGCTGAGCGGGGAAATTTGCCATGGCTGAAGACGCCTTCCAGCGCCGCAACGGTTGGCCGATGTTGTTTGATGATGTCGGCCATCTCAACGGACAACTCAAGGAGTCGGTCCTCGAGGTCAAGAGACGCCGTCAAATCAATCACGCCCACTTCTATGATTTTGGGGCGTTCATTTTCTGTCGTGAGAACGGCGTAACCGGACCTTCGGGAGCCTGGGTCAATTCCGAGCACAATTGGCGTCTCAGGACCATTCATTGGGGTGAATCCTATAGATTCTTCGCACCATGACTGACCAGTCCATGACAGTTCGATTGGTTTCCCGAACGATTCCATCCGACGATTTGACACCCATTTTGGCGTATCGACGTCTCGTCTCGGCGGACGAACGGGACGCTCCTTCGTTTCTCTTGGAATCGGTCGAGGTCGGCGGTGTCATGGGGCGCTGGAGTTATCTCGGCGCAAACCCCCAGCAACTCGTGGAAGCCCACTTGGGCCAGCCTCCGCCTTGGAATCGGCTGCGTGAGGCATCTTTTGCCTTGCCGAACTCCAGCAGTCCCGATGTCCCTCCGTTCCGTGGGGGATGGGTTGGCTGGACGGCCTACGAAGCTGCGGCGTGGTCAGAACCGACCGCCATTCGGCCGGACCCTGATCAGCTCGGTCTGGCTTTCGGTTTGTACCTTGACACCGTTGCTTTTGATCACGTGCGGAAGGTGGTTCATCTGCAGCACGTGGCCCAATGTGATGAAAGCGATGCCGACGCTCAAGCCGCGCTGGATGCGATTGAATCTGCTATCCGACGGCAAGTTGCCTCGATCCCCGGTGGTCGGGTCCCGAACGACCTCGGGCGTCGCCCAGAAATCTGTGAAGCCGGGGTCTTTCCACGTGAGGCTTTTGAGGCCGCCGTAGGAACTGCCCAAGAGTACATTTCGGCTGGAGACGCATTCCAAATCGTCTTGTCCCGAGCTGTTGAATTGCAAGCCGATGTCGACCCGTTCGAAATCTACCGAGCGCTTCGCATCACCAATCCAAGTCCTTACATGGGCTATCTGCAAGGCGGGGGCGTCATGCTCGTCGCTGCAAGTCCCGAGATCCTTTGCCAAGCTCGAGGCCGCCACGTGGTGAATCGCCCCTTGGCCGGGACCCGGCGGCG
>CAXBRK010000193.1:0-3184 GCA_963978155.1 uncultured Phycisphaera sp. | reverse complement strand
CTTGGGCCCAGCGACGGCAACCACCCCGCCAACCAAACGGCACTGCGAGAGGCTTGGGTCCGTCAAGATGAGGATGTCTTGCGATCGGGCTGGCCATCATCCCAACGCTTCGAGATGTTGGCGGCCCGCAAATGGCTCAAGCACCGAGATCCTGAAAAAGCGGTTCGAGCCGGCGGCCGAACAACCTTGAACTTCCTGACCAGTGCCTTCTCATCCTTTCTGTTCAATCAGATGCTTGAAGAGCGATGCCAACTCGGGTTGCTGCACGTTGATGAACCGGGAGATCTCACGGTCGACCCACTCAAAAAGACGCCTTTGGCCGTCGACGATGGCGGCCTCCCCAGCGCGCTCTTTTGGGGCCAAGGGGCGGAATTGGCCAACGGCGTGCAGGGCGAAATCGAAGCTCGGGTGCTTGCCAAATATCACATCGAACCCAGTTGGCTCGAAAGCACTTGGGCGCCTCGAGCCGAACGGCGTCCCTTGCGATTTCATCTTTCAGATCCTGGAGTGGAAGGTGGATTTGATGAACACGGCGGCTACATCGAACTTCGGTTCACTCTCCCTCGGGGCATGTTTGCCACCGTGGTGGCCGCCGAAATTCTGGGCACGCCCCCGCAGATCTCCTCGGCTGATGGTCAGAGCAACCCCGATGAGCCCAGCATTTGACGAATGCGCGGGATGGGAGGCTTTCCCACCGGCACGTGCATAGCCTGCCACCCCAATGCAGCCGCAGCTTCAATGTTGGGCCGTCGGTCATCAAAAAACATGATGTCTCCCGCGGCGCTCGGAACCGCCCGGACAAAAGCTTCATAGATCGATCCATCAGGCTTGAAGGCACCCAGCAGATGGGAGGCGTGGGGAAAGTCAATATGGCGGAAGATCGGCCACCGCTGCATTTCGTCCCAATGGCAGGCACAGGTGTTGGACAAACATGCGGTGGTGTGGCCGGCGGCTTTCAGATCCACCAAGAGCGATGTAGCGCCTTCCATCTCCCCCTCGATCCAACCGTCATGGGCAGCCGCCACTTCTTCTGCTGAGGCGTTCAGTCGACGGGCCATGGCCGCAAGGAAGCCATTTCGATCCAAGTGTCCCGTTTGGTGGTCTCTTTCCAGATCGGACCAATCACCCTCGTCAACCACGCGGCCCAAAGCAGTGGACCAGTTCGGGGACACCCGCACGAGGATCTCTCCCAAGTCAAAGCACATCAACATGACTTGTTCTTTCGTCGCCGAGCTTGAAAAAAAGAGCGGAGAAGCGAGGCCGATACTGTCGCATGCACGCCACCAACCATCGGAGGACGATGGTTCAATCTTGGGTCCGCCGGGATCTCATAAAGGGATCGGCACCCACCCGCCTTGGGATCATCAGCACCCCACACGAGCCGGCCGATGCGAGCATTCACCAAAGCCCCCGCACACATGGCACACGGTTCCAAAGTCACCACCAAGGTGCAGTCCGTCAGTCGCCAACGACCAAGAGCCCGGCCCGCTGACTGAAGCGCCAGCAGCTCCGCATGCCCCACCGGATCGGCGTCATTTTCTCGGGTGTTGGCCGCCTCCGCAATGATTTCACCGTTGCGATGGACCACGGCCCCCACGGGCACTTCACCCTGAGCCGCAGCCGAACGTGCCAGATCCAGAGCTCGCTTCATCATGATTCGATCAAGATCAACACCACGCGCACGGCGACGACGGCGCCGGCTCCCACGGTGCCCCTGAATCACGAAGCGTCATCCTCACCATCGGAACGCGAAACACCATCCCCCTGGTCCGGACGGAATGGCTCAGGGGTTCGGAAGCCCCGTGGGCCAATACGCAGCGTCCCTTGGGCCACCCGACCGGAAGGCAACAGCACCAACAAGATGATGGAAAGCTCGTACAGCAGATACAAAGGCACCAACAGCAGAAGCAACGAGAACACATCTGGTGGGGTCAACACCGCGGCCAGCACCGTAGAAAGACCCAAGGCCAAACGACGCCCCCGGCGCAGCGTGGTGGGATCCACCAAGCCCAACCAGCCCGAGACAAGAATCAACACAGGCAGTTGGAAGGCGATGGAAACGCCACCCAGCAGCAGGAGCGTGAAATCCACGGTCTTCTGCATCGACCAACCATTTTGCAACTGCCCGACCGGCTGGGGTGGCACTTGGAAGGCTTGCACCTGCCCCGCTTCATTGGCTTGAGCGACCCAAGCTTCCATCTGAGGCGCTTCGACCCAAGCTTGCCCTTCGGCCAAAGTACGGGGTGGTGCCGTGCGGACCTCGACTGTCTCGCTGGCCACAAACAACGCCCGGAGGTCAGCGTGGTGGTCCGGGAGATCCACCGTCAAGCTCGAACCGAAGCCCAGCATCAGCTCAAAAAGCAGGGGCAACATGATCCGATGCAAAAAGACGGTGCCGGTGATCGTCAACAGGGCTGAAAGCGGAATCACCAAATGAATAAAGCGTCGTTCCCGGGCATAAAGACCTGGCGCGATGAAGAGCCAGAATTGCAACAAGATCCACGGGGCCCCGAGCACAATGGCCCCAATGGTGGAAAGCTTCAACGCCGCCATCACGGCTTCCGCGGGGCCGAGCAATTGAAGCCCGGCACTGGTTCCTGATGACGCCAAGACCTCAAAGGCTGGGCCCACCAAAAAGCTCAGAACCGTCTGCCAGCCCAAGAACAGCAGCACAAAGACCGGGACGATCGGGGCCAGCGCGAACAGCAATCGGCGACGCAACTCTTCGAGGTGGTCGCCAAAGGCCATCACGGGGCCGCCAGACTGTTCCTGAGCACTCATACGGTGTAGATCATAAGACGCGCCGTGCCCCGGATAGGATCTTGTTCGTGCCAGAATCCCTTCGCGACTATTACGAGGTCTTGGGCGTCTCCCGACAGGCCAGCCCCGATGAAATCAAACGTTCCTATCGGAAGCTTGCCCGGAGTGCTCACCCTGATGTGAACACCGCTCCAGATGCGGCCGAACAGTTTGCCGAACTCTCGGCCGCCTACGAAGTGCTGTCAGATTCTGAAAAACGTGAGGCGTACGATCGATTTGGCCATGCGGGAGTGCAAGGCTCCTCTGCCGGTGCCTCCCGAGCGGCCCGGGAGGCGGGCTTCGACCCCAGTGGGTTTGAGGATTTGTTCTCAGCATTTTTCGGCGGAGGCGGTGGTGCCGGGCCTCGCTCGGCCCGACCCCAACG
>CAXBRK010000192.1:0-3202 GCA_963978155.1 uncultured Phycisphaera sp. | reverse complement strand
GGCGCCGGTCTGGCGGCGGGGGTTCGAACCTTCGATGCGTCGGCAGGTGGGTTCGGCGGGTGTCCGTTCGCACCGGGGGCGGGGGGAAATTTGGCCACTGAAGACCTGGTGGACTTTTTGATCAATGAAGGTTTCGACCCTGGCGTCGACTTGGCCAAGTTGGCCCAGGCGACCGATGTGGTGGCCACGGCGCTCAAACGTGAGCCGCCCTCGAAAGTTTGGAAGCGCTTGCGAGACACCTCGTGCTGATTGAAACGCTCGACCAGGTTGACTCCACCAATGAAGAAGCCAAACGCCGCTTGGAGGCTGGTGCGGAAGGGGTGCATTGGCTGTGCGCTTCCATGCAAACAGCAGGTCGGGGCACGCACGGACGAGCTTGGGATTCACCCGATGGTGCAGGCCTCTATCTCACCCGTTACGCGAGGCATGAGGAGCCTTTGTCGCCAGATGGTCTGACGCCCACCGTGGGAGTTGCTCTGGCGGAAGCCATTCGCGCCGCGACTGGTGTACCGGTGTGTGTGAAGCCCATCAACGATTTGGTGTGTGATGGTTTCAAACTCGGCGGGATTTTGGTGGAAGGCACGCGAACCCCGGACGGCATGCTCACAACCATCATTGGCATTGGGTTGAACGTTGGTTCGGGTCCGCGTCGGGTGCGGGCCGATGGATGGCCGGCGGCTTCGTTGCAAGACGTGTTGCCGGCCGGTCAGCCGATTCCTGAGATTTCGGAACTCGCCCGCCTGGTGGCATCACGTGTTGAGCATCGCTTGGCGGATTTGCATCGCGGTGGCCCGACTGAACTTCATGCCGCGTGGTCGAGGGTCGTGCTCGATGGTGCACCTTGGCCGCAAAACGAACCCGGCGGCCGCTGAGCGACCGCCGGGGAAAGGTATTGAAAGTTAAGGAAGTGTCCGGACGTGCCGGTCACCCATCCCGTCGGCAGGTGATCGCTCTGCGGGGGGCACGGTTCCGGTGTGGGGTTTGATTGTTCATGCTGGATCACCTCCTTAAAGAAGAATTATGGCCAGCCGTCGCAGCCCCAAGCCGCCGCCGGCCGAAATTTTCCCTTCAGCGTCCCGAAGGGCACATCGCCCAGTACCTCATAGTGAGGGACCGGTCGTCAAGGATTTCTTCGTTCGTCGCCGTCGGGTTCTCCGCCGGTTGCGAGCGAAGTCCTCCTTGATAGTTCTTACTTCGGAGATTTTAGGCGCGCAGCATGAGGCCATCGAAAAAGTGGCCCTTTGAACGATTATTCCTCTTCTTCGGACTCCCAGTCCTCACCGTCGAGGTCTTCTTCACCCTCGTCGTGATACTCCGCCAGCATGCTGGACCGGTCGTTGGCTTGCATGAGCTTCTTCATGTCTTCCCAGCCGGCCAAGTCGATCAGGATATCGCTGGCCACACCAGCGCCCTTGGCTTCACCGACGATGCCCGCTTGACGCATTTGTTCCACCATGCGGCTGGCTCGAGTGTCTCCCATGCGGAGGCGGGTTTTGAGCAGGGTGATGGATCCAAGGTCATGTTCGATCAGCAAGCGAACCGCTTTGTCGAACTCGGGGTCATCCAAAGCTTCTTTCAGAACGTCATATTCGTCGACTTCGTCGTGCTCAGCAATCTCATCAAGCTGTACCAGGTCACGCTGGAATTGTGGTGCTGCCACAATTTCAAGATGTTCTGTGACATCCATGATTTCTTGGGACGAAACAAAAGCGCCTTGCCCGCGAACAAGCTTGGGTCCAGCTTTGATGAGCATGTGACCATTGCCGTGGAGGCATTCTGCGCCCAATGTGTCGATCACGATCCGGCTGTCCAGAGCGCTGTTCATCTGACACGCCACTCGGAATGGGATATTGGCGTTGATAAGACCAGTCACAACTTCTCGTCTGGGGCATTGGGTCGAAATGATGAGATGGATGCCTACGGCTCGTGCTTTCTGAGCGATCTGAACAATCGGGATCTCGGCGTCCTTGCCTTCTGCGAGAATCAAGTCGGCCAGTTCGTCAATGACAACCACGATGTAGGGCAATTTCTTAGGCGTGAGCTTCATCTCGCGCTCATCCGTGATACCCATTCTCTGGCATAGCTCTTCGGGGTCCTTGCCGAGTTTGTTGTACTCAGCAATGTTGCGCACTCTCGTGTTTTTCAACAGGGTGTACCGGCTCTCCATTTGGTAAACCGCCCATTGCAAGACACCCTTGGCCCTTTCGGTCTTGGTGACCACATGACACGCCAAGTGGGGGATGGCTTTGTACAGGTCAAACTCAACCATCTTTGGATCCACCAGCACGAGCTTGAGTTCGTCTGAACGCTTGGTGAATAGCCATCCCATAAGAATGGAGTGGATGCAGACTGATTTGCCGGAACCGGTGGTTCCCGCAATCAACATGTGCGGCATTTTGGTGAGGTCGTAAACTAGTGGCTCGCCATTGGCGGCTTTCCCAAGGAATATCGGGAGTTTCATGTCTTCCGGTTTTGACGATTGCATCACAGCTTTGAGCCGGACAAGCTCTTTGTGCTTCATGGGTATGGGCACTTGGATCAGTGCAAGAACATCTTCACTCTTTCTTTCCCATGACTTTTCCTCCTCCTTCTCTTCCCAATCTTCGTCCTCTTCCTCCCAATCTTCTTCATTTCTCTCTGCTTTCTTCAAGACTTCGCTGACTTCTACGAATGGGGTCTGGAGGGTTTGAGCCAGTTTCTCGCGATTGTCGATTAACCAATCGAGGTCTGAAAGGCAGGTCAGCTTCACGGTGAATTCCGTTTGATTGAAGTTCAGCGAGGCGGAGAGAATTTCAGCTTCTAAGCCTTGTAGGTCTAATGCCTCTTGCAAAAAGTTGATCTGAAAGCCGAGCCCCATTTCTTTGGGGAGAGATTGAACTTCTTCTTGGTCAGCCAGCAAATCAAATGGGGGATACATCCAGCCGTCGTAGTGAGTCATTTTTTGCTTCCGGAAGAATTTAATAGGGGTCCAGGCCCACCGGCCGTCTCCTCTTGACGCCATGGACTGGTCGCAACCTACAGCAGATCATTTGCCCTTGCTGTGCAGTCTTCTTCCTGCATCAAGGTGGGGATCTTCCGTGGAATGTGCTGGTTTATTCCTCTTCGACTTCTTCCTCGAACCCTTCCCCGTCGAGGTCTTCTTCGCCTTCACCGTGGTATTCCGCCAGCCTGCTGGACCGGCCGTTGGCTTGCATGAGCTTCT
>CAXBRK010000191.1:0-3295 GCA_963978155.1 uncultured Phycisphaera sp. | reverse complement strand
TCGCCCAAACCGATTCGTTAGAGGCTGGGCCATGAACTCTTGCACTTGTGGAGCCTGGTCGCCTGTATTTCTGCAGACTTTGAGTTCTCCAGGTGTAGTCGATGATGTTTTGACCATCGGGTGAGAAGCCCAAGAAGCGTTCAGAGTCATATGACGGTTCTTTATTAGTCATCAACACAAGTTCGGAATATTCACGTTCTGATCGTCCAAGTTGGAGGTGCTTCCAAGTATTGGGACTGGTCCTGCTCCGCGCAACAAACTGCGTTTGCTCGGACGCTACATCAGAGGACCGCTTGGGCACCGGATGAATGGATAGGAACTTTTGACCACCAAAAAGAGCACGCCACTGACCTGCTCGGACATCAAGTCGAAGAAGCCTTCCGGATTCGTCAAGCAAATATTCCCGGCCTTCAACGTTCCAAACCTCGGGACTTTCACCGAGACGACCGGTCGACCAGCCCCCCCATTTTTCTCCCTGCTTGGAGACCAAGCGCAGGTTCTCGATATCGGAAAACCAATCTGAACCCCGCCAACCCACTGCCCACGCATGCTCAGGTGAATCTTGGCTCCAACCATTCAAGTCAATTTCAAGGTCGACGAAACGGCTGGTGGCGAAATCAAACTCGTAAAAAGATGGCCCCTCTCCCTTTCTCGGGACGACAGCGATAGGAGCACCGCTACGGTCGGAACGCAACCAGGTTTGAATGTCAGTTGCATTTCGACCAGGGATTTGAAATGAGGTGAAGCCCTGAGCGACGCCACCCCAGCGGTAGATCCCTCTCTTGGCCGCAAGATAAGAATCACGTTGGGGGCCCCTAAATGCAGGAACCTTTGGGGAAGGGCTTCCAGCGGATTGTGTACGAGCCCCGGGGAGTTGAAGCGTGTTAAGCCTTCCCAGACCGAGCGCCTTACCGGATTGTGCGTTGCCTTCAGAATTTTCCAACTGCCAAGCAAGGCCTGCTTTGTCATCAGGGAACGAATTCGCAAACCAACGTCCTGACCTCTGTTCTCGGAAATTCTGAGTCCCGGAAAGGCTGTACCACGACTTGTCAGTGAAAATATGAGTCGTGGGGCCAATTAAGTGCGCAGATTGGATATCACCGTCGAAGCGGAAGTCCGGGAGTGACTGCTGGAGACGGCCAAATCCGTCCAAGGTAAACAGAGAGTTCTGGTTTTCTTGTTCAGAAGAGAGGGCAACCAGATGCAAGTGATCTTGACCCGGTAGCCAACGTACGACCTCTAGTCCTTCGTGTTCAAAGTCAAATCGGGCGTTGGGGAGAAGTGGGACGCATTCCGTGGATGATCCAAATTGAACCGGCGTTCGAGTTCTATAAGAAAGGCCGACAAAACCCTGACAGGGATCTGTGGTGACTGAGGAGGTCAGAAGCGTGGGTTGGTTCGGAAGCACTTTCAAATTTGAGGTCACGAGTGCAGGTTTTGTCTTATCTCCAGATTCATAGAGAGTCCATACAACGTCTGATGATGTGTCGACAAGTTGAGATGGCTTGAACAGACCGCCTGGATCCTCAAAATGCTCAACAAACTGGCGAGTCAAACCAAGTTTCGTGTTTCGGCAATAGTTGAGTCCCCCCTCACCCAAGATCAACAGGCCGTCATTCTCTGAAGAGAAATCCAAATCACACAAGTCAATCACTTTCCCTGCAGCATTGGAGGGATCTGCTGAGTGAAGCAATGAATCGAGATTCTTCTTGTCCCAAGAGAACCATCGCGCAGCGCCATTTGAGTCGGTAGATCGAAAAACGAATTTTGGAGTATCGACGGGTGACAACAACCAAGATCCGTTGTCTGAATCTACCGAGGTCGGGAGAGGATGAGATTGGACAGCACCCCCATCGCGTTGTACTTCAAGAAGAGTTGAGGATGATTCATCCCCGACAATCGAGAAGAGAAGCGACTGTCGACCCGCAGCTGCAGAGAGTGAAAACAATTTGTTGGCCGGAATTGGACCGCCGCTGACTGGTGAGGTGAGCAGACGCCAACCACCGGAGACACCATGGTGATAAAGGGATGCGCCATCTGAAAGGACAAATTCATCAGACCCCGGGGAGAGCGCTACGGGATTCCCGTTCGGCTGAAGAGATCCCCAACGAGGCAGGTGCCAAGAAAAAGGCTGGTGTGCTTCACCAATCCAACGATCAACTTGATGATTAGGCTGAACGGTCAAGACATGATTCACACCACGATCAGTGAAAAAGTCGACAGTGACATTCTTCCCTGTAGGGAAAGATGGAAGCTGTTCAACGTTGCCAACAGAACTCAAGCGGGCCTCGGAATATGCCTGGATTTCACCCGAACTGGTCAGCATGGAATGAAGTTCATTCTGTGGGTCAAAACTCAAAGCGAGTTGCTGGCCAACAAAAGCAGGTGGCATGGGAGAGCGGACCGCAAGTTGATTCCTGTTGTCAAACAGAGCAAGTGGAAGGAACTTCTGAAAGGCAGAGAGCCGGTCTTGTTCCCCATGGTCAAAGTCCTGAGTTCCAGGCAATTCAGCTGAGAATGTAAGCAGGACCTCATACTTGGGTTTGTCGTCCTTGGACCGCGAAAATCGGGCCGTGAGCGCGCAATTTTGACCATTGCTTGAAACGGAAAAGTCGACGACATCAGGGATAAAAAGTTCGCCGTCATTGATCCGTCCTAAAGGATCGATTTTAAATCTGTACAGAAGTCCTGTTTCACTTTCGAGCCCTCTCTTGTGAACCAGCAGGGTGAGTTGTGTCTGGCTGTCGGACTCATGGACGGCGAGGAAACAGTCTGGGAAAGGCTCAGAAAACAAATCCACCTCATTCAAGGCACCGTCTTCGCCAAGAGTGAGGTTCTTGGTGGCCCACCAGCTGCTGGGTTCTATTTCGGAAGATCGATGCAACAAAAGTCGGGACTGGTCGAAAGCCAATGCATAGTTGCCCAAGAACACAATCTCAGGGTTACGCAAGTCTGGCAACTGGCCCCATCGCACAATGTGAATGTTGTCGTCGATATGGAGCAAGGATCCCTGGGAGCCTTGGACAAAAATTGAGTTTGAAGGTCCCGGATGAATTTGGAGGTCTTCACCAATTTCAAATCTAGGGAGCACTCGACTTTCGGCAAACAACGCCTGAAGAGAAAACCCAGGAGATTCATATGCTTGCTTGATCGAACTAAAATTTGTTCGAGAATATTGAACCTCACTGGCGTACTCAAACACCAAGTGCAACTCATTCTTCGTCAACAAAGCGTCTGAAATGTCCACGCGTGGGGACGAATACGGGAGATACTGGGATCCAGTCAATCCCGCCGC
>CAXBRK010000190.1:0-3304 GCA_963978155.1 uncultured Phycisphaera sp. | reverse complement strand
GAATCGATTCCAATTGTGCAGAAGTTCATTCCTCCTGGTCCAGATATTGGGGAATTTGTGACTGCTGTATTGAGTTTGGCGGTGGTTGCCTGGATTGGGGTGTCGGAGATCATTCGACTCGACCGCCGCTACCGCATCCCTACGGAACGGAAAAACAAGATCGCTCGCTGGTTTGATGGCTTGATGGACTTCCTGTTCGGCAAGTCAGATTACGAAGAAGAGGCCGAGGAGGAAGTAGCGGTCGAGGTTCCTGAGTCTTCTTTGATGGTGACCAACTCCATTTCTGAAATCGAGGAAGAGACGGGAAAGACGCCTGATTGGGCCTCGCTCAATCCTGCCGCCTTCGGTGAAAGTTCGGCCAAGAGTTTTTTCGCGGGCTCCTACAAGAAGTATGAATCTGCAAAAAACGCGTTTGGTCAGGACAACTGGTCAACCCTCTTCGGGGTGAATCGGCCCACCACCAATCAAAATCGTGCGATTGATGGGTTGTTCCGACCCGACAGTTCTCCAGATCTCCAAGTCGAGGGCGACCGGGGTACGGGCAAGACAACCGTCTGTCTGGCCGCTGCGGTTGGATCGGTCCTCCTGCGGCGTGAGCATGTTGCGTTCTTTGTGCATTCCAAGTCGGAAATCAAAGAGGTCCTTCACCGTCTCAAAAAGATTCTTCATGACGCCAACCTCGATGGAATGATCAGTGCAGCTCGCCTTGATGGTGAGCTTTTGGAACGCCTTCGGAATAAAAAAGCGCTTCCCCATATCCAGGTTGGCACGATCTCTGACTTTCAGTCGGTCTATTTTGACTCGTCGATCCCTTCATCAATCCGGAGTTTTGGCCTGCGGAAATTCGGAATGATGATCTTGGACGGCCTGGCTGAGTTCAGCCCAGACGAACGTGTGGAAGCACCGTTTGTGCTCCAAAAAGTCCGGCTTCTCCAAAAAGCAGCTCGCTCAGACGTCCAGTTTTTGGTGACGACCTTCGACAACAAAGATTTCCCAGCCCTGCAAAATTACATCTGGCGTCGGCTGGTCAGTCCCGTTGACAGTTCGGCTCGTGTCATTCGGCTCGACCGCTTCTCACCTCCTCCCGAGTCCATTCAGCGGGTCTCAATGGTCGACATCCTGCATCACCGTGATGCGGTTGTGGACCTGTGTCGTGGTGTTGACTCAGCATGGGGCCAGATTGTTGTGGTTCGTCCTGATCTTCCAGACGTCGAGGCAGAGCAAGAGCAGTACAAAAGGGAATTTGCCGCCACGGGTGCGAACGTGGACATCAAAGTGATTAAGTCCGGTTTGCCCTTCGTATTGGGAGGACAGGTTCAGAAGGAATGGATGGTGGTGGTAGACGACGGCACTCCAAAGTCTCGGGAGATCGCCCTGTCTTTGAATTGGAAGCCTTTTGCCAAACGTATGAAGTACTTGACCTTTGCAGGCAAGTACATGCCGGCGAATCCTCATCGGCACGTGACGGTGGTTGGTTCTTCGGCTTCTCAGGGCCGCTGGCTGCCACACCTCGGCCAACTCTGTGAAATCTTGTCTCCGGACTCACCAATCGAACGAGATGCCTGGGTTCAATTTGGACTGCCTCCGGTGGGTGCCGTTTCACCTCGAGATGAAGCCGAACAAGTCGTTCATAACACCCTCCGTTTGCGGATTGACCCACCTGATTTGGAGACCAAGGCCAATCGTGCGAGTTCAACCCTTCAGGGTGGTTCAATATTCCCTTGGGTCTCCGTGGTAGGTGATCGTTCCTTAGGCATTGCGGACTACAGCCAAACCGCTGGATGTCGATTGGTCGTGGGGGACGATCCCACTGAGCTTGTGGTCGTTCGAGGCAAAGATGCAGATCCCAAGCGTATCGCTGAATGGCGCGTGTCGGGTCAGGGGCTCTTGACCAAAAACCACATTGATCTGGCGAGTGTGTCGCAGTTTGAGTTGAGGACCGAAAGTGCTTCCTACACACCGCGCTCGATTTCGGTGGATTCATCACGTGGCGCAAACCGGGTCATCATCGAAGCCGACGATATGCGCACCGAAAACGGTTTCCGGTTTCCGGCTTGGGAATGGAAAGCAAAATTTGATTTTTCCAAAGGTGTGCATTTTCACGAGAGATCAACCGCACGACCCAGTACCCAGTGGTTCGAAGTGAGAAACGACGAGTTCCGATCAACACGATGGATGCATTACACCAACACCTGGAAGCTCAATGCCTTGTACCGGGCCCAGAGTCGAGAGCCCCTTCCCGTTCGAGATGTTGAATTTGATGCTGAGTGCGGAGTGACCTTTATTAACTTCAATCTGGATCAACCCTATTCTACGGAGGAGTTCATTCAGGCGGTCAGTAATTGGTCCGATTGGTCCACACGCACTTCGGACCTTCCGTTCCTTCCACGCACGAGTGTGCAAAAAACTCGTCCGATGGCCAAGGACTCATCCGGGAAACTCCCAGAGATCGAGGATGTTGTTCAGGAACCCCTTGAGGATCAGGAAGAGTTGGATATTCCGGATCCAGCGCCACCGTCATCTCTTTTGGATCCCGATGCATTCTTGTTCCTGCCAGTCGTGACTGGGGTATTGAGCGGATCGTTCTTTCGTATAGCGCAAGGGGCTGAAGATCTCGGCCGAATCCTGGCTTTTCGAAACCCTCGCGGAGGCATCACGCTGTTGGTCCTTGAAACTTGGAGCAATTTGGGATAATAAATACAAAAAATGGTTTATACATAAAAATCATAAAAATGTTGAAATAATTCTTGGAAAATGGAGAAGAATATGGTAAAACTAATTTATGTTGTGTTTCGTATCCATATGTAATTTAAATAATCCTTTTGAAAAATTACCAAAATCTTTGTATTGATCTAGTCTTTCTAAAGCTTGTTTTGTAGGGCTTACATTCAATTTTGTTTTAATTTTATCTGCAAATGTCATCTACTTTTTACCTAACTTTTAAAAAAATAAATATAAAAAATGATGAGTAAAAATATAATTTTATTATTTGCCAAAAAGAATTATTAAAAAGCAATATCAAGAATAGAACTAAAAGATAATAAAAAAAATATTTATAATAAAGAAAAGTTTATTAGTTATGAAAATACAATAAATCTATTAGTAACCTCTAAACTAATATGTCATTATTGTGGTTTACATGTATTTTTGTTGTATAAACACCAAAAAGAACCAAAAACGATTACGTGTGCACAAAAAACCAAAGTTTTTCAGAGTCCAGCTGGGCCAGGACCAAGGAAATCTATGAAAAACCAAAAATCTTTGTGCACCCACAATCTTTTGAGCTGTTTTTTGTGTTTTTTTT
>CAXBRK010000189.1:0-3344 GCA_963978155.1 uncultured Phycisphaera sp. | reverse complement strand
CCACGTCTCGGACGGGCATGCTGCCCTCGGCCGCCGCCCGCAACATCGCAGCCACTTCCTTGGCGGTCGCCACCCGCGGCAACCGTTGTGGCCGCTTCGGGGGATCAAGCCTGCGCAGGGGATCGTTCGACAGCCGCCCTTCGGCCCGCTGATGCTTGTAAAAGGATCGAGCCGCGGCCATGTGCCGGCGGCGGGTTGTTGCGGCCAGCCCTCGCTTGGCCAACCAACGGGCCCACGCCTCAATGTCTTCCGGAGAAGCGGCGTTGGGGTCTTGGATCCCCCGCCGCTTCAGGAATCCGGTCAATGCTCGCAAATCACGCTGGTAGGCCTCAAGGGTCCGCGGCGAAGCCCCCGCCTCCACCTGCATCCAGTGCAAGAAGGCATCGACCGGAGTTCGTGCTGAGGTGCCCAAAGCCATCAGCCTCAAATCGACACGGCCGCCGCCCAACTTCGCTGCAGAATGCGGTTTCGGGCATTCTTTGTGATTCCGGGCCCTCGTAAGGCGCACATCTTGCGCAAGAAGCCGCCGGCATGGAGTTTGCACTGTCTTTCACTACGCCGTGGGTCATGGAGGACCGCGGCCAACTGGACGCAGGAGGCGCTCGCGATGAATTACGGCATGTCAGTCTCGGCTTCGGGCACCCTCGCCGCATTGCACCGGTTGGACACCCTCTCCAACAATCTGGCCAACGCGGAGACCCCTGGCTTTCAGGCGGATTTTGCCTTGGCCATGCAGCGGCAGGCCCCCAGCGCGGCCGCCGATGCCCCAGATCTTGGCCCCAACGCCCTCTTGGCTCGGCTCGGTGGTGGTCTGTTCACAGCCCCCAACCGGGTTGATGTGCGCCCCGGACCCATGGAACGCACCGAAGACCCCTTCCACATTGCCTTGGAAGGCAACGGCTGGCTCCGCGTCGAAGGCGAGACCGGCTTGACGGAATACACCCGGGATGGCCGGCTGTTGGTGGATGCCGAAGGACGCTTGGTCCACGCGGCCAGCGGACAACCCATGCTCGACGATGGTGGCGCCATCATCACGATGGACCCCAACGCCACGCCGGTCATTCAAACCGACGGCACCATCTTGGAAAATGGTCTGCCCGTCGCCAAACTCGGAATGGATCTGTTGCCCGCAGAAGGCCTGCAGAAGATCGGCGGCGGCCTGGTACGACTGGTCCAAGGACAGGCTTCCGCCGCCACCAGCCGCATCCACCAAGGCATGCTCGAAGGTTCCAGTGTGAACCCCATTCGAGCGATGACCGACCTCATCGAAACCAATCGCGCGGCCCAGGCCAACTTGGAACTGCTGCGCATGCACGACACAACCCTTGATCTGGCGTGGAACACGCTGGCTCGACCCGTTTGATTTTCTGGAGTCTGACTGATGGCCATTCTTTCCTTGCACAGCGCTTCTTCGGGATTGTCCGCCCTGGACACCAAGCTCGAAGTGATTGCCAACAACATCGCCAACGCCGGGACCCAAGGGTTCAAGGGCAGCCGCGTGATGTTCGAGGACTTGATGTATCAAGAACGTGAGCAACCTGGAACCGAGAATGTGAACGGCGACATTCGGCCCACTGGCGTCTTTGTGGGGCTGGGCACCAAGGTGTCTGGCACGCAACTCGATTTCCGGCAAGGCGGCATGGAGCCCACCGGGCGCACCCTTGATTTCACGATTCAAGGCAGCGGCTTCTTCGCAGTCCAAGTTGAAGACGGTCTGGGCGTCAATGGACTCGCGTACACCAGGGCAGGCAACTTCTCCCTGAATGCCAACCGAGAACTGGTCCTGGCCAACTCCAACGGCCGCCGTTTGGTGCCGGCCATCACGATTCCTGAAGATGTGCCTGAAGAGAACATCACGGTGACCGCCGATGGCATCGTGTCGTTCATCCAAAATGGACAAACCCAAGAAGCAGGACAGTTGGAATTGACCATCTTCCCCAACACTTCTGGGCTGCAGCCCGTGGGTGAGAATCTGTTCGTGGAAACCACCGCCAGCGGTCAAGCCATCAACACCACGCCGACCGAAAATGGTGCGGGGAACATTCTGCAGGGCTTCTTGGAAGCTTCCAACGTGGACCCCACCAAAGAACTCATCAACTTGATTCGCACCCAACGGTTGTTCGAAATGAACAGCCAATCCATCCAAGCGGCCGACGAACTCCTCCGCGAAGTGGCAAACCTCCGCCGTGGTTGATGCCTTCGTCCTGGTTGCGGCATTGGCTTCGAGCCGCGTCACCTTGCAGCACGAGGTGTGGCTGGAGGGCGACGCGCCGCTCACGCTTGGCGATCTCGCCAAACTCGAAGGCGAAGCGTGTCGCTATCACGCGCTCGAAGTGCCCCAAGGGCAGCCCGACAATCCCGTCGACCTCGCCTTCGTGATCGATTTGCTCGACCACTGTGCCGCCCCGGTCTTCCGGTGGGAATTCCGTGGAAGCGTGGCGACCATCGAACGCACCAGCATTCCTTCGATCAAAGAATCAACCCCGATCGCCGCCCCCACCCCCGGGCCTCAATCCCTCCGCACGATCATTGCCAAGCGACTGCGATTGGACCCGGGTCAACTGCGCGTCCGCAGCCTCGATGGCACCGAACTCCCAGAAGGCGAGTGGACCCTGCGGACCCACCCGACCGTTCGAACGGTGCGGGCCAGGCTTGGTGAAACAGACCATGCCTTCACATTGGAGATTGCCGACGAAGACGGTCAATGGCATCCCAATTGGCAATTCAATCCGCGGTCCCCGTTGAACCGTGCCACGGCTCCTGATTTGATCAAACGTGGCAACCAAGTTTCGGTTGAGCGACGATTGGGAGGGTTTCTGGCCCGGACAAACGGACGGGTGATGGGGTCGGCCAAAGCGGGCGAACAGGTTCAAGTGCGGCTTGATGATGGAGTGATTCGGCACGGCACCCTCCGGAAGGACGGTGTGGTGGAACTGATGGAGGGTTCATCATGAACCGACTGGTGTGTCTTGGTCTTCTTTCGTTGACGGCGTGTGCGGGACCAGCCTCGGTCCGAGTGCCACCCGCTCCATCCATCACTCCCGGCGCGTTGCCCAGCGTGCAAGTGCGTCCTGATGCCGCAAGACCAAATCCCTCGCAAACAATGGCCCCCCGTGATCCGTGGGACACCAGCCACCTGCAAGTGGCTCACACTCCGGGCGAGCACAAACCGCGAACCTTCCACGAACACGATCTGATTGAAGTGTTGGTCCGTGAAAACAGTCGCAGCGAGCGCACGGCGGAACTCTCCACCCAGCGGCGCGCTGACTTGAACGCCGGAATCAACCAGTGGCCCAACTTCCGCGCTTTGCTGAACGAACAACTCAGTCCGAACTACACCCAAG
>CAXBRK010000188.1:0-3347 GCA_963978155.1 uncultured Phycisphaera sp. | reverse complement strand
TGGCCGATTACGGGGATTGTTTCTGAATCATCCGGTGAAGGGGGGGTGCCTTCGAATGGCCCGGTAGGATCCGCTCCATGCCGGAACGGATGCCGGAAATGTCGCCTGAGGACCGGGCCCGCACCTTGGATGTTCTTCAACACCACTGGGGGTACGACGCGCTCCGGCCCATGCAACAAGAAGCAGTGGCAGCAGGCCTTCTGGGTCGCGACTCTTTGTTGGTGATGCCCACTGGTGGGGGGAAGAGCTTGTGCTACCAGTTGCCTCCGTTGGTGGCCGGCCGGGTCGACATTGTGGTCTCACCCTTGATCGCCTTGATGGAAGATCAAATTGCTTCCCTGCGTTCGGTAGGCGTGCAAGCGGCGGCCATGCACTCGGGGTTGTCCAACCAAGCCCACCACGAAGTCCTTGATGGCATTCGCGATGGCCGCTGGTCGTTGCTGTTCTGCGCGCCCGAGCGGGTGGTGGATCCGCGCTGGATCGAAGTAATGCGGGCCATGCGAATTGGTGCGATCGCCATCGACGAAGCCCACTGCATCAGCGATTGGGGCCATGACTTCCGGCCCGAGTACCGGCAGTTGGCCGGTTTGCGCAAACATTTTCCAGGCGTGTCGGTGCATGCGTTCACCGCCACCGCAACCCCCAAGGTCCGCGACGACATCATTCGCCAACTGGGGTTGGTGGACCCGGTCGAGTTGGTGGGGCATTTTGATCGACCCAATTTGGTGTACCGGATCTTGCCCAAAGATGGCGCGACCGATCGCATTGCCTCGACGCTGGAACGCCACCGTGGAGAGGGAGCGATTGTGTATTGCCGCAGCCGATCCGAAACCGAACGGTACGCCGAGTCGCTTCGAAAACGTGGCCTGGATGCGGGGCATTACCACGCGGGCATGGACGCTTCGGCCCGAGAGCGTGTGCAGCGTGCGTTCAAGGACGAGCGCCTCGATGTGGTGTGTGCGACGGTGGCGTTTGGGATGGGCATCGACCGGTCCAATGTGCGGTGTGTGATTCACGCCTCCTTGCCCGCGTCCATCGAGCAGTACCAGCAGGAAACCGGCCGAGCCGGACGCGACGGTCTGGAGGCGGAGTGCGTGCTGCTGTATTCCGCGGGGGATGTGGTGCGCTGGAAAGAATTCATCGATCGCGAGGCGCAAGAGTCTGGTGACGAAGCCAATGCTTCACGTCGCCATCACCATTTGACGGCAATGCAGGCCTACGCCCGGACGATCCGTTGCCGTCACCGGACGTTGGTGGAACATTTTGGTCAGGAGTTGGAGACCAACGCCGAGACAGGATGCGGGGCGTGTGATGTGTGTCTCGGGGAAGTGGTGGCGTTGCCGGGGTCCACGCTGATCGCTCGGAAGATTCTCTCCGCGGTGGCCCGCGTGGAGCAGTCGTTTGGCATCGGGCATGTCGTCAAAGTGTTGCGCGGCGTGATGGATGAAAGCGTCCAGCGGCGGGGGCACCATGAACTGTCGGTCTTTGGCTTGCTGGCCGACCACAGCGCCAAGGGTTTGACCAATCTGGTGCACCAGTGTGTCGATCTGGGCTTGCTGGAACGCACGCCGGGCGACCGGCCAGTGGTGCGGCTGACCGAGGAGGGGATGGCGGCCATGAAAGGGCGGATTGAAGTGCAGTTCACGCGTCCCCCCGAAGGCACCTCCACCCGGCGGACCAAAGCGGACACCGCCGATTGGGAAGGGGTCGATCGGTCGCTGTTCGAGCGCCTTCGTGAGTGGCGGAAAACCGTGGCGGCCAGCGAAGGGGTGCCGCCTTATGTGGTGTTTGGTGACCGCACGTTGCGTGCCTTGGCCAAGGCCAAGCCGATAGAACTTGGGGCCCTTCTTGAGGTTCCGGGGATTGGTGCCGCCAAGAGCCAGAAATACGGGGAATCTGTCTTGGAGGTGTTGAAAGATGGCTCTGCGAACCTATCTGGGGATTGATCTGTTCCCAAACCCTGTCTTGGGTCATGGATGCAGTCCATTTCAATGCCCTTCTCTGGTGATCTAAGGACATCATCTTCCTTGCATCAGGCCCATTCTGGGGGAAAATAGGGTTGTGTACCCTCTGGCTTCTCTTTTGGCGATCCTGTCTGGCGGGTCTGCTTCAGACGTGAACCCTGGCTTGGTTGTTGCGTGGGGCGATGATGGATTTGGGCAGTCCACCGTTCCCGAGGAACTGGTCGCAGTGCAAGTGGACACCCTCTCCGACCACACCGTGGCCCGAACACCAGAGGGAGGGGTAGTGGCTTGGGGAAGAAACGATTGGGGGCAGTGTGATCTCCCTTCCGAGTTGAATTGGATCGACGCAGACGCAGGGGGGGCTCACACCATCTTGTTGTCTGGTTCAGGAGAAGCGGTCGGGATAGGTTGGAACGCCTTTGGGCAATGTGACGCACCAACCGGTGAAGTGTTTGTTGCGGTCGATGCTGGGTATTACCACTCTGTGGGTTTGACATCGGATGGTCGAGTTTTTTCGTGGGGGTTGAATTTAGATGGACGAACCGAGCCCCCATTGATCAACGACGGCATCGATATCTCGTGCGGTGCGCACCACACGCTGGTGTTGCGTTCAGACGGCTCCATATTAGCGTGGGGGCGCAACGATGAGGGGCAATGCAACGTGCCCACCGACTCGGGGTACCAGGGCATCTCGGCAGGTTTCTACCATTCCGCCGCAACGCGAAGCAACGAGACTTCCTTGGGATGGGGAACCAACACGTTCCAAGTTCTGGACATTCCTCCCCAGAAGCCATTTGTGAACATTGTTTGCGGGATTGGTCATTCCGCTGGGGTGTTGCCCGACGGCTCGGTGCAGATGTGGGGTTTCAACCAATACGGTCAGACTGATGTCCCGACTGGAACCTACGCCATGTTGACGGCGGGGCAGGGCCATACGGTTGGGATTCAGGGGGCCCCGTGTCCGGTCGCCGCTGGTGAGCCCGATGTCAACCAGAATGGCATCCACGACCGTTGCGAATGCCTCGCAGATCTCGATGGTGACCGCCGAGTGAACTTCTTCGATTTGTTGTTGGTGGTGAACGCTTGGGGGCCAGTGGATTTGGGCACTGCGGGCGATGTGGATGGAGACGGCGTGGTTCAGTTCAACGATTTGTTGGTTGTGTTGGATGCGTACAGCATCCAATGCCCACTTTGAACATCGAGTGAGCGGATGCGCAGGTTCATTCCGATGGCCCGCCACAGATCAGTTGTCGCAAGATGATGCGGGCCGAATCCGTGCGGTATCCATTGGTGTTGCACCAAGGGCGATCCAAGAGGGCGTACGAAAGATCCTCGTGACTGAAGAAGATTCTGACCGCGGGATTGGGCAACGCCATCGTTCGA
>CAXBRK010000187.1:0-3354 GCA_963978155.1 uncultured Phycisphaera sp. | reverse complement strand
GCCAATACAGTTTGTTTTCGGGATCTTTGGCATGGGCGTCGGATTGGTGTTCGTTCGACAATCCCCAAGTCCGAGACAACACAATCTCCCGGATCAGGGCGTCAGTGTTCCAGTCCAACTCAACGAGCCTCGTGGCCAACTTGTCCAACAGTTCGGGATGCGAGGGTGACTGCCCAGAGACCCCAAAGTTGTCTGGGGTCTCCACCAACGGTCGGCCCATGAGATGAAGCCAAATTCGATTGGCCCAAACCCGAGCAGTCAACGTGTTCTGCTCCCCGGTGATCCATTGGGCCAGTTCAAGTCGACCCGATTGGTCAGGGTTGATTTCAGGTGCCGCGGCACCGGCCAACATATTGGGCACACCACGCTTGACCAGTTGTCGAGGCTCATCCAGTTCCCCCCGAGCCAGGAAGCGACTGTGGATCGGAACGCGACGATCCGCCACGCCCATGGCTTTTCGTTCTGAAGTGAGCAAGCGTCCTTGGTCGTCGTAGCGGTTCAAAACCGTTTTGACGTTCTCGGTCATTTGCTGGTTGTTTCGAATTTGTCCGGGGTTGACCCGCTCACGGCCCTCAATCGCCAATCGCTCGGTCAGACGCTCCACGTTGGCTTCAGTTTGCTTACGAGAACGTTCAAGAAACGCCCGCATCGCCGGCATCATCCTTGCACCGTGGGAGAGCTCTGCCTCCAACGGAAGCGGGATCAAATCTGAGGGCATCCGATTGCCAGGTCCAGCCAAGCTGCCGTACAGGGTGTCCGTGCTTTCAAAGATCCCCTTGACGGCGTAATAGTCGGCTTGAGGAATCGGGTCGTATTTGTGATCGTGACATCGCGCACAGGCCACCGTGATGCCAAGGATGCCTTGTGAAAAGGCATCAATTTGTTCATCGATGAGGTCTGCTTGGAACTCACGCCGACTTCGGGTGTTGTGCCCCTTTGCTCCAATCGCCAAGTACCCAGTGGCAATCAGGTTGTGAGCACGCTCGGTCTCATCCAGAGCGGGCAACAAGTCACCCGCCAATTGTTTGGTGATGAATTCATCAAAGGGCATGTCTTGATCAAAAGCATCGATCACCCAATCTCGGTACCGCCATGCGTTGGCGTACGCGATGTCGTTTTCTCGCCCACTCGATTCGGCGTAGCGGGCGACATCCAGCCAGTGGCGTCCCCAATGCTCGGCGTGCGCCGGAGCGTCGAGCAATTCGTCGACATAAGACGCGAAAGCGTTTGGACTTTGATCAAGGAGCAACGCATCGAGGCGTTCTGGGTTGGCGGGAAGTCCGGTCAGATCCAGACTCGCGCGGCGGGCCCGGGTGCGGAGATCAGCATCAGGATTGGGCTCGATCCCGGCCGACTCCAGTTCGGCCAAGACGAAGTGATCGATGGTTCCGGTCGGCCAACGCACATCTTGCACGGCGGGTGTTTTGGGATTGGTGATGGGCTGAAAAGACCAATGCTCGGTGAGGGCGTTGGGATCAAATCCTCCAGAGAGATCCACATCCTCTTCGCCAGCGGCCACATCTGCGGGAACCCGGGGGTCTGGCGCCCCCATACGGACCCACTCTTCGAAATATCGAATGGTGTCGTCGGGCAACTTTCGCCGCGGTGGCATCGCGTAATCATCATCTTCCCAGCGGATCGCTTGAATCAGCAGACTCGCATCAGGATCGCCGGGCAAGATGGCGGGGCCAGTGCCGCCGCCAGCCAGCAAATCAATCTTGGTGTCGAGCCGCAAGCCCCCCCGTGCTTTCCCAGCTTCCTTCGAGTGGCAGCCGTAGCAGTGGTCCACCAAGACGGGACGAATATGAGTCTCGAAGAATTCAGTCTCTTCGGGACGCAAATCACTGGTCGCAAGGATGGCTGGAACAAGCAATGCTGGGATCATCAGGGTCACCTTCATCTATTCTTTCGTCCAAAGTGCCAAACTCCATCCCCGAAAATGGGTCACTTTCCCGATACGGTCTATTCATGCCAAAAAAGCCCATCATTTTGGACTTTGACTCCACCCTGTGTGCGGTGGAAAGCCTCGACGCTCTCGCCAGCATGGTCTTGGCCGATGATCCAAACGCCCGAGCCAAGGTGGCGGAAATCGAACGATTGACCAACCTCGGCATGTCTGGAGAGTTGCCCCTCTCGGAAAGTTTGGCGCGAAGATTGGCCACGCTCACCTTTGATCGGGCCCATGTCGGACGGTTGGTTGAGTCTCTTGGTCATCAATTGACTCCAGGCTTGGTCGAAGATCGCCAGTGGATCGAAGATCAAGCCGAACATCTGCATGTGGTTTCGGGCGGTTTTGTGGATTGGATTGCCCCGGTGCTCACCCCTCTTGGCTTTCGAGCGGAACACATCCATGCCAATGTGCTGTGCTGGGATGGGGACGTCTGTATTGGCTTTGATCGGGACCATCCTCTCTCGCGAAACGGCGGGAAGCCCGAGATCGTCCACCAACTTGGTTTGGGGCCGAACAAAGGAGCGATCGCGGTGGGCGATGGCATCAGTGATCTGGAACTCAAACGGTCTGGACATGCGGACCGGTTCATCGCCTTCACCGCCCACGCCCAACGCGAAGTGGTTGTTCAAGAAGCCGACATGGAGGCTGCCGACTGGACCGCCCTGAGGGAAATCTTGGATCACACGTTGATCGCATGACCCAGATGGCATGACGCGGAACGGATGCAACGGTCATCTCAACCGAAGTCCGTGATGTTTGCGCCACCACACACAAGCGTTCTCAGAACAAATAAAAAATCGGCTGAAAGCAAGGGCAGGAGGGATTGCCCAATCGAACGACGGAGCAAGGCCGTCGAAGCAGGTCTGCCGGAGTGAGTCTGACAGAGAAGTGGGCGTGAGAGGATTCGAACCTCTGAAGGCGTACGCCAGCAGATTTACAGTCTGCCCCCTTTGGCCACTTGGGTACACGCCCGAATTGTCGGCAGCAGAGCCGCCAGTCCCCCGCTTGGGGAAAGAGTCATTGTAGCGAAACCCGTCCCTCCGTCCATCATTCGGTCCGGAGCGGCGGACGGAATCACCAACAATCGAAGGTCACCGCCACAGGTCCGTCGGTAGAATCATCCCTCCTGCCGCGTTAGCTCAGTTGGTAGAGCAGCTCACTTGTAATGAGCAGGTCATCGGTTCGAGTCCGATACGCGGCTTTCGGGAGAGCCCGAGGGCGCCATCTTTAGGGGTCCGAGACGGTTGAAGCGTTGGAGCCCGTCGGCTCAAGCAACTTCTCGTACGTCGCAAACGCAGCCGAATGACCAGCCAACCGCCCGGCCGAGCCCCCAATATCGGTGTAGCCCGCTCGCTCGTAGAAGGTTCGGACCCAAGCCGCATCTCGCGGGACCCGGGCCAAGA
>CAXBRK010000186.1:0-3362 GCA_963978155.1 uncultured Phycisphaera sp. | reverse complement strand
AGAGGGTGGGATTCGAATCACTGGTCGAAGCGATGCGACGCTGAACCCCGGCGGGGTGCGGATCGGTACGGCGGAGATTTACCGGGTGGTGGAAGCCATGGATGAGGTGGTGGACTCCATCGTGATCGGTCGGCCCATTGAAGGCGACGTCGAAGTGATGCTGTTTGTGCAGTTGGCGGACGACGTCTCGTTGGATGAAGCGCTGGTGAAGAAAATCCGTGGTCAAATTCGTGCGGGGTGTACACCTCGGCATGTGCCTGCCCATGTGCACGCGGTGACGGACATTCCGTACACCATCAGTGGCAAGAAAGTTGAGTTGGCGGTGCGGTGTGTGGTTCTGGGTGAAGAAGTGAAGAACAAAGACGCACTCAAGAACCCAGAAGCCCTTGATGCGTTTCATCGGCTGACGTAGTTGTTCAACCGTCCCATAAGCCTTCATTTGCACCACAAATTGTCCTTTTTGCAGCAAAGGACACGCATATTTCCTTCGCTTCGATGGACTCTCAGAGTTGCTGGGCTAGGTTCAACTGTCGTTTCGGGAGGATCTGATGCCCAAGATCATTGCATTGTTGTTGACACTGTGGATGGCCCCAGTTGTTGTTGCGCAAGATGATCCCTGCGGGACCGTTCCTGATGGTGTGGAAGTTCGGTTTGTGTTTGTTGTGGATTGTTCAGGGTCGATGGGAACTCGCGTCGACGATAGGGGAGGCCCTTTTAGGTACGAAGTTGTACGCGAAGAGCTCAACCGTCAAATAGACCTGCTTCCAGAGGGTGACGGGGTTGGTTTATACCTGTGTGCATTCAGTGACAAGATCAAGACAACATTGAACTACGAATCCTTGGATGACACACAACGGCAGCTCGCCAAGAGAAAAATTAACGGAAAGGACTTTGAGCCAGGCGGTGAAACAGCTCTTCGTGACGCTGTGATAACGACCTTAAGAGATCAGCAGCGTTGGTTGCAGCAAGATCCCACACAGCGATTTGTCATGGTGGTCATTCTGACTGATGGTAAGGACAGCGGTAGAGGTGCATCTGAGGCTGATTTGATACGTGAATTTGAGAGGATCAAACGCTTTGAGCAGCAGTTCTCTTGTGCCGGACACTTGACTGCCGCCGAGGTGTACCTCAATGGGAATGCCAACCGGGCCCTTTCAAACAATAGGCTGGCAAGATTTGTCCAAGGAATTGACGCTTCCAAGAAAGCGGTCCAAATCTTGCCCATTTCGGTACTGGTTTCCTCTACCGCGATGACGGCACATCCCGTGGCGGGTCGAACAACCCTGCAACTCGAGGTGAATTCTTCTTGTCCGAAAGAATTGGTTCAACTTCGATGCCCGTACTCCATCGAAGTTGAGGGGATGAGGGTTGGTTCAGGTCAACTTTCGTTGAAGAACGGACGTCAGGAAGTAAATCTTGAATTCCCAAGTACCTTTCAAGGATTTGATAAGGAGACCTCGGGGGTACTCCGTCTCGATATCGCATCGCTTCGAAGTGGCTCTGGACAACCCCTGACAGGCCCCCAAGAGATCCCGTTTACCATCGCTGCCGCAGAAAATATTGAACTCGACGCCAGTCGGATCAATATTCAGCCCCCCAGTCCAGTCGTTGGTCAAAAGGTTGTCCTCTCGTATCCGCCGGTTCCAGGTGTACCTGGTGTCTGGTCTCGGACCGACGGAGGTCCTCTTCAACAGAGTCGGAATGGATGGACCGCTACGGCTACGTTCGATACACCTGGGCAGAACAGACTCTCCCTCAAGGGGAATCCGAAAGCTCCGCGTCGTTCCAACACGATTTCAGTGAACGTGCCGGTGATTGACGCCAAAGTCAAACTCGAACCATTCTCGAGCAACTTGGCCACTGGCGATTCCGTGACATTCTCCGCTTCTGTCACGCCTCAAGCCGAAGTGGTGCGTTGGCGTTGGGACTTGAATGGCATGAAGCAAGCTTCACGTGGTTCGGAATTGAAGATTGACGCGTTGGATCAATCTGGAGATCTTCGGCTGGAAGTTAGTGCTTTTTTAAAGTCCGACTCTGGTGAAGAGTTGGAAATCTCAAACTCGACCGTGGTTAAGGTCTCTGAAGCCCCGTCTATTCAGGTTGATGCCGATCGAACTGTCGTTGCCGGCAAAGAACTGCAGGTGGCCATCACGGCTACTCGAGCGACTCAAGCCAAACTGGAGTTGCTGGAGTTGCGAGACGGCGAGAGTTGGGTGGTGGTCAGCAAGGATGGTTTGGGGCTAAAGCCCACTTTTGAAAAGAATGGGCTGATATTCACCCAAAAAATTGAATCAATCACCGTGCCCTTCTCGTCTCAGGATCAGAGTTACAAACTGGTCGTCACCAGTAAGTTTGAGGGCCGACAGCTCGAAGACAGCACTCCTTTGGACGCCCGTCCCCCGGTCTTGACCTACAAACTCGTGTCGCCTGAGGTCAGCGGTGGCGTGTATGAGCTTGGTCAATCCAAGACCTTCACGCTCGCTGTCTCTGGGGAGGCGGCTGATTTGGTGGATAGGGTGCAGTTCCAGTCCACAGGTTTGAGTTCAGGTGACGCCGTTGAGAGTGGTGTTCGAAGCGACGGTGTGGCGACCGTCACGATTTCTGGAGACGCCAAGGATGCTGCTGGGGTCGAAGAGGGTGCTTCCATCAAGGTGACTCCCAAGTTCTTTGTGGGTAATCAGCCAATTCAGCCTGAATCTCAATTGTCATGGGATCTTCGGGCCCAGCACAAGTCCATTGCATACAGCATCCTCGTGCCTGAAGATCAGGTTGGGGCTGAGATTCTGTGGGGCAAGAGTCGTGCGTTCTCGATCCAGCCAATGGACGATGTGGCCCAAGTCTTCTGGGACATCAAGATGCCCGGCGGTCTTGAGCGGAGTGAACAACATCAAACCCTCAACTGGACCTTCGACAAAGAAGGCACCTATGAAATTTCCGCCCGGGTCTGGCGTAACTCTCCTGGCGTGGACGAAGTCCAGTGTGCCCCGGTTGTTTTTGAGGTGACGAAAGAAGACATCTCGGGCAACATCTATTTCCCGGATGGTAATTTTGCGAAGGGTGACACCCACAGATTTAACGCGATTGTTTCCTTGAAAGGAAGTTACACCAAAGCTTGGTTGGAGTGGAAGCACCCCGACGAAAACCAGCCGCCGGTGATCAAACACTTCAGTGTGGTTCAAAACAAGGCTGAGGAGCAATCACCCGAGTACAAAGGCGATCGAGTCATGGGTATTCAGGTGGTCCTTTGGGCGACCGGACCAGATGGGGATGTCCGGGTGGCCACCGCTTCGGTGGATTATGGCGGTCCGAGAGTCATTCTTTGGCCCGGCTTGATTACCGCTGGCATGTTGTTCTTGCTTTTT
>CAXBRK010000185.1:0-3369 GCA_963978155.1 uncultured Phycisphaera sp. | reverse complement strand
TGGTACATCAGAAACCGTTCGATCTTGACCGACTTGAATTTTCTTGTGCAAGGCGTACTCCGTCCGTTCCGCTTGAGGTAATGCACAGTGACGGCGCTTCGAATTGGAATCGATGGGTACAACCTTGGACTGTCACAAGGCACAGGAATCAAGACCTACGGCATCAATTTGATCAAGTTGATTGGGTCTGCAGGGTTCCATCCGGAAATTCTCCATGAGGCACGACTGAGAGGCCGAACCCCGGCGCTTCGGGAAGTCAGTCTGTTCGATGCATATGAAGGTTCCGGCGGTGTGTTGGATTGGTGCACACGGAAGCCAGGTTTGATGGCCCGCACTGCCTTGGGGAGCAAATCAAGTCGGATCCAACTTACTGATGCGGTGCACTTGGATCCCTCGCGATCGTATTGGAAGCTATTTTCAGCGATCGAATGTGCTGCTGATGTGTACCGGCTTGCGTTTCGACAGTTCCGGTACACCAATCGCGCTCACCGGGTGAATTGGGAGAAGCCACCAGACGTTTGGCACACCACCACACTGGTTCCGATTGTTGTGCCTGGAGTCCCGCGGATTACCACCGTCCACGACTTGATTCCCATTCGTCTGCCTTGGGCAACGCTTGATGAAAAGCAGATGTTTGTTCGATTGCTGCAAGAGTCCGTTCGAAATTCAGAGTACATCCTGACGGTCTCCGAACACACGCGTCAAGATGTACTGGAGTTCACAGATGCCAAGGACGACCTGGTGGTGAATGTTCATCAGTCTGTCCCTCCTCCTCCCTCCACATTGACCGAGCCTGAACTGAAAAGAACCCTTCGAACACTGGGGATCCATCCCGGGCGCTACGGATTGTTTGTGGGCGCTGTTGAGCCTAAGAAAAATATTGGCCGTTTGTTGTCGGCGTTTATGCGAGTTCCCGAGCCTTGGAAGCTTGTCATGGTTGGTCCTGATGGATGGCAGTCTGCACGTGAGCTGGAGTTGATCAATGGTCCATTGCGGCACCGTGTTGTGCGAATGGGGTACGTCCCCAGAAGTGAATTGACGGCTTTGATGCAAGGTGCGCGGGCTCTCTTTTTCCCCAGTCTTTTGGAAGGATTTGGTCTTCCTCCGGTTGAGGCCATGCATTTTTCTTGCCCCGCGCTGATATCAAATCAGGGCTCCCTTCCAGAAGTATGCGGTGAAGCATCTCTGCAGTGTGATCCCTACGACGTGGGGAAACTATCCGCATCGATGCATGACTTGCTCGAAAATGACGCGCTTCGAACAGGGCTTCAGCAACACATGCCAGAGGTGCTGTCCCGATACGCCGCCGATGTGCAGTCTCAAGCAGTTTCTGAAATCTACCGTCGGGTGGTGCGGTGAGTTCTTCCGGATGGTGTGTCGATCTTCGAGGGGTAAACCCAGAGTCAAGAGGAATTGCCTCGTATGCGAAAAACCTTTGCAACGGCTTGGCCGAGGTTTCTGGTGCATCTGGTTGTCAAGGCTTTTTGGCCGACGCCCCATTGTCCGGATGGGACGATCTCAAATTGTCGCGTGCGGATCGCATAGCCCGTGGTTTGCGTTTGCTACCGGATTTGTTTGTGAATCGACTGATTGGCGGTCCATATGTTGGGGTGATCCATGACTTGATCCCTTTGGAGTGCAGGGATCTCGATTGGCGAAGTCGGAAGCACAAGTGGCTTGGGGTGTGGTCTCGATGGATGCGTCGTCGAGCCGCACACGCGAAAGCATTGATTTGCGTGAGCCGTGCGACCGCATCCAGCGTCCGAACTTTTTGGCCTGAACTGGAAAGCAAGATCACAGTGATTCATGAAGGGGTGGCCCGCCCCTTCGTGCCCCCAGTGCGGCCTGCGAGAATTACAGAACCGGGTTTCGTGTTGATGGTGTCTCGTCGTGATCCCCATAAGAATCTTTGCCGCGCAGTGGAGGCTTGGGCAAGTGTTGATGCACCTCCGCTGGTCATTGTTGGTCCCAACGATGACCGCTACCCGGAGCTGCCAGACGCCATTCGTTGTTCCAAGAAGTCAGACCAAATATTCGAGATCGAATCGGTTGATCCGGCAGAATTGGAGTGGCTTTACGGCAATGCGGCGGTGTTGCTTTTCCCTTCATTTGCTGAAGGTTTTGGTTTGCCGCCGATGGAGGCCGCATTGCGGTCATGCCCGATTGTGGCGTCCAACTGCGGTGCTTTGCCCGAGTTGCTCCAGGGTGGTTACATGGAAGTAGATCCAGCAAGTGTCCACTCCATCGCAGCAGGCTTGATGAGACAGCTTCACCTGAGCGCTCATGCAGAAGGCTTGGGTATCCCTAGCGTGGGAGACCACGCGTCGAAGGTATGCACATTGATGGCAGGGTTGAGCTGTTGATGATTCGATTTTGGACCGATCTTTGGAAGTCGCGACTTTTGGTGAAGCAACTTGTGCTTACAAGAGCCAGAGTCAGTACGGCGAGGATGCTGCTTGGCTGGGGCTGGTGGATTCTTGATCCGGTATTAATGATGCTTGTTTATTGGGGGATTGTTTTCGGTATTCGGGGCGATATGCCTACGGGCCAAGATCCTTTTCCAATGTTTTTGCTTTCTACGCTCATTGTCTGGAAGCATTTGGCCTCAACTGTCGGACGCGCGACGGGAATCTATGGTTCACAGGCGAATGTCATACTGAGCATTCCATTTTGTATTTCTTCGATACCACTTGCTGAGACTATTTCGGGTTGCATTCCGTTTGTTTGTGGCTTGTTGACCTACCTCGCTGTGTCCATAGTCGTGAGCACACCGCTTGATTCTGGTTCGTGGTGGTGCTGCATCCAGATTGTCCCACTTCTGGCCATTCAATTGGCTCTCTTGTTTGGACTAGCACTTACATTTTCGATCATCGGCGCGCTGGTGCGAGATATTGGCGGGCTGGTGCAACATTGTTTGCATGCGGCTTACTTTCTTTCGCCGGGCCTGTATTCACTTACAACGCTTCAAGAGAGGGTTGGCGATAATTTTTTTGGGTTGTACATTGCTTTGAATCCCGCCGCTTATTTGATGGATTCGTACAGGAAGATCATGTTCCATGGCCAGTGGGTCGAGACCGAAGTGTGGGGTGTTATGTTCATCCAATCCATTGTGATTTTGTCTATGGGTATTGTGGTCCATCAGGCCGGAAAGGTTCGGGTTGTCCGTGCACTCTGAGTCGCGATTAATCACCGGAACCAATTTGGGCGTGCGATACAAAATGCCGTTCTCTGGAAGAGGAATCCGGCAACACTCTTCAAGCCATCATTGGGCCTTTCGCGGTTTGAATATCACCCTTGAACAGGGGGAGATTCTTGGCGTGGTTGGGAAGAACGGATCCGGGAAAACAACTTTGTGCCGGGTTTTGTCTG
>CAXBRK010000184.1:0-3407 GCA_963978155.1 uncultured Phycisphaera sp. | reverse complement strand
CGCCACGACCTGTAGCACATCCGAAAAGCCCACAAAGCCATCTTCATTGAGGTCGCTGGGGCAACCGCAGGTGCCGGGCTGGGTGCGGTACTCGATCCAGACCATGCCCCAGTGCTCAAGGAACGGCACCGTCGCGCTCACATGGTTTCCCGAAACGGTCGCGTCCAACATGACGGCCTGTCCCCCCTGCCATTCTGGAGCCGCAAACCAAAGGCGGCTTTCGGACCAAGGTCCGGTGAACTCAATCTGGATGGCCTGGTCCACCAGCACCGGTTGGCTTTGGGCCACGCCCGCAGGGTCCCGCCACCGGGAATCGCTGGCACGGCGAAGGTCCACCAAGTGCACCACGTCGTAGCGGTTCGCGCACTCGTCCCCCCCGCGGGTGGTTCGGAACGTCCACACCGCACCCGCTTCACCATCGGTGCTGGTGGGCATGCTTGCATCACCAAAGGCAATTGAACCGGATCCTTGTTGCACACCATCACGCAGCAGGTTTTCGTAGGCCACCGCGAAGTGATGGAAGCGATCCACATCCCCCAACAAGTCGGCCGAAGCCTGCAGGTTTCGGTTTGGGAAATACTCGTTGCACAACATGGCCGAGCCGTCGCCCCGACTGACCAACCAGCCGCCGTTGGCCAAGACGGCCGACTGGGCCAAGAGCACCGACGTGTGGTTGAACTGGCCTGGTGTCTGACCGTTGTACTGCTGGGCCAAGTCATAGTTCACATAGCCCGCCACCACCGGCGCAACATCCGAGGCGCTGTGGTGCATGGACAAGAAGGAACGCAGGTCGGCGTAATCGTCTTGGTCGGGGTGGTCCCACAACTCGTAGTAGGCGACATCCCAAGCGTCTTGGGCCCGCAAGTTCGCCCCACCAAAGTCACCCACCGCATTGACTGAGAAGTCTTGGCCGGGCAGCGCGGACCGCATCGCGGCCAGGAAGTCCGTGTACGACGACGCCAAATCAATCGACTGACCGGCGTCATCGAAGACCGCCCCACGATCACCCAAGGTGTCAATGTGCCAACCGTCAAAAGGCATCGCCGCAAACGCTTCGGCGGTCCGGGCCGCAATCCAATCTTGCCACCCCACGTGGCCAGGATCAAACAATGCCAAGCTTTGGGTTTCCCATCCCGGGATGTTGAGTGGGTGCGCGTCCTGCACGCCCCCGCTTCGATACAAACCCCACGACGGCTCGATGGGTGAAGTGCTCTGGTAGTTCTCGTACGCGCCGTACATGAGGTTGTAGGCCATGGATGCCATTCCAAAGTCCTGCCCCACATCGATCACCTCGAGCAATTTGCTGCGAGAGACCCAAGGGTCACGGGCGGCGATGTCTTGCCAATAGTCGTAGCCCACCCTCCAAGGACGATGGTGCTCGTCCATCCAGTCGTAGACCTGAACAACGTTGATCAAACCATCACGAAGCGGCCGCAACAACGCCACCGCATCGGCCGGCTTGTTGAACTGGGTGAGGTACCCGTACCGCGGAAATCGGGTCCAATCTTCGGCCACTTCAAAAGCGCCGGATGTGTGGTCAAGTTCAGCGCCCTGGTCATCACGCAGCACCACTTCACACAAGAACCCTCGGTCACCAACCGGAAGCTGCTCGGGCACGAACTGCATTTCGACCGAAGTCTGCTGGTCCAAATCAACCGGCACCACATGAGGGCCATCGACCACACGACCCAGGTGGGTGATCTGCCAGCGCATCGTCCCGGAGAAGCCATCACCCCCAGCGTGGAGCGTGGTGGACAACCGAGGCGTTTGGCTGGGGGCAAACGTGGCCCGCTCCGCCAGAACCGGCGACAAGCCAACATCCAAAGCCAGCAACAACGGCACGATCACCCTTGCATCGTAGATCGAGGAAGACCGAAAGCCAGTTGAACCAGGGCCTAGAGGACGTTTTGTGCGCGGGGGTACGAGCCCACCACCCGCAGGCTCACACAATGCTCGCGGGCTTTTTCGATGGCCAGCTGCATGGCGTCGGCATCTCGGTGGGCCAACACATCCACGAAGAAGGTGTATTCCCAATTTTCTCGGCCGCTGGGCCGCTTGTCGATGTGCGACAGGTTGAGACCGCTGGACTGAAAATCAGCCAGCACATCCACCAATGCTCCGGGGCGATCCTTGGTCACAAACATCACCGTGGTTTTGTCTTCGCCGGTGGGGCGCGCGGCTTCTCGTGCGATCACCAGGAAACGGGTGATGTTGTTGCTGCTGTCTTGGATACCACGGAAGAGCGCGGGCACACCGTAAATGTCGCCCGCAATTTCCGAACCGATGGCGGCCACCCCAGGTTCATTCGCAGCCCGTTCCACAGCGCGGCTGGTGGAAAGCTCCGGTACCAACTCGGCTTGGGGCAGGTGGGTTCGCAGCCAACGCCGGCATTGGTCAAACACTTGAGGCTTGCTCATGACTTGACGAATCCCATCGGGTTCGCCTTGGGCGTACAGCGAATGTCGAATTTCGACTTTGACTTCGGCGTACACCGTGACGTCGTGTTCCAAGAAGGCATCGAGGGTGTCCGAGATGCTTCCGCCGGAGGAATTTTCGTACGGCACCATCCCGTAGTCGCAATGGCTGGTGGCCACTTCGCTGAACACGTTGCCAATCGAACGCACGTCAACATGTTCGACGCTCTCGCCGAATTGCCGGGTGGCGGCCAAGTGACTGAACGAGCCTCGAGGACCGAGGTAGGCAATGCGAAGACCACGTTCGAGGGCAAACGATCCACTCATCATTTGCCGCCAAATCGCGTGCAATGTTCGGCTGGCCAGGGGGCCTTGATTGAGCCCTTTGATTTTCTCGAGGACTTCGCGCTCGCGGTGGGGCGCAAAGACGGGGTAGCCGAGTCGACGCTTGGCCTCACCCACTTGTTGCACCACCTTGGCCCGTTCGTTCATGGCCAAGACCAACTGCTGATCCAGAGCGTCGATTTCATCACGCCAACGAGCGAACTCCGCTTCCTGCTCGGGTGTGGGTGCCACCGGCGGCCCATCACCATCCGCGGTCACTCGGCGGGGAGAAGGTGGGGCGGGCTCACCATTGTCGATGGGCTGGTCAAGATGGTCGGTCATGGAATGGGCACTCCAACTCCGATATCGGTCATCGGAGGCCCCTCATGGAACCAACTTTGCTCGATTCGATCGCTGCCCCGCCAGCCACCGATATTGAACTGACCACCGTGGTGGCCTTTGCCGCTGGTGTCTTGCTGTGGGTCCGAGGGGCCAAACTGACCGAATCGGCCACATTGATCCTCGGCTTGGCCGGTGGTGGCCTGGTGGGCGCCCGATTGGCCAGTGTTGGCGGGTTGGAGGGTGTAGGGACACTGATCTGCTGCATTCTGGCGGCTGGCGCCGGGGGGCTCTTGGCCCGGGCCGGCGGCAAAGCCATCGTGGCGGTTG
>CAXBRK010000183.1:0-3429 GCA_963978155.1 uncultured Phycisphaera sp. | reverse complement strand
ATTCATCAGCCTTACGAGGCGCCCGAGGCTCCAGAGTTGCGGCTTCCGACTTCGGAGCTCTCGTTGCAAGATTCCACCGCGAAAGTCATCGACGTTTTGCGTCAGCAAAGCTTGATCCCGTCATGACGCCAGACGCGTTCGCTTCATGTCTTGAGCAGCTCCCAACTCGCCCCGTCGTGGTGGCCAGCCATCCGCGATCGGGAACCCATCTCATGATTGACGTGATTCGCCGTCACTTCAAACCCTGCCGGGGCTGGAAGTGGCCAGGTGAGCCTTTTGAACGGTTGTTTGTCGATGTTGACTGGCTTGGGCTTCCCAGATGGCAAGGTCCGGTTCGTGGGGAACAGGTCCTTGATACGTTTCCGTCGATTCTCATTCGAGTGTTGCGTCGTGCGCCTCGGTGTGTCTTGAAAACACATTTTGCCGACGGTCCATCTGCGTGGTGGGCCAGCGGCAACAACGATCCGTATCGCGAAATTTTTCTCACTTGGCTCCGTCCCCGCGCCACATTGATGTATGTCCACCGACCTGGTCGGTCTGTCTTGGCCTCCCATTACCAGCAGCACATCCAGCGTGAAGATTACCGCCATCTGAAGTTCTCCGATTGGTTGCGAATGAAGGATGAAGCCGGGCTTTCTCGACCATTGGCTTGGGCGACCCACGTCGGGCAGTGGGCCCATCGGTCTGAAGTGGCATGCACATACCGCGCCGGGGATTTGATTTCAGACGTCGGCGCATCGGTGAGATCACTGGCTGATGCCATTGGTCTTGAGCCCGATCGAGAACCGAGATTGCCCAAGGCGTGGCAGAGTTTGACCGCTCGCCGGTTGGGCCGACTGTTGTTGGTCTCGCCTGAGTCCACGGCACAGTTGGGATACCACCGAAGAGCGCGAAAGCCAGACTGGTCCAGTCTGGCTTCCGAGGCTGATGAGCATTTTTACACCACCGAAGTTGGCGATGCGGAGAAGCGGTGGGGAGGGGATTCGAACCCCTGATCGGGATTCCCCGATGCCGGTTTTCAAGACCGGTGCATTCAACCGCTCTGCCACCCCACCGGTGGAAGTCCCATCGTACCGACTTCCCAGATTGAATGAATGCCTACTTTTGCAGCAGGCCAATCATCGCGGCGACGGCTTCTTGCACCAGCCGCCGGTCTTCGTCGTCAAGTGACCCATCGGCGAGACCCTTGATGACATCGGCCGCTTTTTGGATGGTGTCTTCGATGTTGGTGGCATCTGAACCGCCCTCTTGGATGAAGAAGCCGTCGTTGGCTTCACACACCATCGACACCAACTGGTTGGCCGTGTCGGCTGAGCCAAGCCGCGACCATTCGGCGGCTCGATGGAAGGGGTTGGGTTGATCGCCGGAGCGAATTCGGTTGAGTTGTCGGGTGGTCATCCCGGCCTTTTGGGCAAATCCAATGGTGCCTAAGACGTCAATGTGATCGCTGAGCGCGCGATCAAACGGTTCCCTCGGAATGATGGTCATTTGTGTTGTCTCCCGGAAAAGGACGGCGAGGTCTGGTCATCCATGACCAGCCCAACGCGAGAAGAATCGTAACGAACCAAAGTGGGGGTGGCGGACGATGTCCAGGGTTGTGCACAGCCGAGGCGGCCGCCGTGGGGACACTCCAGTTTGAGTCGAAGAGCATGGCGAAAAGCGGAAGCGCAAGAAGTGCGGATCCAAGAGAAAGTCGTTCCCGCATGATTCGGCCGGCTCCACATCCCCACATCGCGCAACCCAGAAGCCAAGCGTCAGCTTGCAGGAGCAGTTCGATGGGTTGACGCAAGAGCAGCACCAGAGGGGCAAGTGCAACCTGAACCACCATGGCAAGAATGAGAAACGCTTGCCACTCCATACCGGGTCGAGGCGAGGGGCCGATGGTGGCACGGGCGGCCGGATAGGCCACGAGCAGCCCGAAGGAGAGGCTGGTGAGATGTTGCTGATAGCCCCACAAGTTGGCTTCGGTGTTCTGGACGAGATTGGGGACGGCCAGCACATTCACCACGAACGAAAGAAGGATCCAGGCTGAGCTGATGAGCAACAGCAGTTGCTTCCAGCGGTGTTCAAGCGCTGGGATCATGCCGAGGGGCGGCGGACCATTCCGCGTGGTTCAATACGCCAGTGGCCCCCACCAGGAGTGAGCGATCGGTAGACCATGGCCTGCTTGTCCAAGATCTTCAGCTTCAAAGCGAAGACGGGCTCCGTGCCCGCTTCATGGCTGGGGGTGCTCCGAAAGTCAACCAATCCCTGTGTGCCCGAATTGTCGGTGACCACCAGTTCGATTTGGTTCGGGTTGGGCTCGCGAATCTCATCAATGAATGAGGACCATCCCTGAGCTCTGGCATGCGCGAAGACTTGTATCGCAGTTGAGAACCCACTGCTTGTGCTGACGTCCAGAACTGGAAGCGACAAAGCTTCCACTTCGGCTGGGAGGGGGATGCCGCCCAACGCTTTGAAATCCGTGGAGGCCTCGGAACCGGCCAGCAAAGAGGGGGTCACGTCGAAGAGACGCTCACCGGTCACAACCGAGATGTGGACCATCTGCGGGGCGGCGATGGCGATTTTGGCGGATTGAAAATGCCCAAGTTCCATGAGCTGGTTCTGCAGCGTTTGGAGATTCTGAGTCTGGTCCGAGGTGCGCCACTCCCAGCAGGCCTGCGCGATGGCCGACTTGTATTGCTGCTGAAAGGCCGCTGAATTTTCGTCTTGGTGTTGGAACTGGACTTGGAAGTCCGTCACTGGTGCTCGGTGTCCATGCCACCCACTGTGCTTGACCATCGCCACGGCCAGAAGCATCACGATGCTCCCAGCGGCCAGCGGCCAGTTTGGGTTTGTGGCAGATTGGGCCTTGGTGCGACTCACCTCAACGTATCGGCTCGAGTGGACCTTCGGCATGAGCGGCTCGAACCAGACGATCCGTCAAGTCAGGCAGCGGGATACCAATGTGGGCCGCGGCTCGAGGGAGCAGGCTGCTGGCGGTGAACCCGGGCATGGCGTTCCATTCCAAGAACACAGGCCCGTCGGGGCCAAGGATGAAATCGGCCCGCCCAAGATGCCGTGCGTCCAGACTTGACGCCATTTGGGTGGTTGCCTTCTCAAGAGCGGTCTGCACTTCGGGGGCGAGCCCGGGCTCGACAGTGAAGACGGTGTCGTCACGGAGGTATTTTGCTTCGTGGTCGTACAGGCCGGAAGCCGGCGTGATCTCAACCACCGGAAGCACCTGTCCCAACACCCATGGCACGGTACATTCGCGGCCGGGGACAAAAGCTTCGCACAACGCCGGGCCGGTCAACTGTGCCATTGCGGTGGCCAGTTCGTCTTCGGTATGCAGCAACGCAAGGCCAACACTCGAGCCTTCATCCAATGGTTTCAGCACACAGGGGGCGGGGCAGGGTGGGGGGCTGCCGGGGTGGACCACCGAGCCAG
>CAXBRK010000182.1:0-3491 GCA_963978155.1 uncultured Phycisphaera sp. | reverse complement strand
CCCGCCCATGCAAATCAAGAATAGAAAGCACTTCACGGTCGAGTCCCTCGGCCCTCAAGGCATCGGGGATCACGTAAATGGACTCCCGATCGTGCATGCTAAACACACGGCGCATGGGGACATTGCTGAACATGGAGATCTTCTCCATAGCACTTTTGGTGACCGGATTTTCACAGCGGCAGGCAATCAAGTGGGGCTGGATTCCAGCCTGCATAAGCAGCTTGATGCCCAGCTGGGCCGCCTTTGACTTTTGCTCACCCAATATTTCAGGCTCAATGACGTAGGTCAATGCGACAAAACAAACAGATGATGGGCCTTCTTCGTAGGCCAACTCCCGCAAAGCTTCGATGTAGAAGCCATTTTCGTAATCGCCGACCGTCCCTCCGACTTCGACGAACACCACGTCGGCCGGCCCCCCGTCTTCACCTCCGGTCATGGCAAGGCGTCGCAACCGATGTTTCACTTCCCCGGTGACGTGGGGAATCATCTGAACATCTCGTCCCAAATAGCCGCCTCGACGCTCGCGTTCCAAGATGGTGGAGAAAATCTGCCCGCTGGTGGCAAAATTCTGACGGGAGAGATTTTGATCCAGCATGCGTTCGTAGGTGCCGAGATCCATATCGGTCTCAGTGCCATCGTCCAAGACAAACACCTCGCCGTGGCGGTAAGGGTTCAACGTCCCCGAATCAATATTCAAGTAGCCCTCAAGTTTGATGGGAGCGACCGAAAGCCCTTTGTCTTTGAGAAGTTTGGCCAGAGACGAAGAGAAGATGCCTTTGCCTAGTCCGCTCATCACCGTGCCAAGAACGGCCACGTAGCGGGTGCGGCCTTTTTGATACCCCTCCGGAACAGCACTCAGGAATTCTGAGTGGTCCTGGGTCGATTTTCCATGCTGAGAAAGGTCAATCGCATCCTGCGAGGCACGAGAACTTGGGTCGTCCGTGAATGGGGGCATAGACCATCTTAGCACGAAAGAACGTCAGGAAAAATGCCGAGAGCGCAGATTTCCTAGAGCTCACACGGCCCATAGGCGTCGAGCACCAGCAGCAGGTCTTGGAGGTCCACCATGCCATCGCCGTTGATGTCCGGGAGGCCATCGGGCGAGGTCATCCAGTGCCCAAGAATGACAACGACATCAAGCAGATCGACAAACCCGTCGGTGTTGAGGTCTTCGATGCACTCACACTCATCTGGAATCGTGTTGTCATTTTGATCCAAAGCACCACTGTCGATTTCACAAGCGTCAAGAACATCGTTCTCGTTGCAATCGAATGCAGAACCGTTCAGCAACTGACATTCGTCCGGCTGGCTGTTGCCATCGCAATCATCCGAGAACCCGCTCGAGATATCACAGGCATCGGGGATGCCATTCATGTTGCAGTCGGCTTTGGGCTGAAGCACGTCACACACATCGAGAACGCCGTTCTTGTCGCAATCGAGGGCCGGATTCGTTGCGATTTCACAAGAGTCGATGAGCATGTTGCCATCACAGTCGAACTCGGAGCCTTGGTACAACGCGTCGGTGACGAACGAGTCAACAACCCAGAAGTTGCCAGAGTCGGTGACGCGCACCGATGCAATGCTGCCAAACCCCTTCGAAGTCACCCGAAGGAGACCGGGGCCAGATTCATTTCCACCGGATCGGAGGTTGCCCGGCTGCGAATCTCTGGCGATCTCGAGGCCGAACTCGTCATAAGCGATGAGAGAAAGCTCCGAAACCGATGCGTACCGAAGCTCAAAGAAAGATGCACCAAACGGAAGAATGATCTCCCCATCATTTCCAGTCTTATCCAGGGCCGTCGTGACCGCAACTTCGCCACAAATCCAGTAATTCCCTTCCCCCCAAACAATTCCAGTGTCGGACTCGGTCATGCAGTCCCAAGAGGAGAAGTTGTACGTGCCGGTGGTTGCATCACGGATCGTCCAAGGGGCATTTTGGTTGCTGCCCACAAACTCGAGTCCATCGATTTGGGAATCAAGGACCAATTGGTCGCTGCCGAGGAAGTCTTCAAAAGAGACGTTGATCACGCCTCCACCACCGGGGAGCCCAAGATCACATTCATCCGGAACACCGTTGCGATTGCAATCATCCTCGCACGCATCTGGAACAGCATCACCGTCGCAATCGGGATCACACTCGTCAGGCAAACCATTGCCATCGCAATCATTGTCCTTCAGTTCGCATTCGTCCGGAATGCCGTTCACATTGCAGTCGTTGCGATCGAGCTCACATTGGTCTGGGATTTGGTTGGAATTGCAGTCGTCAAAGAGCTGACACACATCAGGAGTGCCATTTCCATCGCAGTCCTCGAGCTTTTGACAATCATCGACCACGCCGTCAGCATTGCAATCTTTCTCACAGGCATCTGGAGTGCCGTCGCCGTCACAGTCGGGATCGCATTCATCGGGGATGCCATTGCTGTCGCAATCGTTCCCCCCGAGTTCACAGCGGTCGGGAATATTGTTGGCATTGCAATCTTGGCTTGGCTCACAGACATCGGGCGTGCCATTGGCGTCACAGTCGGGGAGTTTTTGACACTCGTCCGGAGTTCCATCGGCGTTGCAGTCGGCTTCGCAGGCATCCGGCAGCCCGTCTCCGCTGCAATCGGGGTCACACTCGTCAGGAATTCCATTTGAATCGCAGTCGTTGTTCTCGACTTCGCATCGATCCGGAATGCCATTTGCGTTGCAGTCTTCAAACGCTTCACACACGTCGGGCGTGCCATTGGCGTCACAGTCGGAGAGGCCCTGGCAATCATCAGGCGTGCCGTCTGAGTTGCAATCGATCTCACAAACGTCCGGAACGCCGTCCATGTCGCAGTCGGGCTGACAATCGTCAGGGATGCCGTTGGCGTCACAATCATTCCCATCAATCTCACATTCATCGGGAATGTTGTTGGCGTTGCAGTCATCGAATGATTCGCACACGTCGGGCAGACCGTTGGCATTGCAGTCCGCCAAATCCTCGCATTCGTCAGGAACGCCATTGATGTTGCAGTCCTCAGCACCATCGTCGATGTCGCATGAATCAAGCACGCCGTTCCCGTTGCAGTCGGGACCCGTTGGACCACAGGAATCGGCATCGCAATCATCCGGAATGCCGTCGTTGTCGTCATCGCTGTCGCAAGCATCGATCGAGCCGTCGCCATCACAGTCAGGATCGCAATCGTCTGGGATGCCATTGCTGTCGCAGTCGCCGAAAGTGACGATATCGCAAGGCGCGTCGGGAATACCGTTGTTGTTGCAATCTGGCCCCTCTTCATCGGGATCGCAAATCCCGTTGAGGTTGCAATCCAACCGTGGGTTCAGCACCTTGACTTCGCCTGAGAATTCGTCAGGAAGGTAGAACCGCCCATCACCATCGGCGTACACATCCCGTATTCGGCCGACAAAGCTGTCCGTGATCATGCTGTCCGGGAGCCCTTCAACCACATTCGCCCGCCAGATCGCGGCCCGGCCGTTTTGCAATCCAGTCGCGCACACGTGGAAAT
>CAXBRK010000181.1:0-3549 GCA_963978155.1 uncultured Phycisphaera sp. | reverse complement strand
CCGCGGCGTTGGCGGCGGTTCGACGCTCCGCCGCTGAGCGGGATCCCGTGCACAGATGCACAGTGAAGCGATCGCCCAGAAGACCGGTCAGGGTTCGGTGGTGTTGCTCGGCCAGCAGTTCGGTGGGGGCCATGAACGCGGCCGGCAGACCGTGACGCAAACATTGCAACAGGGCGGCCAGCGCGACGGCGGTCTTGCCGGCCCCAACATCACCTTGCAAGAGCCGGTGCATGGGAACGGGTCGCTCGAGGTCTTGACGGATGTCACCAATGGCGCGCGCTTGGGCTCCCGTCAAGGCAAAGGGAAGGAGATCTTGCAACTCGGCATCGAGCGCGTCGTTGGTGGTCAACTCGGTGGCGGGTTTGGCGGTGCGGATGCCGTAGCGACGGCGGGCCACCACCAACTGCAAGCCGAGCAACTCTTCGAAGGCCAATCGCTGGCGGGCGGCTTCGATTTCAGACTCATCCTTGGGTTGGTGCAACTGGCGGAGGGCGTCCTGCAGGCTGAGGAGATTCCAACGCTGCCGGGTGGTTTCCGGCAGGGGGTCGACCATCGCCGGGACCACTTCGTTGATGAGGCTGCGAATGCGGTCGTGCAAGAACCGCGGTGGGATGCCTTCGGTGGCGGGATAGACCGGACGCAAAGGAGCAGAAGGGTCTGCGGTCGCGGCTTCGTCATGCACCGACCAACCTGGGTTGGTCAAGATCATGGTTCGGCCCTGCATCGTGGCTTTGCCTTCGATCCGAACCCGAAGGCCGGGCACGATTTTGTTCTGCAACCAGACGCCACCAAACCACCGCAACTGTGCGGTTCCCGATTCATCGGACAGGACCGCTTCGAAGCGGGGTCGTCCGGCGCGAACTGCTCGGGCCCGTTCGATCTCGCCGTGGAGGACGAGGACGGCTTTGGGGTCGGCCGCGGCGGTGGCTTTGGCTTCCTCAATCGTGGCCAAGTCCACTTGCCGTTCCCAGCGCATGGGTCGGTGCCGCATCAGGTCTTCCACCGTGCGCAGGCCGAGGGCGGCCAGACGTTCGGCGCGGACCGAGCCGATCCCGGGCAGGCTGGACAAGGCGGCATTGGGGGCAGGTGCAGGAAGTGAACCGGTGATGCTTCCGAGGGTAGCATCCTCCTCGTGGACGATGCGACGCCCAGACCCCTTGAAGTCGAAGACGCCTGTTCGGATGTCAAGGCTCACCTGAAAGGCCGTGGCCCCATCACGGTCCGGGGGGAGATGACCAACTGGCGGGGGCCGCACACCAGCGGGCACTGGTACTTCGCCCTCTCTGATCCCCGCCCGGGGAAGAAGGCGATGGTCGACGCCAAAGCGTGGCGTTCCACCGCAGCTCGCATCGGATTCGTCCCCGAGCCCGGTGATGTGGTGATCGTCTCTGGGACATGGGACTTTTACGCCCCAACCGGACGCGCGAGTTTGATCGTGGATCGAATGAAACGTGCTGAAGGCGGCGACAGTTTGTTGCTGCGACTGGCCCAGCTGCGAGAACGCCTCCAAAAGGAGGGGCTGTTTGATCCAGATCAGAAGCAAGCGTTGCCGTTCTTTCCCCGCCGCATCGCCGTGTTGACGGCTGAAGGTTCGGCGGCCTTGACCGATGTGCAACGAACCGCCGCCTTGCGGTGTCCGGCGACCGAGTTGTTGTTGCATCACATTCCGGTCCAAGGTGACGACGCCGCGCCGCGTATCGCAGAAGCCATTGCGGCGGTGGATGCAGATTCGGAACGCCTTGGTATCGAAGCCATCTTGGTCACCCGTGGTGGCGGATCGATGGAAGACCTTTGGTGCTTCAACGACGAGGCGGTGGTCCGGGCGGTCGCGAACTGCCAACTGCCTCTGGTCAGCGCGATTGGGCACGAACGGGATGAGAGTTTGATTGATCTCGTGGCCGATGTGCGGGCCAGCACACCCACCCAAGCCATCATGAAGTTGCTTCCAGATCGCGAGGAGGAACTGGAGATGTTGGCGGAACGGGCCGCGCGCTTGCAGTCGGTGGCCCACCGAAGCATTGAACGCCGCCGCTTGGTGTTGCAGCGACTGGAGCGTGCGGTGCAGGCCCACCATCCCCAGCGTGCTTTGGCCGCGCAACAAGACAAGCTGGTGCAGCTTCGGAACCGACTTCGCCAACACACCACGAGCGAGGTGAGATCTCGGCAAAGCCGTTTGGAAACCGTGATGACCCGTCTGCGCCACGCCCGGCCTTTGGACAAGGCCGAAGCCAAACTCGCGCCGTTGCCGCTTCGGTTGCGCCGGGCGGGGCAAGTGGCCCAAGACCGCCGCCACAAGCAATGGACCAGTTTGGAAGCCCAATTGCGGGTGCTTTCACACCGCCGCACCCTGGAGCGTGGCTTTGCTTTGGTGCACGGGGCGAATGGGTTGGTTCGCGACCCGTCTCAGATCAAACCAGATGAACGACTGCGTCTGGAGTTGGCCGAAGGTGACCTCACCGTTCGGCCGGAGGTAGATTGACGTTATGGCCAAAGCATTGCCGGATCCTGAAAAACTGACCTACGAAGAAGCGTTGGAAGCACTCGAAGCCATCGTGCAGCGGGCTGAATCTGGGGAGTTGCCCCTCGAAGAAGCCATGGCCGAACACGCCCGCGGTGAAGCTTTGCTGAAGCGCTGTCGCGCGCTGCTGGACGGCGCGGAAGCACAGCTTCGTTCCTTTGATCAAGCGGCCACCGACGCTGTGGACGAAGACTCCGCGTGAGTCCCGAGACCCAACTGTTTTTGTTGGAGCATGGCGGTCCGATGGTCCTGCTGCTTTTGCTCGGCGGATCCGTGGTTTTTTTTCTCAGCGTGGTGGTCGGCCGCGGCAGCCGCGGCGTCAGCATCGTGCGCCCGGGCAGCCAGTGCCCCAATTGTGGTATGCGGCTTCGCTTTGGCCGCGAGAACTTGCCCTTGCTGGGCTGGCTTCTTTTGCGAGGGCGATGCCGCCAATGTCGGCTTCCCATTCCCGTTCGTTATCTCCTGATGGAGTGGGGGGTCGCCTTCGCCTTCGTCGGCGTGTACCAACTTGCCTTCGACCCCTTTGGTTGCGGAGGCACGATGGATCCATGGCTTGAAGCCACTGGCGCCCGGGAGAGTGCGTTCTATTTTCTGGGTGTTCTCGCGCTGATGTCGGGATTCTTTGCTGCGGGGGTCATCGACTTCCGCACGTACCACATCCCCATGTGGATCACGACGGCACTGGCGTTGAGCATGCCTGTGCTTTTGTTGTCCCAGGGGTTGGTGGAAGCGCGGCCAATTGGGGGACGGCTGCTCCCCGTTCCTCTTCCCGGATGGGTCGGGGTGGGTTCGGCCATCGGGGGAGCCCTGGGCGCGCTTTTGGCCAACGGGTTGTTGTGGCGTGGTGTGCTGCCGACTTCTTTTGCCGATTACGACGAGTACGTGGAGGACGGGGCGGTCTTGGCGGAATATCCGCATGCCCGGCGAGAGATGGGCAAAGAACTGGTGTTCTGCTCGATCATCGTGGCGGGCTTCGCGATCGGTGGTCTCTTGACGCAATCGTTCCAGGATCCCGGGGATCCCCCTGTTTG
>CAXBRK010000180.1:0-3559 GCA_963978155.1 uncultured Phycisphaera sp. | reverse complement strand
GGCCGGGGGCGTCGCGCCGTTTGCCTTCGACACCTTGGGTGACCTCCGCCGACGATCGGGGGTGGTGGAGGCGGTGTTGACCGAACACCTCATGCCCCCGCGTCTCGCGCACGAGCGCGACGCCATCAGCGGAGTGCGGGCGCTGGGTGAAGCAGAGCGTCGATCACTGCTTGGTTGGCTGCGAGTGGCAGAGCCCACCAGCGATGCCACGCCAGTTCAAGAAGCGGAGGACCCGTTGGCAACGCTGGGCGAACCAGATGTGGTGTTGCGGGCCGAGGCCGCCTGGTCACTTCCCCGCGAGGGTGAAGACCGCACGCATTGTTTTCGCTTTCCGTTGCCCAAGACCATGACCGGTATCCGGGCTTGGCATTTGGACCCCGGGCCCGGCCGCGCGGCGGTGCACCATGCCGGGTTCTTGGTGGACGAAGAAGGGGTGCTGCGGCTGTGGGATGAAGGTGATCCCGCGCCCGGTTGGAGCGGACACGCGGCGATTGGATTCCGCGAAGCCGGTCACGCTGGCGTGTGGGGCGCGGCCCAAGGGTACGAACGGTTGGCCGATGGCTTTGCCCGCCCCGTGCCTTCGGGGGCGGAATTGGTGGTGGCGCTGCACGCGGTGCCAACCGGCAAGCCCGAGCCATTGCAGCCCACGTTGAAGTTGTGGTCGTCCCCGCCGGAAGCCCAGCCGGTGACCGGCGTGTTGATCGGGTCGCTGTGTTTGGACTTGCCGCCGAACAAGGTGTCGGTGGTCGAAGACGAGTGGATGGTGCCGGTGGACGTGTCGCTGTTGTCCGTTGCCCCACGCGCGTGGCGTATTTGCCGAAAGATCGAGGTGTCCATCCTCAACTGGAAAGACGAAGAGCAGCGTGTGTTGTCTATTGCTGAGTGGGATTCCCACTGGCGGCGTGCGTTTGCCTTTGACGAACCCATTGCGGTGGAGGCGGGCCAGCGCATCCGTGTGCGTTTCACCTACGACAACACCGAGTCGCACCCCCGGCAACCCGAAGTTCCACCGCGACGGTTTGTGGTGGGGCACGGCGAGACCTACGAGGAAGCGCTGTTGATGTTGACGCTTGCGCCCAAAGATGCGGCCGACCTCACGCTGCTGCGCGAGGCGCACGATGATTTGGTCATGCAGCGGGGAGACGAGTACCGGGATTGGTGGAACCAGACGGCGTGGCAGCGTGCGTTGGAGCAGCGTGATCAGTAAGTCTTTGTTTGGTTGATCAACCCCCGAGTCGCTTGAGCATCTCGCCCGCGCGGAAATGCACCGCGGCGATCCACGGCGATTCGCCTTGGGTCCAGTGGCCGTAGGTCACGCTGAGGATGCGGCCGTCGGGCAACAGTTCAACGCCCGGATAGGCGCAGTCCCAGCGGTGGTGGTTGTCCATCAACCGCACGCGGCACCGCCCTTCTGTGCCCTCCACGATGTCCTTCCACGCCCCAATCCACGCCACCCAGTCGCCTTGGGTGACCGATTGGCGGGTGGTGTCGCGGAAGCAAATCACCAGGTGTCCGTCTTGGTCGTACCGCGCGGTGTGGCGATCGCCGGTCAGGGCGGGGGGGAGCGATTGGGGATCGGACCAGGTGCGACCGGCGTCGGTGCTGAAGATCACCGAGCCGTTGTGCTGGCGTGAATTCTCCCGCATCAGCAGGGCCCATGTCTTGCCGTCGGGGCTCTTCACCAAACCGGGCTCGCACAGATCGTGGCCCGCCTGGTGCGCGATCGCGCGGGGCGTGCCCCAGGTGCGCCCACCATCTTTGCTTTCCACTTGGTACACGTGAAAGCCGGGGCCAGGTTGCAACGCCTTGGGCATGAAGCGGCCATCGTCGTGGCACCACACCACCACGCTGCCGTCCTCGCGCTGGGCGTGGGAGGCCATGGCCACGATCGCGCCCCAGTCGCCGATGGGCTCAAGTTCGGTCCAAGTCTGGCCGTCGTCGTTGCTGCTGGCCATGCGGGTGGGGGCCAAGCCGCTGAACATCAAGACGCGCTTGCCGCCTTCCACCGGATCGTTGATGCGGTGCAGGGTGGGGACCTCGCGGCTGGTGGCCCAGTTCTCCGGCGTCGGCAGCCGGTCGCTCCAGGTCATCCCGCCATCGGTGGACCGTTTGAAGACGATGCCGCCCTTGCCGTGGCCCTTGGGATACACGCACAAGATGGTCTGGCCGTCATCAAGCAAGCAGGTGGTGGGGTGCCCGAGGTACTGGCCAGCTTCCCGGTCCACCACAATCTGCCGCTCGGCTTCGAAGGCCAAATCGATCAGGGGAATTTTGGGGGCCGCCGGGGGCGTGATCTGGAGCAAAATCGTGGCAAGCAGCATGGGACCTCCTTTGGTCTTGTCCGTAGAATGGCATCTTCAGGAGGTTGTATGCAAGCAATCCGAGTTTGGCTTTCTGCCCTTGTGGCTCTCTTCTTGGTCGTCAGCATGTTCCACGTGCCGCTGATTCAGATGTGGAAGAAGCAAAAAGCTTCGGCCGTCCCCGTCAGCACCGCACCTGCACCCGCAACTGCGCCCGCCACCGAACCCGAGCCTGTGGTCTCCCCAACCGAGGGCGACCCCGGTTCTGAGGAGGCCGAAGAGGACACGCCCGAGGCCACGGAAGCTTCCGCGGCTTCCGAGCCCTCCGAACCATCGGAGGCTTCGGAAGCCGCGGCCGCCACTGGCGATGCTCGCGTCGTGAAGATTGGGATGTACCCCAACATGCACTTCAGTGTGGCCCGCTTCGTCGCCCAAACGGGTGAGCGTCTCACGGTGGAGTTTGAAAACGACGACCCCCAAGCCCAGCCCCACAACCTGGTCTTCACCAAGCCCGGTCGCCGCATGAAAGTCTTCAGCGACATGATGCGCATGGGCCCCAAAGCCGTCGGTTCGGGCTACATCCCCACCAAGAGCCGTTCGGTCCTCAAGGAGGGCGATGACATCGTGGCCATTTCACTGCTCAATCCCGGTGAATCTGGTTCGGTCACGTTCACTGCCCCCGAAAAAGCCGGGGCCTATCCGTTCGCGTGCATTTATCCCGGCCACCAAGTCTCGATGTACGGCGTGATGCATGTGGTCGAAGACCCTGCCGCCGCCGAACTTCCGGCCGAAGACGCCGACCCTGGCATTCCACCAGGGTGGAACGACGCCAAAAACGCAGCCAATGGAGAGGGCGCCGAATCGGCGTCCTCTTCTGTTTCTCAGGAAGCCGACACCGTCGTGCGCATGTTCATGCCCGACTCGGGCCCAGCCTCGATCGCGGTCGCCACGCCCGAAGGCGTGCACTACTGCTGGGATGCCGGCACCATGCAACTGCGCTACGCGTGGACCGGTGACTTCTTGGACCCGAGCAACCATTTCGCCGGCAACGGTGATGCCCTCGCGCGGGTGCCGGGTCACATCGTCTGGCGCAACGACGCCGCGCCCACCGAATCTGAAGATCGTGCCTTTCTGGGCTATCGCCTCGAGCAAGGTCGACCGGTCTTTCGGTGGACGATGAACGGCGAAGTGGTTGAAGAGCGCATTCGCCCCGTGGCCGGCGCGCTGCTGGAGCAACGGCGCACCATGGCCAGTGGTGT
>CAXBRK010000179.1:0-3599 GCA_963978155.1 uncultured Phycisphaera sp. | reverse complement strand
TGCCCGCGTCAATGTGGGCGCAAATGCCGATGTTGCGGACTTTGCTCAGATCGAGTGCCATGGATGTGATCCTTGGGAATGAAGTCAGAAAAGGGGGGAGCCAGAACGGCGTTCCGGCGAAACGAAGATTCTAGCGGAACTCGGCGAAGGATTCACCGGTTCCGTATGAGATCCCGTCTTGGAATCTGAAGTCGTTCGGGCAGGTCGCCTATCTCCGACACCCAGCGGCGACCGTCTTGGACATATCCAGCAGTTGGCTTGAGCCCAGGCTGATGCTGCGCAAAGAACGCGTTTAGGCGGTTCATCAGGAGTTCTCGGACTGTTTTTGCCGCCATGGAGGCCAATGCCACCGGCAGGTGCTGGGCGTCGGCTTGGGTTTCAAACCCAATATGCAGCGTTTTGTCCTGACGGGCGACGCGATATCGGCTGATGTCCGGGGTCTCGGCCACGGCGGTGATGTCCGCACCGTGGAATTTCGTCTCCAAAAGCGGCTGGTACCGCATCAGTCCGCCCTGCCGATCCACCACCACTCGAGGGCATTCCTGATGCTTGTCCATGGCCAGGACTTCCCGGAGGAGTCCGAAGAGGAGCGTCGTGTTCGCCGATGATTTATTGCCAAGGGTGTCAAACAGTTCGTTCAAAGCCTTGGGGTGGGTTGCTTTTGCTCGAACGACTTCGACCTGAATGCCTCTTTCGCCCGCGATTCGTCCCAGCTTTGCGCGGCGAAGCGATCGTTGCCCCTGATCGAGCCCATCGAGCTGCTCCAGATCGACGGGGTCAGCACCAAAGGGGCCAAGGTCATCCACCCCGATGGCCCTAAGAAGATCTTCGTCGGTTCGGAGTTCAGTGCTGTTGGCGAGCTCAACAAACGGAACAAGTCCCGCGAGCAGGTTTCGAAGTGGGAGCTTGGAACTGCTTTTCAACTTTTTTGAATCGGTGACCGGAATTTCACATGCTCGAGGACTTGTGCCCACCACCGGTGCAAGTTGAGACCAGAGGTCTGGAGGCCCCTCAGCCGGATCAAAGTTCAGGCTGAGTGAAGCAGCCCCGGTACATAGGGGGCCAAGCAAGGGCCCAAACCCGGCCTCATCCAGACCGATGAGGGTCAGCATGGCGGGTGTTTCCGAAACCACCGTTCAACGAATGCCTCGTATTGCTCCATCGTGTCGACACCGGTCGGAGAAGGCTCCTGATGGGTCACCACCTGGATGGGCACCCCGTGCTCGAGAAGCCGCAGTTGTTCGAGTTGCTCGGTCTTCTCTAATGGCGTCTGCGGCATCTTGCAGAACTCACGCAGCGTGTCGGGCCGGTAGGCATAAAGCCCAACGTGTCGCCAGTGTTCGGCCCCTGCGTTGTCTCGGTCAAAAGGAATCAACGATCGGCTGAAATACAGCGCGGTGCCATTGCAAGCAATGGCGACCTTGACGACATTCGGGTTGCTTTGGTTGCAGGGATCCAAGGGGCAAGCCAACGTGGAACACTTGGCACTTGGATCGGTCATGGCCTCGATGACCGCGTCAATGTGATCGGGATCAACTTCGGGCTCATCGCCTTGAACGTTGACCACAATGTCGGCATGCACGCTGTCCATCACTTCAGCACATCGGCTGGAACCAGAGGTGTGGTGTTCCCCGGTGTTGATGTATTCGTAGCCGTAGGGTTCGACAGCATTTTTGATGTCGTCGTGGTCGCCCGCGATGACGACTTGATCGGCGTAAGTGGATTTGGCGGCTTGCTCCGCGGCGTGGACCACCAGAGGTTTGCCTGTTTTGTCAAGGATGGCCTTTTGGGGCAGGCGGGTGGACCCCAGCCGGACTGGCAAGACGATCAGGACCCGTTGGCCGGCAATCATCCGTTGATGGTGCCAATCACTTCGTCGACTTCTCGACGTCGGTCTCGAATGTCGCGGTAGGCGATGTTGGTCCGAGCGATCTCGGAGCAGATGGCCTTGGCCCGCTGGGCCATTTCGAGGTCTTTTTCTGCCTTGGCGCCCTCGATCAGCCCCAGCATCAAATCGTATTTCATATCAAGGGTCTTTTCGCGCTCGGAGGATTCAACTCTGGAGAGTGCTTCGTCAAACTCTGCGACCGCCTCGACAAACCAGCCTTCAGCGTGGAAGCAGAGGCCAAGATTGTGGGCGGCATCCGCATGGAGCCGGGGCTCATCTTTGGCGGCCTGAAACTGAGCCATAGCTTCTTCTGTTCTTCCGAGACGGAAGAGGATCGTGCCCAGGTCGTACTTGCGCTTCCGATCGGTGGGGTACTTCTCGACCCGTTCTGAGTATTCGGCGAGTTTGAGCTCTTGGAGGCTCCGGTCCGCCTCTTCAAGTTGCAGGGCAAGTTGCTCATTGTCCGGGTCGCCCTCGGCGGCCTTCCGCCGTTCTTCGACCCGTTGTTCCGCGGCTTTGATCTCAAGGTCTCCAGCAAACATTCTGAATCGGTATTCAGAAGTGGTCTTGAAGGCCGCAAGGGCGACTCGTTTGGCTTCATTGAGGGCGTCAAAATCGCCAACTCGGCGGAGCAACTGGAGCAGTTTGGCGACGGCATTCGTGTCTGCGGGATTCGCCTCATACGCCTGTCGGGCTCGCTCCAGTGGTGCGGCCGCGGTTTCGGCGCCACCAGCAAGAGTCTCTTCTTCTTGCAGTTCCTTTTGCTTGTCTGCGTCTTTGATCATCTTGCGGAAACCACCTTCGGTTCCGGCAGCCTCGGTGTATCCGCCTTCGGTCATGGCGCGAGCCGCGGCCAAGTCCTTCAGTTCCGTATCAAGGTCTCCGTCAGAAGGGTCGAGTTCGCGTGCTTTTGCACCAGCTTGCTGGGCCAAGTCCCAGTTGTTGGCTTCCCCGCACAGCCTCATCAATTCGACCCAGCCCTTTTTCGACGTCTTCCCACTGAGGTGCATCTTGAAAATGGTGTTGGCGTGATGATTGGCCCAAGGTTTGGAGTCAAACGCCAAAGCTTGTCGCATAAATTCGAGGGCGACTTTGAGGTTGCCCAGATCTCGGAGCCATGCGTAATACGCACTGGCGAATTTGCCATAAGGCCCCATGCCCTCAATCTCTTTTTTCTCGGATGAGGGGGCTGACTTTCCGCCTTGATCCCGGTGCAGGATGGCACAGGACAAAATTGGTTCCACCAAATCAAGTCGTGTGTTGTCGAAGGAGAGTCCGCTGGCAAACAATTTCAGCGCGTAGGCGTGTTGCAGCGAGTCCTTGGCGTTGTCGGCGTGGCGAAACCAGGGGTCGGCCTTCGCAGGATTCGGCTGGATTGAGGCAGGGGCTTCGCTGCTGGCGGATTCATTCGAATCTTTTGGCTTTTTCTTTCCAAAGAACATGGCAAGGCACCTCAATCTAGAAGATGACCACTATACGAGATGTCTCGCGAGATTCGCCCAGTTTGGCTGCTCGCGCCGTACACTTTGGCGATCGATCCTTCTGAACTGCAAATCGTGTCATGGCCTGACCATAGGCTCCGTACCCGTGCAACCCATGTTCCCACTGCGGAAGAGGTGGCCTTGGTTGCGCCAAAGATGATCGAACTGATGCATGAGGCCTCTGGTATCGGCCTTGCCGCCCCCCAGGTCGGCCTGCCTTGGCGGATGTT
>CAXBRK010000178.1:0-3611 GCA_963978155.1 uncultured Phycisphaera sp. | reverse complement strand
CACCGGGTTCTGGAATCCGATTACGCCGTCACCGAAGCCGTGAAGACCTTGCAAGAGGTGCACGAAGGCCGTTTGCCCTTCGACCGCACCATGCGGATCTCGACGGCGATCGAAAACGCCAAAGAAATCGTGGCCGCTCGCATCCCCGTCAACGTCGCCACGGTTTCGGCGATGCTCGATGCCAACCGGGCCGACCTTGATGAATTGCCCAACCTCCCCGCCGACGGGCCCAAAGCCAAGACGCTGCGGGAGCGCATTCAACGGCGTCGCCGCAAGATGGCGGCGTTGATCGAAGAGTGCTGTTTGCGAACCGCCCGCATCCAACCGTTGATGCGCAAGCTCGAAGCCATCGAAAAGAAGATTGCTGGCATCGAACGCGAACTCGCCCGAGCCGAAAAGCATCCTGAACGGTACGACCCCGAAGACATTGAGGTCCGCCAAGAAGAATTGGCCGGACTTGTCGAACTCTTGGGCGAGAATCCCCAAGAACTGCGGGACCGACTTCGAGTGATCCGCACCGTGTTCGATGAATACGAACAAGGCAAGCGGGATCTTTCGGGCGGCAACCTCCGCCTTGTGGTTTCGATTGCCAAGAAATACCGCAACCGCGGCTTGCCCTTCCTGGACATCATCCAAGAAGGCAACACCGGCCTGATGCGGGCGGTCGACAAGTACGAGTACCGCCGGGGCTACAAGTTCTCGACGTACGCGACCTGGTGGATCCGTCAGGCCATCACCCGGGCCATCGCCGACCACGCCCGAACCATTCGGGTGCCCGTGCACATGATCGAAACCATGTCCAAGCTTCGGAACATCCAGAAGCACTTGGTGCAGGAGCATGGTCGGGAGCCAACAGTGGAAGAAGTCGCCGAACGCGCCAGCATGAGCGTCGACGAGACCCGCCGCGTCATGAAGATCGCCCGTCACCCGATCTCGCTCGACCGTCCGGTCGGGGAGAGCGAAGACTCCCAGTTTGGAGACTTCATCGAGGACGAGCGTCAATCCTCACCCGCCGATGCCGCGACCAGCGAAATGCTGCGTCAACGCATTGCCGAAGTCCTCAAGACCCTCACCTACCGAGAGCGCGAAATCCTCAAGCTTCGGTATGGCGTGGGTGATGGCTACACCTACACGCTCGAAGAAGTGGGCCGCATCTTCAAAGTGACCCGCGAACGCGTGCGTCAGGTGGAATCCAAAGCGATCCGCAAGCTGCAACACCCCGTCCGCAAACGACGGTTGTCGAGCTTTGTGGGTCAGGAGGACATGGACGAGGCCGAAGGCTAAGCCTGCACCGGATTGCGAAGCGTGCCCACGCCCGCAATCGACACCTCAACCGAATCGCCGCCCCGCAAAAAGCGGGGCGGTGTTTTTCCGGCCCCCACCCCGGAGGGCGTGCCGGTCAGGAGCACGGTGCCAGCAGGCAAAGTGGTGTCCTGGCTGAGGTGGGCAATGATGTCTCGCACCGAAAAGATCATGTCCGCCGTGGCCCCGTCTTGCACCACGTCGCCGTTCAGCGTGGTCACGATCCGCAGGGCTTGGGGGTCGGGCACCTCTTCTGCCGATCGCCAAGGACCGATCGGACAGAACGAGTCGAAGCTCTTGCCGCGGACAAACTGCCCCCCGGATCCATGCTTCTGCCACCACCGTGCGGTGATGTCGTTGGCCGCGGCGTAGCCAGCCACATAGGACAAAGCATCTTCGACCGCGACATCTTTCGCGTCGCGCCCCAACAAGACGGCCAGTTCCCCTTCGTAATCCACCTGTTCGGTTTCACAGCAGGCGGGCAGCACAATGGGATCGCCCTCCCCCGTCACGCGAAACGGTGCTTTGGCAAACACCATGGGTCGCTCGGGCGCGTCGTTGCCCAGCTCGGCCGCATGGTCGCGGTAGTTGCGACCAATCCCCAACACACACACCACTTCAGGAAACGTCATCGGGCCACCGCCTGTCCATCTCTTCGGGGATCGCTGCCCCCGCACCATCCACCTTCATGACGAAGGATGGCTTGCCCTCCGCCAAACGAAACCGTGCTCTTGTCGGCCCGCGCGATGCGGTGCCCCAGAGCTTCCAGCCCAGACACCCACGCGGCATCGCACTGGGGCTCCACGGCAATCAAGAATCCTTCTTCCACCCGCCAACGCGGCGCGTCCAGCGCGGCCTGGGGCGACGCCCCTTGCATCACCCGCAGTCCGACCTGCAGTTGACCCTGAGGCTGCATCATCCCCCCCATGACGCCGAAGGCCATCACCGGTTCCGGGCCGGTTGGACCGGTCCGAGTGACGAAGCCCGGAATGATGGTGTGGTACGGACGCTTCGATGGGGCCGCCACATTGGGATGATCGGGAACGCAGACAAATCCGCAGCCGCGGTTCTGCAAAGCAATACCGGTCCCGGGCACCACAATGCCAGAACCAAAGCCCATGTAATTCGATTGAATGAAGCTGGTGGCTCGGCCGCGAGCATCCGCCGCGCACATCAGGACCGTACCCCCTGGCTTGGGCACACCGTGGTTGAAATCTTGGGCCTGCTTCGCATCCACTTCCATGGCGAGGGCATGGATCCGTTCGTCCTGCAGAGCCTCCTCGGGCGCTTCGGGCACATGTTCGGGATCGGCCACCATGCGGTGCGCTTCACGGAAGCCAAGCTTCATGGCTTCGATCGCCAAGTGGGCGCCTTCGACCCCATCGGGGTCGAGCGCGAACGCATCCAATTCCCGCAGGATTCCCAACGCAAAAAGCATGGCGATGCCTTGGCCGTTGGGCGGAATCTGGTGAAAGGTCACATCGCCGCAGGTCATCGAAATGGGATCCACCCACATTCCAGCGTGGTTCGCCAGATCTTCGGCCCGCAACGCACCACCTTCGCGCACGCTGAAATCGTGCAACCGCTCGGCCAGTTCTCCGCGGTACATCGCATCTCGGCCATCCCTCGCCAACGTCTTCAGCGTGAGCGCGTGTTCTGGCAATTGAACCTGCTCGCCGGGTCTTGGCGTGCGACCATCCCGGGTGAACGTGCTGGTCCAACCGGAGAGATGACCAAACTTGGCCGCCGACTTGGCCCAGTAATGCGCGGTTTGGGGCGCGACCCGAAAACCATCCTGAGCCATGCGGATGGCCGGCTCAAGCAACCGGGCCATGGGCAACTTCCCAAACCGCTCGTGCAAGGTGAACCACGCGTCGATCGCTCCGGGCGTGGTGACCGGCTCCCATCCCACGGGCTCAATCTGGCCTCGGGCCAGGATGCCCTCGGCATCAAACGCCGCCGGAGAACGCCCCGAACCATTGAAGCCGTGCAAGCGGTGCGCGTCCCAATGCAAACAGAAGGCGTCCGAACCCAAACCATTGCTGGTGGGCTCGGTCACCGTTAGCGCCGCTGCGGTCGCAATGGCCGCATCGATACTGGTGCCCCCTTCGGCCAACATCTCGAGGCCGGCTTGGGCCGCCAACGGCTGACTGGTGGCCACCACCGCATCCCCGAAGACGGGCTCGCGGCGGGATGGATGGGGATGATCAAAAGACGTCGGCAGCATGAGACTGCGATTCTACGAAGGGTCGGCTAGGCTCCGCGCGTGGATCTTGTGGATCAACTCATCTTGGTGGGCACCGGCCTGG
>CAXBRK010000177.1:0-3680 GCA_963978155.1 uncultured Phycisphaera sp. | reverse complement strand
GGATAGAGCAGCGGACTTCTAATCCGCAGGTTGCAGGTTCGAGTCCTGCTCGGGGTGCTCATGGGTGGGGGTATTGGCAGTACCTTGACGTCAGGAGGTACTGACCATGCTCGCGTTGCCCATATTGGCCTTCTTGTCTACATCAGACATGCCTACTTTGACCCTACTCGAGGGAGATCCATCTCTATGGACTTTCGAGCTGGATCGGTCTTCGATGCGATTTTCCTGTTCATTGCCACACCAAGTTGTCGTGGTTGAACTAGAGATGCCGTCGGACCATCGACAATATTTAACCTTTGTATTAGAAACGCCAAGTCAAGAATCACAGCCCAATCAAGACAACGGTGTAAATGTCAGAAGTCTGACATCTGGATTGCACATGACTCGACATTATTGGGAATGCCCATATGCATGGCGACTTCAAGTGTCAATGGGTTCTAGGACACAGGTGCTTCGTATTGAAAATGCAAATGGATTGCTTACGTGGAATGCAGGATTTGTGTCAGAGATAAGTATGACGGGCGATGTGAATGGTGATTCAACAGTAGATGCAGAGGATTACATCATGCTTGGAGAGGAGCTTGGGATCTGCCCTTCGGACGTAAACGTCGACGGTGTTGTTGATTTCTACGATTTACTTTATGTGTGTAACGACTGGGGTCCTTGCAGTGCTTAGGAACTTCTCATCAGCAACAAATAGCGAGGTTTGAACGCGCTCTACCTCGCACTATGACCATGTGTTGACATCAACATCATCAATCTCTTTGAGAAAAGAGCAGATGGGTGGAGAGAAAAACAGAGACCTTGGCTGAACCAAGACCTCTGAAAAAGAATCACGTTGGTTCTGACTCATGAGTGGCTCTGTCATTTTTGTGTTGCTCTTGAGTCCGTTACTCTCTTGATATGAGATTGCCCAGCTGCCTCGTTTTCGCTCTGCTTGCTTTGACATCCGCCCTGTATGCTCAATCGTCGCCTTCTCTTCTAGAGTTGAAATGGAACGTCAATGCTGAGGAGCGCACCGGGTTAGTGCATCTCCCGGTGTTGGACAAGGGCTTGCAAGCGCCACTTGTTTTTGTCTGGCACGGCCATGGTGGAACTTCCCAGGGTGCAGCCCGACAGTTTCGCGTCCATGAACACTGGCCAACGGCGATTGTGGTTTACCCCCAAGGTCTTCCAACCCCAGCAAAATTGGTCGACCCCAAAGGACTCCGTTCGGGATGGCAATCCGATGGAGATGCCAAGACAAATCGTGATCTTCTTTTTTTTGACGTCATGCTTGAAGACTTGGTTGAACGTGGCATAGTTAATGCCGACTTGGTGTTTTCTACCGGACACTCCAATGGGGGGGGATTCACCTACAACTTGCTTGTTGAACGTGGAAAGCGACTTGCTGCTATCGCACCCTCTGCGCACCCACTCCCCTCCCAGCATCGATACCGTACATTTCCAAAAATTCCAATCTTCCACGTGGCCGGTCGGAACGATCGACTTGTCAAAATGGAATGGCAACAAGCCACCATTGACCTTTTGCATCGTTTTTATGACTGCGGAATTCCGAAGCAATGGGGCGGGCGTTCCGACTGCTTGGAGTACGCCTCGAAAGGGGGCCACATTCTGGTGACATACGTCCACCAAGGGACGCACAAGATGCCGGCAGATGCTGGGGCATTGATTACTAGTTTTTTTCAAAGCCAGGCCGAATTGGTTCGTATGCGGCCGAGCAATACGCACCCATCGAATGGTGATCCGAAGCAGGCTCTCGAGCGTCCATCCCAACATTCGATGGTGTACGAACTTCGAACGTACACCGCGGCCGACGGCAAGTTGGATGCGTTGGAGTCCCGCTTCCGTGACCACACCATGAATCTCTTTGAGCGTCACGGGATGAAGAACATTGCGTATTGGATACCGGTTGATGTGCCCAATACCCTGATATATGTTCTGGCCCACCACGACCGAGATGCAGCAAAAAAGTCCTGGCAATCTTTTGTGAACGATCAAGATTGGCAGCGGGTTTACAAAGCGTCCAGAGCTGACGGTCCACTGGTGGTTCGTATTGAATCTGTTTTCATGAAGACCACCGATTATTCGCCAACGCCTTAGTTTAGTTGTCAGAGAAATCCAAACCTGACTTTGAAAAGCTCGGTGGGCGCTGAACCTCGCGCTATGACCATGTGGTGATATCAATCACATCAACATCATCAATCTCTTTGAGAAAAGAGCAGATGGGTGGAGAAAAAAACAGAGGCCTTGGCAGAACCAAGACCTCTGAAGGAGTATCACATTGTTTGCTTGGCTTACGGGCAAGCACCCCAATCGTTGAGAACGATCAAGACATCGGAGAATCCAATGCTTCCGTCACCATCAACATCGGCGGGGCAGTCATCATTGTCGAGGCCGAAAAGCTTAACAGCCGCAAGTGCGTCATCTTCATCAAAGTCCCCATCACAGTCGACATCACCATTCACGTTGGTGTCCACGGTTCCGCATCCGCAGAAACCGGGTTCAGTCTTGTTGGGATCATCGGGACAGTTGTCAACGCAGTCTGCTGTCCCATCACCATCGGTGTCAGTGTCTTCGTTCCCGCATCCACAAGCTCCGGGATCGGTCTTGTTGGGATCGTCGGGACAGTTGTCTACGCAGTCGTCAACGCCATCACCATCAGCATCTGAAGCGTTGCAGCCACAGTCACCAGGACTTGTCTTGGTGGGATCAGTTGGGCAACCATCGTTGCAGTCAGCGACCCCATCTTTGTCACTGTCGAGATCTTCTACTCCGCAACCGCAATCACCAGGCGCAGATTTGAAGGGGTCATCAGGGCATCCATCGTCACAGTCATCGACGCCATCGCCATCGGTGTCCGTCCCCGCCTCACAGCCCGATCCAAACGTCAAGGTGCCTTGGAATTCCAAAAAATAGATTCTGTCATAAAAGCCTGGTTCAAGTGTGAATGTTCCTGACCAAGTGGTTGGTCCTCCTTGGTCGTCCCAGTCCGCCTCGATGGTGGCAAACGGACCAACAAAGCCAAATGGGCTATAAACATCTGGTATCCCTTCACAAGAAAGCCACTCTAGTTGGTATGTCACTGTGGTTTCTTCAAACACCCAGAAGTCCCAAATTGTGGCCCCGCTGCAATCGAATGGTTGGTAAAAAGAGAGCGTTGTGCCGTCCCAATTTGTGTCCCAAGGAAAGCAGCAATCGCTTACTGCGTAAACCTCAACCTGTCCAAAGGATGTCGCAGTCAAAGCCGCAGCCAACGTCGATGCAAAGAGTGTTGATTTCATGGATGTGTTTCCTCCTGTAAGCATCACATCGTAATGGTCAGCCCTTCCTCCTCAAAGCCCTGTGTGTACTTCTTATCAGACACCCCAAACCTCAACGAGCCCCAGCACAAAGCTTGATTCTCCCCTTTCTTGACTGATTTAGACGATCTCTCTGGTGCCGTTTCAGGGGGAGATTATGTTGGCAACATGCGAACCACGGTTGCCGTCACCTTTCTTCTCGCCATGGGTGCTTACGGTCAGAACATCCCGTTTCAGCACGATGGGTTGAGCCGGCAATATCGCATTCATATCCCCGAGGACATTCAGCCGGATGCCCCTCTGGTCATTGCCCTCCACGGCTACTCCGGCAACAACAACGACATGATTTCCAACTACGGGTGGGTGGAACTTGCCGAT
>CAXBRK010000176.1:0-3683 GCA_963978155.1 uncultured Phycisphaera sp. | reverse complement strand
GGCCGGTCGACACGGCAACAAGGGTGTGATCGCCCGCATCGTTCCCGAAGAAGACATGCCGTTCCTCGAAGACGGCACCCCGGTTCAAATTCTGCTGAACCCTCTGGGTGTGCCTTCTCGAATGAACGTTGGCCAAGTGCTTGAGTTGCACATGGGGTGGGCGGCGGCCGTGCTTGGCTTCCAATGCTGCACCCCGGTCTTCGACGGTGCATCAGAAGCCGAAGTGTTGGCCGCCATCGACGAAGCCAACGCCCATGTCCAAGACAAGGTTGGCTCCTTCGAGAAGGGCGAAGGCGATGCGGGCACCTCCCGCGAGCTTCTCGCCCAGATGCCTTTCCGTGGCAAGGTCCAGTTGTACGACGGCCGGACCGGCGAAGCGTTCCAGCAACGCAACGCGGTGGGGTACATGTACCTCATCAAATTGCACCACTTGGTGGACGACAAGATCCCCGCTCGTGCGACGGGTCCTTATTCCCTCATCACCCAGCAGCCGCTCGGTGGCAAAGCGCGGACCGGTGGTCAGCGCTTTGGCGAGATGGAAGTTTGGGCGCTCGAAGGCTACGGCGCGGCGTTCATCCTGCAAGAACTCCTCACCGTCAAATCCGACGATGTGGAAGGTCGCACGAAGATCTACGACTCCATGGTCAAGGGCGTCAACACGCTCGAAGCCGGCATGCCGGTGGTCTTCGATGTGCTCATGAACGAGATCAAGGGTCTCGGCATGAACATCCAAATTCAGAAGGACGAGGAAGAGCCACTGCCGGTCTTGTAACCAGCACGCTCATCTTCGCCCCCGTTCCTCGTTCTTCCCTTTTTGTCCCCTTAATAAGAGCCCCGCAATGTCCGAAACCGTCTACGACCGCGTCAACGACTTCGCTTGCGTCAAGATCAATCTTGCTTCCCCCAACGACATCCGTTCGTGGTCCTTTGGTGAAGTCAAGAAGCCTGAGACCATCAACTATCGCACCTACCGTCCCGAGAAAGACGGTTTGTTCTGCGAACGCATTTTCGGTCCTGAAAAGGATTACGAATGCTCCTGCGGCAAGTACCGCGGCACCAAGTTCAAAGGCATCATCTGCGATCGCTGTGGTGTGAAAGTCACCCACTCTCGCGTTCGCCGCAAGCGCATGGGCCACATCAACCTGGCCACGCCGTGCGTGCACATTTGGTACTTCAAGGCTCTGCCATCGCGTCTGGGCGCGTTGTTGGCGATGAAGACCGCCGACATCGAAAAGATCGTCTACTTCCAGGACTACGTTGTCGTCGAACCCGGCGCGACCGAACTGGAATTCATGCAAGTGCTCACCGAGGACGACTACCGCGTCCAAGTCGAGAAGTACGGCCGTCAAGCCTTTACTGCCATGATGGGTGCCGAAGCCATTCGCGAACTCATCGACCGGTTGGACCTCCACCAAATCGCGGTCGATTTGCGCGAAGAGTTGAAGACCACCCGCTCCAAGCAGCGCGTCAAAGACATCTCCAAGCGACTGAAGTTGGTCGAGCAGCTGAAGAACTCCGACAACGATCCAGCTTGGATGGTCTTGGACGTCGTTCCGGTGATTCCTCCAGATTTGCGACCCCTCGTCCTCTTGGACTCTGGCAACTTTGCCACCAGTGACCTCAATGACTTGTACCGCCGGATCATCAACCGGAACAACCGACTCAAGAAGTTGATGGACCTGAACGCCCCTGAGGTCATCGTCCGCAACGAAAAGCGAATGTTGCAGCAGGCCGTCGACGCGTTGTTCGACAATGGTCGCTGCCGTCGTCCTGTCTTGGGCTCATCGAACCGGCCCCTCAAGTCCATCACGGACATGATCAAGGGCAAGCAAGGTCGCTTCCGTGAGAACCTGCTCGGCAAGCGGGTGGACTACTCCGCTCGTTCGGTCATCGTGGTGGGTCCTGATCTGAAGCTTTGGCAGTGCGGTCTTCCCAAGAAGATTGCTCTCGAGCTCTATCAGCCCTTCATCATTCGCAAGCTCAAAGAGCGTGGACTCGCTGACACCATCAAGAGCGCGAAGCGCATGCTCGAGCGTCGCGACCCAGAGGTTTGGGACGTCCTGGAAGAAGTCATTCACCAGCATCCTGTGCTGTTGAACCGTGCGCCCACCTTGCACCGCATGGGTATTCAAGCTTTTGAACCCGTACTCGTGGAAGGCAACGCGATCCGACTGCACCCCTTGGTGTGCACCGGCTACAACGCGGACTTCGATGGCGACCAAATGGCGGTCCACCTGCCGTTGTCGATCGAAGCCCAAACCGAAGCGCACGTGTTGATGTTGTCTACCAACAACATCTTCTCCCCCGCGCACGGCAAGCCCATCATGTCCCCGTCGCAAGACGTGGTGATGGGGGTGTACTTCCTCACCCATATGGCCAAGCACCTCGATGCCGGCGATCCTGATCCCGCGAAGAAGAGCTTGGGCCGTCGCCGTTTCCGCAACATCACCGAAGCGATCTATGCCTGGGAAGACGGTCAAATCGACTTGCGTCAACCCATCGACATCCGTTTGGAGCGGTACGACGAAGTCGTCGACAAGCAGGCGGGTACCGCATCGGCGCTGCCCGACAACCGGCGCATCACCACCACGGTGGGGCGAGCCTTGTTCAGCGAACGTCTGAGCCCAGGCATGCCGTATTACAACTGCACCCTCGGCAAGAAGGGTTGCAGCCAAGTGATTGCCGATACGTTTGAGCGTTTGGGCAAGCCCGCCACCATCGAATTGCTCGACGAGATGAAAGAAATCGGCTTCCGATTCTCCACCTTGTCCGGTCTTTCGATCGCGATCACCGACATGCGTATTCCGGACGAGAAGAAAGACTTCCTCGCCGCCGCGCAGAAGAAGGTCGATCGCATCGAAATGCAGGCCGATGCCGGTGCCATCACCGACCGCGAACGCCACTCCAACGTTCTCGATGTGTGGTCGCATTGCCGTGAAGAAGTGACCAAGGCCCTGATGAAGGACGTGGAAAACGACCGTCGGGATCCCACCACGGGCGACGAAGTTCAAGTGGACTCCGCCGACGGTTCGCCCTACTTGAACCCACTGTTCGTCTTCCTTGATTCCGGTGCACGGGGCAACCGTTCCCAGATGCAGCAGCTCGCAGGCATGCGGGGTCTGATGGCGAAGCCTTCGGGTGAAATCATCGAAGCCCCCATCCGAGCCAACTTCCGTGAAGGCCTCAACGTGTTGGAGTACTTCTCCTCCACCCACGGTGCTCGAAAGGGACTGGCCGATACCGCGCTCAAGACCGCAGACTCGGGTTACATGACCCGGAAGCTGTACGACGTGGCTCAAGCCTCGGTGGTCAATGAGTTTGACTGTGGCTCGACGCGCGGCATCTTGAAGAAAGCCATCTACAAGGGTGAAGAGATTGATATTCCGTTGTCGGAATCCATCACGGGTCGAACCGCTCTCGACACCATCATGCACCCCATGACCGATGAGGTTGTGGTCAAGAAGAACGAACTGATCACGCCCGAGATCGCGGCTTCCATCGAAGCCTTGGGTATCGATCAAGTCTTCGTGCGTTCGGTGCTCACCTGTGACACCCCTCGTGGTGTGTGTGCCAAGTGCTACGGCATGGACATGTCGAACAATCGTTTGGTCGAAGAAGGCCTCGCCGTCGGCACGATTGCTGCCCAGTCCATTGGTGAACCTGGTACCCAACTCACCATGCGT
>CAXBRK010000175.1:0-3716 GCA_963978155.1 uncultured Phycisphaera sp. | reverse complement strand
CCCCAGCTCGAGGCATATGCCAAAGTTGTTCAAGAGCGGTGGGGCTTGCCCCAAACCAAAGTGCATTGTGTTTTGATTTTCTTTGAGCGTGGTGAGGTCGTCAAAGTTCCAAGGTCGGCCGAAAGTTCGCCATAATTTGAAAATCATGGAATACATGAGGCTTCCCATTCGTATTCCATTGGGCCAATGATTGGAGTGCTTCACGTGCCGCGATGTCTTGCCATTTGGGTGTTGATGGTTCTCGGGCTGGGCCTGACGGGATGCGGTACGACCAACGCAGCGCTTGACGCCACCAGCCTCTATTCAAGTGGTCAGAATCAAAATGCCCTTGACGCACTTTCCGAAGCCAAATCCAACGCGAAAAATCAGCACTGGGCCACGCTGCAAGAAGTGACGGTTGCTCTGGATGCCAGCCAGTTTGATCGCGCTGCCAGTGCGGTCACCTGGGTCGAAGCGCGTGATGAGGTGATTGACGAAAGAGCGGTGGTTTCAGGAGCCGCAGTGGGGGATGACTTGGGCTCCGCCCTGATCGACGAGCGATTGCGCGAGTGGACACCAAGCCTGGGTGAACGCGTGATGTACGAATACGCGGCTCTCATGGTTGATCTGTTGCGGGGCGATGCAGACCAAGCTCGGGTGTCCAGCATACGCATCGCACGATCTCAGTCGTTGCTCGAAGAACGCCGGACCATGCCTTCGACCAAGGCGCTCCGCAGCAAGCGAGAGGGGGCTGAAGAGATGGCCGGTCAGATTGATCGAGAAGCTTCGTACCGGCGTGCCATCGAGGTATACGCCGGTGCCGCGGAAGACCCTCGGTGTGCGGCAGCCTCGCTGCTGGCCGGATGGACCCGGCTTCAGCTCGGTGACGGGGCCGCCCGAACGTTGTTGGAGGAAGCGGCTGTTCTTGCTCCGGAGCATGATGTGGCTCCCCGTCTGCTGGAAATGACGCCCGATGCACTCTCACAAACGGTCTTGGTGTTCCAAGAAGACGGGTTGTGCCCCACCTTGCGTCCCTTGCGGTTCAGCATTCACACGTGGCAGACCGGGGTGGCACGGGTGGCTTTGCCCGTCCCGGTGCTTCGTCATTCTCAAACGACTGGCGCGGTTGTCAGTGGTTCAGGAGAAGCCTTGTCGGTTGTGAGCGATGTCGACGCGCTGTACCTGGCCGAAGAGTTGGATCGGGCTCCCGCCCGCCTGCTTCGAACCGCAACCAGACTCCTTTCCCAAGAAGTCGCCACCCGGAGCGTCATGCGCGAGGTGGATGATCAGGGATCATTCGCTCGAGGGATGACTCGGTTGAGCGCCTCGTTGCTCCGAACGGTTTTGGTTGACGCAGACGTCCGATCGTGGGATACGCGGCCCTCGGTGATCCGGGCCGGTCTGGTCACAAAATCACCTGAGGGCACCATCGAACTTCAGCTGCCGGAAGGGTCCCGAACCCTGAAACTGCCTCCGGGGCCAAATTTTGTGAGAATTCGCACCCGATCGGGAATACCCACGGTGATCCAATCGTCTCCCCAGGGGCTCTTCGGAGCCCAACTTGAGCCAACGAAACCCGTCCAAAAAGGAACAGATCCATGAACTTCAAAATGCCCCCTCTGTTGCTGGCCAGCTGTCTTGTCTTGCTGAACGCGTGTTCGACCACTCGCACCGGAGACCGACTGGTGTCCATGAATGAAGCCAAGACGTTGCAAGCAGACGAGTGGACCTCATTTGCCAATCAACTCCGGGATTCCATGTCGCCTTCGGTCAACCGACTGGTTGGTCAAAACAACGACCAGCCCATCATCTTGACGCTCGGAAATTTTGTGAACAAGACGCCACGCCGTGAGTTCAGCGATGCCCGGGATGTGATGTACAACGAGATTCGAAAATCTCTGGTGAATACCGGATTGGTTCGTGTCTCGATGCTGGGTGCCGGGGGAAGCGATGATGTCGATACCGTCTTGGCCCAAATCAAAGAAGACACGCGGAGTGACCCGGAGTTCTCCGACGCAAGCGATGTGGACGCCTTGGGTCAGGCCAAGAAGCCCGAGTGGGTGCTGTTCGGGGAAATCGTTTCCATCGAATCCCGAGAAGGACGCCGGACGCAATACGACTACGCCGTCAACCTCCGTCTCTTGAGTGTTCGTGATGGTGCAAGCGTTTGGGAAGACCAAATTGTCTTTACCAAACAGTTTGAAAAAGGACTTTTTGGCGGGTAACTCTGTCCCGTCATTGGCTCGACCGCCGCGTCCCCAGGGCGCGGCGGTTTTTTTATGCTTTAGGCCATGCTTGCTTTGGCGTTGTCGTTGTTGATGTCCTCTCCGCCCAATGTGGTGATCATTTTTTGTGACGATCTGGGCTACGGGGACCTCTCGTGTCAGGGGGAGCAGCGATGGCGGACGCCACACCTTGACGCTATGGCCGCCGAGGGGGTTCGCTTTACTGACTTTTGTGTCTCGCAGCCCGTGTGCTCAGCCTCTCGGGCTTCTTTGCTGACCGGTTGCTACGCCAACCGAATTTCCATCCACGGGGCCTTGGGACCTCATGCGAAGCATGGACTTTCCAGTGCAGAGACCACGCTCGCGGAACTCTGCAAATCTAAAGGCTACGCGACGGCCATCCATGGAAAGTGGCATTTGGGTCACCTCCCGCCGTTTTTGCCCACCCGGCATGGATTCGATGAGTTCTCGGGTATCCCTTATTCCAACGACATGTGGCCGAGCCACCCCGAAGCCAAGAAGGGCACCTACCCACCGCTTCCGTTTTTTGAAAACGAAGAAGTGGTGCGCGTGCAGCCCGACCAAAAGTTGTTCACCACGGGATTTACCGACCGGATCATCTCGTTTATCCGCCGAAGTCACGCGGCCAACACGCCGTTCTTTGCCTACTTGGCCCACCCAATGCCGCACGTGCCTCTGTTTGTCTCCGAAGCCGGAGCAGGCCAAAGTGGCGACGGTGTTCTGGGTGATGTGATTGCCGAAATCGATCGCGGTGTGGGACAGATTTTGGAGACGTTGCAAGAGCTCGGGATCGATGAAGACACGTTGGTGCTGTTCACGAGCGACAATGGGCCTTGGCTTTCGTATGGCGATCATGCTGGAACCACCGCCGGTCTTCGGGAAGGGAAAGGCACCACTTTTGAAGGCGGCGTTCGCGTGCCGTGCATTGCCCGGTGGCCTGGCACGATTCCCGCCGGCCGGGTGAGTGGAGTGCACTGGATGACCATCGATGTGTTGCCCACCATTGCCGCGTTGATCGATGCACCTCTCCCCGAGCAGACCATCGACGGTCGCGATGCCACTTTGGTTCTGCTTGACGAAAAGAGCGCGTCCCCTCCCCGAGCCACCTCAGCGTTCTATTACCACACGGGACAGCTCGAAGCCGTGAGAAAAGGGCGCTGGAAGCTCCACTTGCCGCATACCTACCGCACCATGCAGGGGCAGCCTCAAGGGGGCGGCGGAAAGCCTGGTCGGTATCGCTGGGATGCCAAGATTCAAGAAGCGTTGTTTGATCTGGAATCCGATCCTTATGAGAAGCATGACGTCGCAAGTACCCACCCCGATGTGGTACGCGAACTCAGAGAGGTTGCCGAACATTGGCGAACTCGCCTCGGGGACGCGCTTACTGATCGGACCGGATCAGAGGTTCGCCCCGCCGGGCAGATCGATCGGCCTGCCAGCTGAGGAAGCCAACCCAAAGCCAAATTACTGCCACGATCGTCCAAGCGGTTC
>CAXBRK010000174.1:0-3725 GCA_963978155.1 uncultured Phycisphaera sp. | reverse complement strand
CCCCGGTTCGGTGTGGTCGCAGACGCTGTTCGGCTGCCTGGCCGGCTACACCTTTGTCCACGAACTTGGCCACAACATGGGATGTTGTCATGCTCCGGGCGACGGGGGGGGCTGTGACGGGTTTGGAGGCACGGCCCAGGGGCACCGCTGGACGGGGGAATCGGGATCCCTGTGGCGCACCGTCATGGCGTACTCGCCGGGTTCGCAAATCCCGCATCTCTCCAACCCTTCCGTCCTCTACGACGGCGTTGCCAGTGGTATCGAGGACGAGCGAGACTCGGTCGCGCAGATTTTCCAATCCCGGGTCGAGATCAGTGCTTACCGCTGCCGTGATGATGGTCAAGGCGATGGCGTGCTCCAATTTGATGCAGCGACCACCGACCCTTGCGATGGGAAGTCCTCGGCCCTCATGCCTGTTCGCTGGACGTGTGAATCCATCCAAGGCACTGGCTTTCAGTTCAGTGTGCCCGGAGCGGATCTGACGGACCTGTCACTCAACCCCGACATCAGCGGCGATTTTGTGACGTATCTGATCGGTGATACGGCCCTTATCTTCGCGGAAGGCCAAATTGATCAGGATCTTCCCGGGGTTCCCGCGACGCCTCCGGAAGGCGTGGTATTGGCCGAACTCACCGCGTCCGCCTTGGGCGCGCAAGTAGGGTTCAGCAACGCCCGGGTGATCGCGGTCACTGGCCGTGATATTCCGACCGATGGCTCGGATGCCATCACGATTCCCACCGAATGCATTGGTGATGTCGACGGAGACGGAGAGGTAGGATTCCCCGACGCGGTCGCCGTTCTTGGTCAAATCGGCCAAAAGTGCAACGACTGTTCAGGTGATCTTGATTGTGATGGGGAAGTTACTTTCCAAGACTTCCTGCTGATTCAGGCCTCATTTGGACCCTGCCCGTAAGCAGTTGGACGCCCAACCAGATCGCGACTCCGGGGTGTCCACCCACCACGAACAGGACGCACCACCCAATCTTGCCCATGATGGCCCCAGGCTGTATCCAGACGAACCCCATCGCGAGCCCAACACCAAGGTAGAGATCGGCCAAGGTGATCAGAAACCATGGTTCTGACCACAATGCGTTCAGCCCGACGGGGCCTGGTGGCCCCGCAAAGCCATAAGCCACAAAGGCCAGAACGCCAACGGCCGCCGAAATGCAGAGCCATCCTGCAACCTGTTGGATCGAGCGAACTTTGGTCATTTCCGCATCCTGACATGAACCACGCCCCACTCGCGACCTTGGTCATACGCAAAGGTCTCAGCACAGGCCATGAAGAACACCCTCCAGCGTCTCAACATGACCTTTGGAGAGACGTGGGGCGTACCTTGCAGTGCTTTGAGGGCGGCCGGCTGGTTCCGATCAAGATTCTCAAGCCAATGCTCACTGGTCTGGCCATAGTGTCTTCCGTCCCACCACCAATCTTCTTCGACGGTGAGAACATCTGAAAACTGGTGGAACAAGTCTCGTGACGGCATGATGCCGCCGGAAAAGAAGTGCTCGCCCATCCAGTTGCCGTGGCTTTTCACCCGCGGAGCCTCATTGTTGGCCTCGGCCTTGTCGTCCTCGAAGCGATAGGGATGCGTGCGATGGGCAAACACATGGGCAAAGAACCGGCCTTCGTCATGGAGCCATGAGCGGACTCGCCCCAGAAGCTTTTCCCAATTCCTCATGTGTTCGAACATTTCAATCGACACGATTCGGTCGAACCCGTGCAGCGGCATTCTTGAGGAGGCCGCATCCCTTGGATCGAACTCATTCATGTCGCAGGTCACGATTTCCAGGTTGGTGAGGCCACGTTCAGCAGCCTGCGTCATGATGTACGCCCTCTGTGAATGCGAGTTGGAAACACCCGTAATCTTTGATTTCGGATAGCGCTTGGCCATCCAAAGCGACCAGGATCCCCACCCGCATCCCAGTTCAAGAACGTGTTGTCCATCCTGGAGCGCTGCGTGATCGGCACTTTGGAGAAAGGCAACCTCTTCTGCTTCGTCCAGAGATTCCTTGAGGTTCGGGTAGAAGCATGAGGAGTACTTCTTTTGACGTCCGAGACAAGCGTCATAAAAGGCGGCTGGCACTTCATAATGCTGGGCGTTTGCCTTCTCTGGTACGGGAGCAATTCCTTCAAAGCCTCGCATGGACGCCAAGAAGGCCGCCATGGCATCTTCCGCTGACTCAGCCAGAACGGACTTCTCAAGTCGATTTCGGAGCAATTTTCTGATGCCACTGCGGATCATTGGGTCTGGCATCAAGCCGCGATCGATGAGTGATGTGGCGACGTCGTACAACAACTTCATGGGTTCTGCCTCTTTGCCAAATGCACCAGCAATGGGAATGCGGTCGCCCACAACAGGCCGACCGAAATCACCATGGTCAGTCGTCCTGCTTCCCCAAGTTCCACTGCCCCAAAAGTGCCGGCACTCGTATAGGCCCCTACACCACCCACAATGCCCAGCACCGGAGTCAACCAGAAACGTTTTGAAAGGAATGGTTCAAAAGCAGGAAGTGACGTGCCAAAGACGAGCCAAAGACCGCCCATCCACATGGGTACAGGCAGGACGGGGGAGGCCGCCGAAAAGTCGAGACCGCCCATTGCGACCACGGCCATGTCTCCAGCCATGCCAATGAGAGTGGCGACCAGTCCGAGGCGAACCGATGTTGCCGTATGCATGCGGAGGCAAAGACCGGCAGAAAGAACCGAGAACAGTGCCGCCAGCAAGGGATATCCCTGAGCCGCCGCGTACACCACGGCGAGCCAATTCACGTGAAGGAGTATGCCTAGCTTTAGCACGATCTGTTTTCCGGCGCGGCAAAGGCGAGTTGTGAAAGCCCAATGGATCTTTCTCGGAAGCCTGCTTCGCAGTACGAAAGGTAATACTTCCAGAATCGAAGGAATCGGTCATCGAATCCAAGAGACCGAATCTCCTCTTCTTTCGCACAGAAATTTTCAAGCCACTTGGCCAGCGTGATTGCATAGTGCTGCGCGAAGTCATCTTGTGCCACCAGGCGAAGTTTGGAATTCTCGGCCACTGCGCTCAAGATCGCCGCGAGCGAAGGACAACATGATCCAGGGAAGACGTACCGGCGAATGAAGTCGGTACTGCCCAAGTACGCCTTGTATTTGTGCAATGGCATGGTGATTGCTTGGATGGATGCTTGCCCGTCTCCCTTGAGCAATCGATCGATGGCTTGGAAGTATGAAGGCAAATGTTCATGGCCCACAGCTTCAATCATTTCGACCGAAACGAGCCGATCGAATGAGCCAGAGACCTCGCGGTAATCTTTTCGAAGCAGATTGATTCGATGCTCGAGTCCGCGAGAACGGATCAACGCTTTGGCATAGTTGAATTGCGCGTCACTGATCGTGGTGGTTGTGACTTCTACATCATGGTTTTCGGCGAGATAAACCGCGAATCCGCCCCAGCCGGTTCCGATTTCGACCACTTGGTGACCGTCTTGGATGTCTGCGATTTGCGCCATCCTCTGGTACTTGGCCTGCTGTGCCTGGCTGAGCGAGACCTCTGGGCTTGAGAAGAGCCCGGAGGAGTAGGTCATCGACGGATCAAGCCAGAGGCGGTAGAAGTCATTGGAGAGGTCGTAGTGGGCAAGGATGTTTTGCTTGGCACGGTCAACAGTTCCGGATCGAGCGGCCTGCCAGAATTTGCTTCTCCACTTGCTGATCCACGCCCGATCGGAAAGTGAAGTTTGCACATCCGC
>CAXBRK010000173.1:0-3727 GCA_963978155.1 uncultured Phycisphaera sp. | reverse complement strand
CCACCCTGGGGAGGCAACGACATGGGCAGCGTTCGCAGAACGGTTCTGCCGAACCGAACGCGACCGTCCACCATCACCGCCGATGTTCAACCAACCTCACACTTCCGCATTGCGGATCTCCAGTGCGAGCTGGCTTGGTCGCCAAGCTGTGTTGCCACGGCTTGGCGGGCTGTGCCTGATGGGCTTGGGCCCCGTACGCCGTCAAGGTTTGTGTTCCACACCATGTGGTCCATCCCCCTGTCCGAAGCCCGGTCCCATCCGATCTCCTTGCGTGTCAAATTGTCGCGACTCACAAGGAATCGCCAGAGCCTCCGGACGGCAGGAGCATGCCGTCCGGAGACGAGGTTTGTGTCACGTGGGCTGAGGACCAGGGTCCCTCACTTGCCCAAGAACATTATTTGCGAAGCAGACCGAAGGCCTTGCGGACGCGCTTGCCAGCCTCTTCGGGCTCAGACTCGAGCTCGTAGGTGATGGTGGCAGTACGCGAACCGGTACCAGCAACAGAACCGGCACCACCGGAGGAGGCAAAGAAGGCCCGCTCGGAGGATGGGTTGTCGTCGGAACCACAGGAAGCGTTGGCTTCGGTGGAAAGACGAGCCTTACCGAGGGCGGTACCCAAGGAGCTGGAACGGAAGAAGTTCACTGCTGAATCAGACCAGTCGGACAGACCAGCGGATTCGATGCAGCTCACGCAACGGGAAGTTCCGGAGAACTTGACTTCGTTTTCGTTCCAGATTTCAGCCACGATCTTGGTGTTGGGATCGGCAGCGTTCTTGTCCGCGAAATCGTGGTCGAGAAGCTCGATGGTCAACATGTCGGCGTCGGCAACGAAGTTATAGGTAGCACCATTGAACGCGGAGGAATACATGACACCGTCGAGGTTCAAGGTACCAGCGACACCGATGGCGTCACCGTTGTTGCCTTGCATGGCCGCGGCCGAAGCGTACGCACCGGAACCGATGACGCCACCGGAAAGGTGGTTCCAACGGATTTGGGCATTGTCACCGTTGACGGCCCAGACGTACATCGAAACCGAAGAGTCGCCATCACCGAAGGGTGCAGCCAAGTCACTGGTATCGAACGCAGTGATTTGATTGGCGGTCAAGGAGAACGCCATGTCGTAGGACTCGCAAGCATCGTTGACGATGTACGACTGCAGTCGGACGTCGGCTGGGTAGTCGTTCGAGATGTGAATGGTGCCTTCTGCACCGGAATAGATGAGCAGCGAACCTTTTTCGGTCGCGGACATACGGTCGGCACCGAGCACGGCACCGGTGGTGGCCAGAGCGGCCAAAGCAGCGAATTGACGCATTGGGATAACCCTCCTGAAATCCCCGAGTTATGACGGCTGTCGCCCCGAGGTGACCTAGGAGGATATACGTAAGTCTAATAATCGCAAGGCTTTATGTTTCTTTTTTTGGTTTTTATTGGACCTCGTCAGAATCCACCAAAAAAGCCGTCCCGAGGATCCCCGAGACGGCTTGGAATCGATGATCGGAGAGCGAAATGGTCAGTTGCGGAGCAAACCAAATTTCTGAAGAAGCTGCCCCGCTTCACCCGGTCCCGACTCAAGGTTGTAAGAGATCGTGGCGGTGCTGGTGCCGGTGCCAACGATGCCCAGGTCAGCTGGAGAATTGGCAGATTGCACGTGGAAGGCATGGTCGGCCGAGTTGGGACCACAGGAGCCATTGGCGTCGCTGAAGAGGCGAGCTTTGCCGAAATCAGTGCCCAAATTCGCCCCACGGAAGAAGTTCACGGCAGAGTCAGACCAACTGGAAAGATCAGCAGACTCAAAGCAACTCACACATCGGGAGGTGCCGGAGAACTTCACTTCGTCCATGTTCCAAACTTCCGCCACGATCTTGGTGTTGGCTGGATCGGCGGTCTTATCTGCGAAGTTTTTGTCCAGGAGTTCAATGGCCATACCGCCAAAATCAGCCTGAAAATTCACGGTCATGCCGGCGTAGGCCGAGGCGTATTCCACACCATCGAGGTTGATGGTGCCGGCGACACCCACAGTCTCTCCATTGTCACCGATCAACGCAGCCGCGGCGGTGGCATTGCCATTTTCAGAATAGCCAGAGAGGTGATTCCAGCGAATCTGGGCATTTTCGCTGTTGACGGCCCAGACATAGACCGAAAGCGAACCACACTGTTCGAAGGGCTCAGCCAGTTCGAATCCGGAGAACACCGCGGTTTGGTTGGCGGTCAACGTGAAGGCCATGTCGTACACATCGCAATTTTGATTGTTCACGACGTAAGACTGCAGACGCACATCGGCTGGCCAGTCATTCGAAATCACCATAAAGCCATCAACTGCTCCTAAGGGCACACCAGGGCCCCCAGTGCCGTCGATGTCGGAGTAAATCAACAACGAGCCTTTTTCGGAGGTAGAAAGACGGTCTTCGCCGGACACGGTGCCGGCGATCATCAACGCGGAAAGAAGGATGCAACGCATATAAAGTCCCCCAGGGGATGAAACAAACTGTTCCAGCAGGACCTCCCATCCTCCCGGAATTTGCCTGATTTTCTGGACGATCTGAGTCGTGTCAAGACATCAAATCCAAAGAAAACCGCCGCCAGGAAGTCCTGACGGCGGTCTTGTGTTGTGTTGGATCAGCACCCGAAGGTGATGATCTCATCCCCAGAGGGGCTCAGACTCACTTGCGGAGAAGACCGAAGGCCTTGCGGACCTTGCCAGCTTCTTCGGGCTCGGAGGTGAGCTCGTAGGTGATGGTCGCGGAACGCGAACCCATACCTGCAACTGAACCGTTCCCGAACAGGGGTGCCGCCATGAAAGCGTGCTCGGCAGTGATGATGTCAGCAAAGCCATCTTCGTCGACATCGATGTCGCAAGAAATGTTTGCTTCGGTGCTCAATCGAGCCTTGCCAAGGTCAGTACCCAGGCTGGAACGACGGAAGAAGTTGACGGCCGAGTCGGACCATTCTTCCAAGAAGGAGACATCCCGGCAGTAGACACAACGTGACGTGCCAGAGAACTTCACTTCGTCAGCGTTCCAGATTTCAGCCACAATCTTGGTGTTGGCTTCGAAATCAGTCTTATCAGCGAAGTCTCGGTCCAACAGTTCGATCGAGAGCAAACCTTCGTCGGCAACGAAGTTGTAGGCCACTGAATCGAATGGGGAAGCATATTGAGCACCATCCATGTTGATCGTGCCGGCTTCGCCAACGGTGTCACCGTTGTTGCCTGTCAAGGCGCGGGATGCGGCGTAACCGCCGGTACCACCAATGACGCCACCGGAAAGGTGGTTCCAACGGATTTGAGCATTGTCACCGTTGACAGCCCAAACGTACATAGAGACAGGACGATCTCCTCCGAATGGAGCAGAGAGATCGGCTGAACTGAAAGCAGTGATTTGGTTGGCAGTCAACGAGAAGCCCATGTCGTAGCTTTCGCAGGTGTCGTAATCAACCACGTATGCTTGAAGTGCAACATTGGCGGGGTAGTCGTTGGACACGTGAACCGTACCAATGACGTTGGAGAAGATGAGCAGGGATCCCTTTTCATCAGAAGAAAGACGGTCGTTGGATGCTCCGAAGACCGAACCCGCCGCCGCGAGCGCGGCAACGCCCATAAAGAACTTGTTACCCATGGTGTGTCCCCTTTTGTAAGGATGATTGGGTTTCTGAAAGAAAACCAAGCCCCCCCCTTGGGGACTGTGGTGGCAAAATCAGCGAGCAAGATCACTTGCTCACCCATCCATCC
>CAXBRK010000172.1:0-3753 GCA_963978155.1 uncultured Phycisphaera sp. | reverse complement strand
GGCGGTGCATGGAAAGATGGACGAATGGTCATGGGAGTGGCTGCAGCACCGGCTTGATTCAAAAATTGACGACTTGGCGCTGGATGAGTTCCAAGACACATCGGTGGATCAAATGCGTGTTCTTGATCGGTTGATGGAAGAAGTCACTGGATCTGATGACGACCGGCGGTTCTTGTTGGTTGGCGATCCCAAGCAGTCCATTTATGGCTGGCGGGGTGGTACACCTGAGTTGATCGAAAAGGTTCGCCACAAGTACGGCGGACTGCTCGACGACGATGCCCCTTTGAAGAAGAGCTTTCGGACCTGCCCGCTATTGATGGAGGCAGTCAACCGTGTCTTCGCGGACCTCACAACCCACGCCGACGACGTCGACCCAGACAGCGGCATGACCCAGCGGCCAGAGCCAATTGAAGGCGTGGATTGGCCGGATGACCTCGAGGCGCCAGTGTTGGGCCGGGCGAGCTCCATCTGGATGGATGGCTGGAACAAACATGAATCCGCGAAAGCAGAGCACCCTGGCTTGTTGACTTGGACTGTCGCTGAGCACGACAAAAATTGGCAGGCCGCGAATGCCCATGCTGTCGCGGCACTGGTTGCCCAAAGAAGGAGTTTGCGTCCCTCAGCAACCATTTCGGTGCTGGCTCGAACCAACAAGGAGCTCGCTGAAGTCTTTCTCGCCTGCAAGGAGGCCGGAGTTGATTCGGTCAGTATGGAAGGCAAGTCTGCCCTTCTCGACTCGTTGCTTGTCCAGCAGGTGTTGGCCTTGTTCCGGCTTGCTGATCATTCGACCGATGAACTTGCCCACTACCTTGCCACACGCTGGATTTTCCCATCCGTTGCAGCACGGAGCATCCCGGGGCTCCAGCTTGAGCCCGTTGAGTCGATTTCCTCGCAGAACCGAGCGGCGACCCGTCGGCAGATTGCGCTGCACGTCCGTAGGCAGTTGGTGGCCCGCGGCCCCTCGGGACTGATCGCCGATCTATATCAAGCGGCGGTTGAGTTCAACGAGAACATCGATTCCCGCGAACTGGACCGCCTTCAAGAATTGGTTTCAGTCTCCCGGCTGTATGAAGATTCGACTTGGCCGCGGCCTCTTGCCTTTGTTGAGGCCATCGAAGGCCACCGACAGGGCAATCAGAAATCGGGGGGTGTTCGCTTGATGACGATCCACGGGTCAAAGGGTCTTGGTTTCGATGAAGTGGTATTGACTGGTGTGAAGAAAGGCCTCGGTTTGCTCGCAAGCAATGAGATGGATCGATTTATGACCTACGAGTCTGATCCCACTCAGGGCACGCAAATCGTATTGCCCGGCCCCAATGCCGAGATTCGATCTTGGTTCCCATCGCTTCAGGCGGTCGCCTCTGAAAATCGAGTTCGAAAATCGATCGACCCTATCTCCATGGCGTATGTGGCGTTGACGCGAGCAAAGACCGCAGTCCACTTGGTCGCCCAGCCGTATGTGCAAAAGACCGACGGAAAGAAAAATGCTTCCATCCAGCGATCTTTTGCTTGGTTGTTTGCCAAGTCGTACCCGGATCTCGCCGACGCTTGGAAGTCCGCAGGTACGGACGCCCCAGGGTTGCTGTGGGCCTTGGAAGATCAGGGCGAAGTCGAACGCGATGAGTCTGGAACATTGCACCTCGAATCCAACGAGCGGTTCAGGGCGTTTGATCACGCCCAGCGTTCTGAGCAGACCGACTTGGTTGATCCCATTGAGCCTCCGACCTTGACCCGACAACAACGAAGAGGTCTCGCTCGTGGACGGTCCGCCAGCACGACGCACGAATCGAAGGATTGGTCTGCTTTGCTCGAAACACGCAAGACCGAAATCTTGGATCGAGGCACGGTGCTCCATGAGCGGTTCCGTCAGGTCGAATGGGCCGATGATGCCGATCCAACCGTTGAGCAGCTCCGGCAGGCTCGGCGGACCGTCGAACGTGACCTTGGTCGCACCATTACCGACGCAACGTGGGCCGAGGCCAATTCAGCATTCTCACTCGCCATGAACCTCACCCAGATTCAGGACACTTTTCTTCCGCCAACCCACGGTGCCGGCAAGGAAGATCTTGAGGTCCGAAATGAGTTCCCAGTCCTTACCCGTGACGACCAGGGCCGCGTCGTACGAGGCCGGCTGGACCGCCTCGTGTTGCGGCGTGAAGGTGACGATGTGGTCGAGGCGTGGGTGATGGATCACAAGAGTGGGGCCACCACGTTGGATGATTCTGCGTTCCAGACCAGAGTCGATCATTACACGCCCCAGCTCGAGGCGTATGCCAAAGTTGTTCAAGAGCGGTGGGACTTGCCCCAATCCAAAGTGCATTGTGTTCTGATTTTCTTTGAGCGCGGTGAGGTCGTCCAAGTTCCAAGGTCAGCCGAAAGTTCGCAATAATGCGAAAATCATGGAATACAAGAAGCTTCCCATTCGTATTTCATTGGGCCAATGAATGGAGTGCTACACGTGCAGCGATGCCATGCCATCTGGGTGCTGACGATTCTCGGGCTGGGCCTGACCGGATGCGGCACCACCAACACAGCGCTTGACGCCAGCAGCCTCTATACGAGTGGTCAGAGTCAAAGTGCCCTTGAGGCGCTCTCTGAAGCCAAGTCCAACCCGAAAAATCAGCAGTGGGCCACCCTACAAGAGGTCACGGTGGCTCTCGACGCCAGCCAGTTTGATCGCGCTGCCAGTGCCGTCTCGTGGGTTGAAGCACGCGATGAGGTGATCGACGAAAGAGCGGTGGTTTCGGGGGCCGAAATCGAGGATGAGTTGGGCTCCGCCCTGATTGACGAGCGACTCCGCGAGTGGACACCAAGTTTGGGTGAACGCGTGATGTACGAATATGCGGCTCTGATGATCGATCTGCTGCGGGGCGATGCAGACCAAGCACGGGTCTCTAGCATTCGTATTGCACGGTCCCAAACGTCGCTCGAAGAACGCCGGAGCATGCCTTCGACCAAGGCGTTCCGCAGCAAGCGAGAGGGCGCCGAAGAGATGGCTGGTCAGATTGATCGAGAAGCTTCGTACCAGCGTGCGATTGAGGTGTATGCAGGTGCCGCGGAAGATGCTCGGTGTGCGGCGGCCTCGCTGCTGGCTGGCTGGACCCGATTTCAGCTTGGGGATGCTGCCGCCCGATCGTTGTTGGAGGAAGCGGCTGTTCTTGCTCCGGAGCATGATGCGGCATCTCGGTTGCTGAAAATGACCCCTGAGACACGGTCCCAAACCGTCTTGGTGTTCCAGGAAGATGGTTTGTGCCCCACCTTGCGCCCTTTCCGGTTCAATATTCACACGTGGCAGACCGGGGTGGCTCGGGTGGCTTTGCCCATTCCGGTTCTCCGGAAGTCCCAAAGGACGGGTGCTGTCGCCATTGGTTCGGGAGAACTCCTGCAGACGGTAAGCGATGTTGACGCTCTCTATTTAGCCGAAGAGTTGCATCGGGCTCCCGCGCGTTTGCTTCGAACCGCAACCAGGCTGCTCTCTCAAGAAGTCGCCACCCGAAGCGTGATGCGTGAAGTGGACGATCAAGGTCCGTTGGCCCGGGGAATGTCCCGGTTGAGTGCCTCGTTGCTCCGAACGGTTCTGGTTGACGCAGATGTCCGATCGTGGGACACGCGTCCTTCGGTGATCCGGGCTGGTCTGGTCAGAAAATCACCTGAGGGCACCATCGAACTTCAGCTCCCGGAAGGGTCCCGAACCCTGAAACTGCCTCCGGGGCCAAATTTTGTGAGAATTCGCACCCGATCGGGAATACCCAC
>CAXBRK010000171.1:0-3755 GCA_963978155.1 uncultured Phycisphaera sp. | reverse complement strand
CAGCAACGGCGGCTGCCGCCGAAGAGACCCCTCGTCCGACCAGCATGGCCGCCAAGGTTGCCGCCGATGCCGGAGTGGATGTCAACAGCGTCACGGGCACCGGGGCCCACGGCCGAGTGACCAAAGCCGATGTGCTCGCGGCCTCCATGCCCGTTCCCACCACCCCCAACCGACCCAGCGAACCAGCCGCGTCCGTCGCGCAGCCTTTGGCCATTGATGCCACTGGCACTCGAGGTGTTCGTCGCGAGAAGATGAGCCGGTTGCGTGCCCGAATTGCGGAGCGTTTGGTGGAAGCCCAGCAAACCGCCGCCATGTTGACGACCTTCAACGAAGTCGACATGAGCGAAGTGATGCGGCTCCGGAAGTTGCACAAAGAAGCATTTGCCGAACGGCACGGCGTGGGACTGGGCTTCATGAGCTTTTTCGTGAAGGCCTGCTGCGAGGCTTTGCGACGTCATGAAGGCATCAACGCTTACATCGACGGACAAGAAGTGGAGTACCACGACTACTGCGACGTCTCGGTGGCTGTCGGTACCCCCAAAGGTTTGGTCGTCCCAGTTCTGCGGAATGCCGACCGTCTTTCCTTTGCTGAAATCGAACGTGGCATCAAAGATTTGGCCATCCGCGCGCGTGATGGACAACTCGGCATGGAAGAAATGCTCGGGGGCACCTTCACCATCTCCAACGGTGGCGTGTACGGGTCGCTCATGAGCACCCCCATCCTGAACCCCCCGCAGTCTGGCATCTTGGGCATGCACAAAATCATGAACCGAGCGGTCGAAGACCCCAAGAACCCAGGGCAGATCGTGCTTCGCCCCATGATGTACTTGGCCTTGTCGTATGACCACCGCATTGTCGACGGTGAGCAAGCCGTCCGGTTCTTGGTGGACGTCAAGGAAGCTCTGGAAAATCCGGAGCGGATGCTGCTCCAGCTCTAAGCCATCCTCGCGCCAAGCACCTTTCGGGGGTATGCTCGCCCTCGTATGGATGCTGCCGGACACGAGCCGGTCCTCATGGATGAGGTCCTCAGAACTTTGGCCCTTCAGTCGGGCGAATCGGTCGTCGATTGCACCGCCGGCCGAGGCGGTCATGCCGCCCAGATGGCCCAAAGAATTGGCCCCGATGGCCACCTGATTTTGGTGGATCTGGATCCCGAGAACCTCCAGTTTGCTACCGAGCGAGTGGCGCCAACTGGGCTCGGCGTCGTGGGCTGGCAGCACTCCTTCTCGGAGGTGCCAAGGGCCCTTCGAACCTTTGAACCCAAGCCCAATGCTTTGTTGGCCGACCTGGGCGTGGCCTCCACCCACTTGGACCGTCCCGAGCGGGGCTTTTCCTTCCGCGAAGAAGGCCCCTTGGTCTTTCGGCTGGCCGCGGGCGTAAGCCTGACGCCAACCACCCGGGCCGCCCCGGGCGAGCCCGCCACCGCCGGTGACTTGGTCGCGGCTCTGCCCGAACGAGAATTGGCCGATCTGATCAAGACGTGGGGCGAAGACCCTTTCGCCAAACGGATCGCGCGGGCCATTGTCGAAGCCCGGGAGGTCGAGCCGATACGTACAACGACCGCTTTGGCTGAAATTGTCCGGCGGGCCTACGGCGCTCGAGCACGGGACAGTCGCATGCACCCGGCCACTCGGACATTCATGGCCCTCCGAATTGCGGTCAACGATGAACTTGGCGCGCTGGAGCGACTGCTGGATGCATTGCCCCGAGCGTCAGACTGGCTGGCTCCGGAGGCACGTGTGGCGATGATTTCTTTTCACAGCTTGGAGGACCGATTGATCAAACGGGCCTTTGCCAGTCTGGTTCGATCTGGCCAGGCCGTGGATTTGGCCCGAGGCGGCTTGGTGGCCTCTGAAGAAGAGGCCAAACGCAATCCCAGAGCTCGATCCGCTCGCCTGCGGGTGGTGCAATTGAGGGAGCCCACGTCATGACCCAAGAAACCAAATCAGCGCTCCTGATCGGGTTCATTTTCATCATGATTGTTCTGGTCGTGGTGGTGGACGGATTCGATGCCGGCAGAACCCCCGCCCTGAATGACGCCCCAACGGATGAGATGACGATCGTTCCTCCGGCGGAAGACGACTCGTTTCAAAGATCACAGCCACCCGCTTCGGGGCAAATCGAAACCGCCCAGGCCCAAGTGGAGCGGTATGAGGTGAAACGCGGCGACACCCTGAGTGGTATTTGTGCGGAGTACTACGGGGACGCGGGCTTGTTCCCCGCCCTTCAGAAGGCCAATGGCCTGAAGAGTCCCGATTTGGTGCCCGGTCAAACCATCAGCCTTCCTCCCCGAGCGGCGTTGACCAGCAACAGCCCGCAAACCGCCCCCCCCGCACAACCGGAACAACCCGCACCAACGGAAACCGTCCGAAAAAATCGGACTTACACGGTGCAAAAGGGAGACATGCTCGAACGAATTGCCCGCCGAGAACTTGGGGATGGACGCCGAGCCAACGAGATCTTCGAAATGAACAGAGATCAACTCTCTTCACCCGATGACATACAGCCAGGCATGGTGTTGAAGCTTCCCGAATGAATTCCAACTTGCCCCATCTCGACCGACTTATCCGCCTTGGAAGTTTGGTGGCGGCTGTGGGCATTGGTGGAGGCTCTCTTCTGGACCAACGGCTGGAAACTCGGCGGCAGCACCGAGAGATGCAACAACTGGAACGAGAGCGGCAAGCCATCGAACGCCGCACCCTTGATCTTCTCGCGCGGGAAGCGCTCTTGATCAACGACCCTCTGGTGCGAGAAGCTTTGCAAGTTGACTCGGCCGCCTTCCCCGTGATCGAAGACCGCCCACAAATCCTCCCCAACCAACCGGAGCCACGCCGTTGATTCGAGCCGGCTTCGCGTGGTTGTTGGTACTCCCACTTGTGGTGGCTTTGGCCCGACACGTGCAACTTGTCATGGCCCCGCCAGCGGGATTGCTCGAGGCCATTGCTCAGGATGACGACCAAACCCGAAGCTACACCGAGGCCGCGTTCCGAGGCCCCATTGTGGATCGACGTGGGCGCCCTCTGGCGATCTCCTCCCCAGGGATCCAACTGTTCGTGGATCTGGTGGCCCGGCGCGAAAAGCATGAGTACGAGATGGGGACACGAGCCGGCCGAGCCAGATTCCCCGAAGGTTTGAGCCCCGCCACCGAGTCGGATCTTCAATTGATGGATTTTGCGCTGGAAGTGGCCCACCTCTTTCCTGAGCTCGCGATGTCACCGGCAGAAATCGAAGCAACCATTCATGAAGCCGAGCTCAAAAATCGAGCCGGAGGAAGAGACACCAGATACTGCAAACTGGGCGACGTGCTGCAGCAGACCCCTTCTCTGGTCGATCGGCAGAGGGTCGCCAAGGGCAGTCACGAGAACCGAATCCTTCTTGCAGGATTGCACTGGGATGAAGTGGAGATCCGACAAACCGTCGCACCACAGAGTCTGCGTAGTTTGATCGGGAAAACTGTGCCGGCCCCGCAGGGTCTGACCGGGCTCTACGGGATTGAAGCAGAGTGCAATGCACAATTGACCGGCACCATGGGGCACCGCCAAGACGTGGTGGACACGCGGGGGCGACGGCTTTCGGGAGCGGCAGCTCAACCGGCGATTGATGGGCGAACCGTCACCATGACGCTTGATTTGGATCTTCAGCAATACGCCACAACACAACTGCAAGAAGCAGTGGCATCCTGCCACGCCGCCGGTGGACGGTTGATGGTCCTCGATGTGGCCACCGGCGGCCTCTTGAGCATGGTGGATGTCTTG
>CAXBRK010000170.1:0-3772 GCA_963978155.1 uncultured Phycisphaera sp. | reverse complement strand
GCGAGCTGGGTTCAGACCGGCGTGAGCCAGGTCGGTCCCTATCTGCCATGGTCGTAGCAACGTTGATAGGATCTTTCCTTAGTACGAGAGGATTGGGAAGGACCAACCCCTGGTGCGCCAGTTGGCCCGCTCGGGCCACAGCTGGGTAGCTAAGTTGGGCAGGGATAACCGCTGAAAGCATCTAAGCGGGAAGCCCCCCTAGAGATGAGCGTTGCATTGAGACCCCCGGAAGACTACCGGGTTGATAGGCCGCACGTGCAAGGGCAGAGATGTCCTCAGCGAAGCGGTACTAATGGTCAAGTCCCGTGATCATTTTGACCGGACACCCTCGAATGTTGTTCCTTACTTTGAACAATGCTCTTGGAGCCCTGTCAATGGCTGGATTGTTCCAGCAAATTGATACTCGAGCCTTTCACAGGCTTGCAAGTCTCTCCAAATCTTTCAGATTTGGACTCTACGTGCTCGAATCACGCGAACGTCACGCTTTGCCTTCAAGCAAAGCATCGTTCATGATTGACGAAAGTCATTTGTGAGCTTTGTCGGTGACCATAGTCGCGGGGAAATACCTGATTCCATTCCGAACTCAGCCGTCAAGCCCTCGACGCCGATGATACTGCACCGCGGGAAAGTAGGTCATCGCCGACTCCATGGCCCCGCACAGCCAAAAGCTGTGCGGGGCCTTCTTCGTTTCCATCATTCCATTTGCTGAGCTTCAAACCTCAATGACTAAGATGCCACCATGGCAAAGATCTTGGTCGCCATGAGTGGGGGGGTTGATTCTTCGGTTGCGGCCGCGATGCTGCAACGAGAAGGTCATGAAGTCGTCGGTTGCTTCATGCGACTTGGCTCCCCAGGTGACACCTTTGATGAGCTTGAACCCTTTGACACCGCGGGTGTGGTGTGTGACCCAGCAAAAATTCGCATTGGTCACCAAGGGTGTTGTTCCATCAATGATGCTGCAGATGCACGTGAGGTTTCCGCTCAACTTGGGGTGGCGTTCTACGTTTGCAATTTCAAAAAGGACTTTGGTCGCATCATCGATTACTTCGTCGATGAGTACGAACAAGGTCGGACCCCGAACCCATGTGTGCGGTGCAACGACTGGTTGAAATTCGGAAAACTCCACGAATATGCCAAGTCCATTGGGGCCGAAGCAGTGGCGTCCGGGCATTACGCCCGTACGGAACAGCAGCCTGACGGCTCCACGACCCTGCACCGGGGACTTGATCGTGCCAAAGACCAGTCTTATGTCCTGTTTGGTGCCCCACGAGACCGACTCGGAGAAATGAAATTGCCCATTGGCGGCTTGTCCAAGCCTGAGGTTCGTGCCCTCGCTGAAGAGTTTGGTCTTCCCGTTTTTGACAAGCCTGATTCGCAAGAAATCTGCTTTGTTCCTGATGGGGATTACGCAGGTTTGGTCGAGCGTCGGCGGCCTGGGTCTTTGACGCCTGGTCCAATTGTCGATGAATCAGGCCAACAGCTCGGCGTTCATGAAGGCCACCAGCATTTCACCATTGGCCAACGTCGAGGCTTGGGCGTTGCCCTAGGGCATCCGGTTTTTGTGGTGGATCGAATCCCCGATACCAACACTGTCGTCGTTGGCCCTCGAGAGCGGCTGGCCAGCCATGGCCTATTCGCCACGGACACCAACTGGCTCATTGATCCTCCACCCGCTGGTCACCCCCTTCGTTGCCAAGCCAAGATCCGCTACAACGCGGACCCGGTGCTGGCTGAGGTGGTTCGCCACGAGGGGGATGCTTTCGAAGTCCAATTCGATTCGCCTCAGGATGCGATTGCTCCGGGACAGGCATGCGTTCTGTACGACGAAGCTGCCGATCAGGTGTTGGGCGGTGGCTGGATTGATCGCGCTCGGACTGGTTAAAAAAAGATCTTCCTTGAAGGCTTTAAGTGGAGCCCCGAGGCGTTTCCAGAACGTCACGCAAGAGGACGGGCAGCACTTCTCCGGCCGCACCAGAGAGCGTCAGATCTGCCAAGTCCCCGGCAACGTGTTCTCCAGGGTTCACCACGACCACGCGAGCCCCGACTGATTTTGCGATCGTGATCAAATCTGCCGCTGGTGTCACTTCTGCCCGAGTCCCGATCACCAGGAGCAGATCGCACGACAACGCCCATTGTTCTGCTTGTTCAATGACCTGTTCATGCAACGGTTCATAGAACCAGACCACATCGGGACGCGTTGGGGCATTGCATTCGGGGCACACCTCCGGCGGTCGTCCCATCTCCACGTCGACCGCTGTTTGGTACCCACAGTTGTGATGGCAGCGCTCACGGAGCAACGTCCCATGCAAGTGCAGAATGTTGTCGCATCCGGCACGTTCCAGCAAGTCGTCGACGTTCTGCGTGGCGTGCCGCCAGGACGTTCTGGCCAAGGCGAGGTGACCTTCGTTTGGTTCCGCGTTCGGCAGAGCCACTCGGCGTTCCCAGTACCAATCTCGTACGGCTCGTGGGTTGTCCTGGAACCCTTGTGGCGTGGCGTACTTCTCCACATCAACCTGGTTCCACAGGCCGTCTTTGGTTCGGAAAGCTGAGATCCCGCTCTCGACACTCAGGCCAGCGCCACTGAACACCATTGGTGCCTTCGCATTCTGGCACCACTCCTGTGCGGTTTTCATCAGTTCATCAGGAATATGGTTCATGGCGGAGGGATCCTTCGCGGTGTCACGATTGGCGATACCCCTTGACACCAATGATCACCACCGCCCCCAAAGTTCACCGGTTTTGACTACCGGTCTGAGGGATCTGTGGGGTCCGTGGGACTTGTTGGTTCTTCGGGGGGTGAGGATGGCTCAGGATCACTGGGGGGGGTGGCTTGGGGATCATCAGCTTGAGGTTGCAGCTCAGCTTTTTCTTCGGGTGCAGGATCTTCAATGGGTTCGGGAGTCAGCGAGGCCAGTCGTTCCGCCCACCGAACCTGGGTCTCGCTGGGAAGGCGGTCGACGATGGCCTCCCATACCTCAAGTTGGGACAACTCAGCATTGTCCTTCGCGAGGAGCGAACGCACCGTTGTGTCAAGGTGATCCACCACTGGACCGACATCGAGACCACTGGCGGAGGTTGTCATTGCTTTGGCCAGCTCGACCAGAGCGGGCCGAACTTGTTGATCCATGGTGTCGCAACTTGCAAGCACGCGCACCCAGTTCGATTTTGATTCCTGTGACTCCGCGGTATTCCAGTAGCTCTGTCTTAGGGCCAGTTCCAAGAGCACATCATTTTTGACCACTTCAGAGTTCATGAAATTCTCGGCCAGTGCCTTTGCTTCCACACTTCTTCCGACCCGAGCGAGTGCCCGGGCAACACTCCTGATTGACAGGTCTCTTCCAGTTGGATCATCTGTCAGCCGGGGCAAAATCCAAGAATCCCAGTGCTCTTGATCGAACAGCTCTCTGCGGACTCGAGCTGCTTCCATGCCCAGAACTTGCTCGAGTAAAAGATCGATGTTGTACAGCTGGTTCGGATTGGTCCGCCGGGCCAGGTGTACTACTGCCAACTCCCATTTCGGCTTGAGTTTCAAGGAGACCAATTGATTGATTTGTTCAACATCGAGGAGGTCAACCACAAAAGCTTGGTCAACAAATCCACCACTCGGGTTGTGATTCAGGCAGGCCGTCAGCCATGGCTCAACTTGAAAGACCGCCTCAGATCGGGGACTGAGCTCCGAGACGGCTCCCAGTTCCGCCAATCCCCATGCCGCATGCTGTGCCCGCTGTTGGTCTGATGAGCGGAGTTGTTGTCGCAGCGATTCCCTGAATTT
>CAXBRK010000169.1:0-3808 GCA_963978155.1 uncultured Phycisphaera sp. | reverse complement strand
TTGGGCTTGGATCAGTCCAAAGTGAACGTCAACGGTGGCGCCATCGCCATGGGGCACCCTTTGGGGTGTACGGGGGCGAGGATGGTGACCACTTTGGTCCACGAAATGCGACGCCGGAATGCAAAGTATGGTCTTGCTTCATTGTGCGTTGGTGTGGGACAAGGTCTGGCCACATTGTTTGAGCGGGATTGAGCGTCCCGATTCGTTCAGGGCATTTTGGCAATCTTGTCAAAGCCGTCACCGACGGCCGCCACCAACTCGTCGATTTCAACTTCGGTCATCGGCGTCGAGAGCATGGCCGTGCAGGTGTTGATCATGATCATGCCCGCGGAGAACAGGTGATCGAGCATGGCTTTGAGTCGTGCGGTTTCTTCGGGGGAGGTGTACGCCTCCCGGAAATTTCGTGGGGCCGACTCTTTCATATGCACCCGAAGAATCGAACCGGTTCCGGTGACACATGCTCTTGCGCCACTTGCCTGCGCGGCTTCCGCGATGCCCTGGCGAGCTCGATCTCCCAACTTGTTGAGACGCTCGACGGCACCCCGATCAAAATCTCTCATGGCGATGTGGCCGGCGGTCATGCTGATGGGGTTGGCGGAGAATGTCCCTGAATAGGGGAAGACATAATTGTCCCCCTTCGGGTTCATCAGGTCCATGACATCGGCTCGTCCCGCCACGCCTCCCACGGGGAAACCACCACCAATCATCTTGCCCATCGCGGTCAGATCGGGCTCGACTCCCAAGGTCATCTGCAGGCCGCCGTAGTCGCTTCGGTAGGTGATGACTTCATCGAACACCAGAAGCGATCCATTGGACTTGGTCCAGTCGCGCATTGCGGTCAGAAATTCTGGTTCGATCGGATTCATGCCGACACGGTGGGGCATGGGGTCCAACAAAACACAGGCCAACTCCTCGGCATGTTCTTCGAGCAATTCAAGAGCACGCTCTGTGTTGTTGAAAGGGAGAATGATGACGTCGTTGAGCGCGGCGGCGGGGGTGCCGTGGGCCACGGGGACACCATTGGGTCGATCCGCATCGCCCCAGACGGTGGGGTTGGTGATCTGGCTGACTTCGGCGTAGTCGTAAGCGCCGTGGTACGCCCCTTCGACTTTGGCAATTTTGGGGCGTCCGGTGAACGCCCTCGAAGCCTTAATGGTGACCATGACGGCTTCGGTGCCAGAGTTCATGAACCGGACTTTTTCGAAACTCGGGCTGCGGGAGCACAAATGTTCCGCATAGGCCACTTCGCATTCGGTGGCCAGCATGAAGCCAGAACCACGGCGCAACTGTTCGCTGACCGCCTCAACAATCGGGGGGTAGGCGTGTCCGTGAATCAAGGAGGCCATGTTGTTGGAGAAGTCAATTCGAGTGATGCCATCGAGGTCGGTGACCCTGCACCCAGCGCCAGAATCCGCGTAGGCCGGGTGGGGCTCGCGGAGCACGGTGTTGCGACTCACTCCGCCTGGGAGCACATGCTGGGCACGGGCAAAGAGTTCTGCGCTGCGAGAAGTGTCGGAAGAATGGGTGCTCATGTGAGGATCACTCTGAGGGGGATGCCGGAGGTGGAGACAACGGAGCGCCCGTCATGGCTTGGACATGCTCAAAAGGAACGCCCGGGGCGAGTTCGACGGTTTGGAAGCCAGTGGGGGTGATATCAATCACCGCGAGATCGGTGTAGATCCGGTCGACCACCCCTTGCCCCGTCAACGGGTAGGTGCACGACTCCACGAGTTTGGGGTCTCCGGTTTTGGTGGTGTGCTGGGTCAGGACGAAGACTTTTTTGACCCCAGCCACCAAGTCCATGGCCCCACCCACAGCCGGGATAGCCCCAGGCTTTCCGGTGGACCAGTTGGCCAGATCGCCGGATTGAGAAATCTGCATGGCACCGAGGATGCTCAAATCAAGATGTCCACCGCGGATCATCGCGAAGCTGTCGGCATGGTGGAAGTAAGCCGCCCCCGGATTTGCGGTGACGTGTCGCTTGCCCGCGTTGATCAACTCAGGATCTTCTTGGCCTTCTTTTGGAGATGGACCCATGCCCAAGAGTCCGTTCTCGGTGTGGTAGATGAAGGTTCGTCCTTCGGGAACGAATTTCGCCACGAGTTCAGGGATCCCGATGCCCAGATTGATGTAAGAGCCATTGGGAATGTCCTGGGCCAAGCGGCGCGCCATGGCTTCTCGATCCCAACCTTGCACAGGACTCGACGTGCTCATGGGTAGCTGACTCCGGCAGCAATCAATTCTGATTCGTGGGCGGGGTGTGGCACTTCCACCACCCGGTCAATAAAGATGCCAGGGGTCACCACCACTTCAGGATCCAGTTCGCCCGGAGCGGAAACCGTTGCGGTTTGCACGATGCTGGTCCGCGCGGCCATGGCCATCACCGGGGCAAAGTTTCGGGCGGTCTTGTTGTACGTCACGTTGCCATGTTCGTCGGCTTGCACCCCTTTGATCAAAGCAAAGTCGGCGGTCAGTCCGTGTTCGAGCAAGTACGTCCGGCCGTCGAACTCACGGGATTCCTTGCCTTCGGCCAAGGGCGTTCCCACGGCGGTTGGAGTGTAGAACGCTTTGACCCCAGCGCCGCCGGCGCGAATACGCTCAGCCAACGTGCCTTGGGGCACCAGCTCAAGTTCAGTGAACCCTTCGCGGTACAACTCCGGGAAAACGGTGGAGTTGGCGGTCTTCGGGAACGAACAGATTACTTTCGTGACGCGGCGAGCTTTCAGAAGGGCCGCGAGGCCCACTTCGCCACTGCCACAGTTGTTGCTGATGATCGTGAGATCCTGAGCACCTTGGTCAATGAGCGCATGCAGCAGTTCAATTGGGCTGCCGGCTTCGCCGAAGCCGCCCACCATGATGCTTGCGCCGTCGGGGATGTCCGCGACGGCCTCGGCCGCGTTCGGCATCCGCTTGTTGATCATCCTTGTGGTGCGTCTTTCTTCACGCGGGTGTACTCAAACAGTCCGGCTTCGTCGTACAAGACGCGATCTTCGTAGTCGTCAAACCACATGGCATCGGGATTACGGCCCACGATGCAGACTTTTCCGCGGTCGGGTGCGCCGTGCGAGTTGCGCAACAACTTCATGATGACCACACCATTCTCGCTGCCGGGCAATCCTGGGATGGGTTCGTTGGTGACGGCGGCGACTTCGGTCTTGCCCTTGTAGTGGGTGATGGACATTCGGGCGTGGCATTCGACACCCGAGAGGCCCTTTTGGGACTCGTTCAAGATGTTCCATGCCGACTCGATCGGCACGTTGAATGACTTGTAGGCAACGATGTCACGGCCGCAGAAGAAGTAGTGGTTTTCTCCGCCGGCCCGCTTGAACTCGCGTTGCAGGATGCGGATCGCTTCAGGGTCATCGTTGATGCCTCTGATGATGGGTGCTTGGTTTTCCACGCTCAGCCAGCCACGAGATGTGAGGCCCCGCATGGCTTTTCCGGTTTCGGGCACCCACTGCAAGAACCCGTTGTTGTCCTTGATGTAGTTCCCGTCGTCGTCTTTGGCCAAGATTTCATCCGGGTGCTCGAAGTGCAACATGAAGTGCATGCCAACTTCGGGATAGGTTTCGTGGAACCGATCGAGCATGGCCAAAAACGTGTCGTCAAACCGCTGTGGGTAGAAGGCCATCTCTTTGGTGCCCACACGAATGGATTCAATTCCTGCTTCCGCCAATGCCCCGAACCAAGCGGCGAGTTTGGCGTTGTTGAGCACCATCGGGTCGCCGCCGGAGAGCAGGATTTCTCGAAGCTTTTCGCGTCCACAATCGGGATGGCGGCCGCCATTGGCTTCGACTTTTTCGTTGAA
>CAXBRK010000168.1:0-3831 GCA_963978155.1 uncultured Phycisphaera sp. | reverse complement strand
TTGTTTGAAATCCTTTCGCCTTCTCTTGCGACGCCGGACAAAGAAGCTGCCGCCGTTTGGGATCTCGATCAAGATGGCCTCTTGGATCCCTGGAGCGTCATCATTCTGCCTTTGTCAAGTTGGCCTGAAGAGCTCCGGCCTTTTGCCGAACTGCTTCGCCCCTGATCATAGGGCCGCCAATTCGGGCCGCCTTTTACCGAAAGACTTCATCTTATGACCAACGAACCTCAGTCTTACCGGGGCACGATGTCCACCGAGTCCGGAGAACGCTCTTACATCGATCTTCCTGCCTTGGCTGGCGATCGTCTTGACGAGCTGCCTTACTCCATCCGAGTTCTGCTTGAAGCAGCGGCTCGAAAGTGTGATGGCTCATCCATCACCTCTGAGGACATTGAGAACATTCTCAATTGGGCCCGAGGGAAAGCCGGCCAGGTCGAGATTCCCTTTGCTCCTGGCCGAGTGATTCTTCAGGACTTCACCGGGGTTCCCGCAGTCGTCGATCTTGCTGCCATGCGTGATGCCATTGTCCGCATGACGGGTGATCCCGATGCCGCCTCGTTGGTAAACCCTCTCGTGCCCTGCGACTTGGTGATCGATCACTCGGTGCAAGTCGACGCTTTTGCCTCCGGAGAGGCCCTCACCATCAACGGCAATCTTGAATTCGAACGGAACGGAGAACGCTATCGCTTCTTGAAATGGGGACAGCAGGCGTTCGACAATTTCCGGGTGGTTCCGCCGGCCATGGGCATTGTCCACCAGGTGAATCTGGAACATCTTGCGACCGTGGTCATGGATGATGGTTCCTGGATCTATCCAGACTCTCTCGTGGGCACCGATTCCCACACCACCATGATCAATGGACTTGGTGTGGTTGGATGGGGCGTAGGTGGCATTGAGGCGGAAGCCGTGATGCTTGGCCAAGCCGTGTCGATGGTTCTTCCCGAAGTCATCGGCATGCGTCTTACGGGTGAACTCCCCAAGGAGGCCACCGCGACCGACATGGTGCTCCGCATCACGGAACTGCTGCGAGCAGAAGGGGTGGTTTCGAAGTTTGTGGAATTCTTCGGGCCCGGATTGACGGCCATGCCACTGGCCAACCGGGCGACCATCGCGAACATGGCCCCCGAATACGGGGCGACCATGGGTTTCTTCCCGGTTGACGAACGCACCATCGATTACATGCGAGCCACCGGTCGTTCTGAAGCCCTGTGCGCGACGGTCGAGGCGTGCTGCAAGGCTCAGGGCCTTTGGCATGACCCACAGAAGGCCGCCAAGTACACCAAGGTTCTTGAACTGGATCTCGCAACCGTTCAGCCGGCACTCGCTGGTCCTCGAAGGCCACAGGACCGCGTTGACCTCAGCGATATGCAGAACAATTGGCGTGATGTGTTGGTCAAAGAGTTCAACCGTGACGCCGGTGAGTGCCGCACGGCCGAAGCACAACTTGAAAATGGCACGGAGACGCTCCGAGATGGGTCGGTGGTGATTGCGGCGATTACCAGCTGTACCAACACCTCAAACCCTTCGGTGATGATGGCCGCAGGCCTGTTGGCCCAGAAGTTGGTGGCCCGTGGTCTGCGCCGGAAGCCTTGGGTCAAGACATCCCTTGCCCCTGGCTCCCGAGTCGTGACCAGTTACCTGGAATCTGCCGGGCTGATGGATGGGCTCGAATCTCTTGGATTCCATACCGTCGGTTACGGTTGCACCACATGCATCGGGAATTCTGGTCCGCTTCCGGATCCAATTCGTGACGCCATCCATTCAAACGATCTCGTGGCCTGCTCCGTTCTCTCCGGGAACCGGAACTTCGAAGGTCGCATCGGTGCTGATATTCGGGCCAACTGGCTCGCCTCACCGCCATTGGTGGTCGCATATGCCGTGGCCGGAACGGTTGACATCGATCTGGAATCCGAGCCTATTGGTGTCGACGCCGATGGGACGCCGGTCATGCTTTCAGAAGTCTGGCCGACACCTGAAGAGGTCGATGCCGCGGTTCGTGCACACGTGCAGCGAGATCAGTTCGAAACCGAGTACGCCACAGTCTTTGAAGGCTCCGAAGCTTGGCGAGCGATTGACGTTGAGGGAGGCGCTCGGTACCAATGGGATGAGTCCTCGACGTACATTCAAAATCCACCGTTCTTCGCCGATCTTGGCGATGACGTCTCAGAGCGATCCGATATCGAAGGCGCTCGAGTCTTGGCCAAGCTCTCAGACTCGGTGACCACCGACCACATTTCCCCCGCAGGAGTGATCAAGACGGACTCTCCAGCCGGTCAGTGGCTGGTTGATCGAGGTGTACCGGTTTCGATGTTCAACTCGTACGGTTCGCGTCGCGGCAACGACCGCATCATGACTCGCGGCACTTTCGCCAACGTACGCGTTCGCAATGAGTTGGCCCCTGGGACTGAAGGCGGATTTACGACCGACTTCACCACTGGTAAGGTGACGTCGATTTATGAGGCTGCTTCCGCGGCCAAGGAAGCTGGCACCCCGCTGATCGTTCTGGCCGGCAAAGACTACGGCATGGGTTCCAGCCGTGACTGGGCGGCCAAAGGCACATTCCTCCTTGGGGTGAAGGCCGTGATCGCGGAAAGTTTCGAGCGGATCCACCGTTCCAACTTGGTCGGCATGGGCGTATTGCCACTTTGCTTCGCTGAAGGCGAATCGACCTCATCGCTGGGGTTGACCGGTCACGAAGTCTTCGATATTTCCATTCCTGACGACTTGGCTCCTGGTTGCAGCGTGCCAGTTCGCGCGACCAAAGACGACGCCACGGTCGTTGAATTCAACGCTGTCTGTCGATTGGATACACCCGTCGAAGTCGGGTACTGGAACCAGGGCGGCATCTTGCACACGGTGTTGCGAAGGATCGCCTCGACGCACTTGGCGGAGCAGACTTCGTGAGCCATCTGGTCGTCGGTGGAACAATCGGGATTGACACGATCCGTGCCCCATGGGGCTCCGCGGACCGCGTCCTTGGTGGATCAGCGTCTTATGCCGCAACGTCTGCGGCCCTCCTTTCGGACGGGGTCGAACTGATCGGGGCGGTTGGCGAAGACTTTCCCAAGGTGCATACCGACGCTTTGACTGCTATTGGAGTTGGCCTTGAAGGGCTTGATGTCCGTTCAGGCGAAGAGACCTTCCAATGGGGGGGGTGCTACGGCGAAAATCCTGACCAAAGGACCACTGACTTTACGATTTTGGGCGTCCTTGAAGGTGCTCCGGCTCCGGTTCCCGAGAGCGTGGCCAGTAGCCCCAAACTCTTGCTTGGCAACTCCCATCCTGCCCACCAATCTGCACTCCTCGACGCAATGCCATCGGTTGACCTGGCCGTGGCCGACACCATGGGGTTGTGGATTGATGTTGCCCGCCCCGAACTGGAATCTTTGTTGTCTCGAGTGCATGGTGTGGTGATGAATGAGGAAGAAGCCGCATCGTTTACTGGTGCACCTTCACTCGTTGATGCCGCGCATCAACTTCTTGACCTCGGCCCCAATTTTGCGGTGGTCAAAAAGGGACAGCACGGCTGCATCATTGCTTCGCGAGATGGCTTGTCGGTGCTCCCCGCGTGGCCTTCATTGGCCGCTGAAGTCCGCGACCCAACTGGCGCTGGCGACACCTTCGTCGGGGCAATGATGGCCTGCCTTCCAGCCTCGGCCTGCCCTTCGCTGACTGACCTTCGAAACGCCGCCGCTCTGGGGACGGTTGCCGCCAGCTTTACCATCGCTGATTTCGCCACCAGCGCTTTGCATGAAGCGGGAAAAGATGGGATCCATGAACGCTTGAATGTGTTCCGTGAGATGTGCAGCTTCTCATGAGACTTTCTGTCGC
>CAXBRK010000167.1:0-3907 GCA_963978155.1 uncultured Phycisphaera sp. | reverse complement strand
GGAGGAGCTGGAGGGAGGATGATGTCGTCAACTGGAGATTCAGCTTGATCATTCTGCACCGCAACACCCCCTACAGGATCTGCAGTTGAGGCGGCTGAGAATTCCGGCCGATCGGGGGTCACCGCGACGGCTCGAGGCGGTTCATCCTTTACCTCCGCCGAACGAATCAACCGTGCCGTGACTTCGGCGATTCTGGCATTTCGACGTGGTGGGTCACCTGGGTCAGCTTCGGGCAAAGGCGGATTGCTGATCAACCAACTGGCGACCGCGGCGTAATCCTGCGCGGCCGGGGCCGCGGGTTGATGTGTGGCGACCGGCACACCCCGGACCGTGGCTTCACGCACCGCATCATCATCTCGGATGGCCGTGGGCAGAATTTGGCCCGCGAAGCGTTTTTCCATGATGCTCAACAGATTCTTGGAGAGATCCGAGTCGCGAAGCATGGTCGGCAACAAGTGGCAGCAGATCTGCCTTCGGTACTCCTGAACCACACTGTTCAGGAACTCCCACTGGCGCTCCGCCCCCTTGATGGCGAAGTAGCCGCACTCGATCGGCACCAACACTTCAGTGGCGGCACGGAACGCGTTCAGGGTGAGCAGGTGCAGATTGGGAGGGCAATCCAAAATACGGACGTCGTAACTCCCCGTGAAAGAACGCAAGACCCGAAGCAAACGGACTGTTTCCTCACCGGTCAGTTGGTCGAGTGGCATTCGCTCAATTTCAGCCAGTTCGCGGCTTGCCGGAAGAACATCAAGGCCATCTTGAACCGTGATCGGGAGGTCATCCCATGGGATCTCCGGGGGCGTGTCCGAAGCAAGCAGCCGTGCCAATCCATTGTGGACTCGACTGTCAGGAATGCGAAGCCCCGCTGCACAATGGGATTGCGCGTCCAAATCAACCAGAAGAACACGTTGGCCTGACTTGGCAAATTCAGCGGCCAACTGGATGGCAGTGGTGGTCTTGCCACATCCGCCTTTCTGATTCACGATCGCAATGGTGCGCACAATGCACTATCGGACCGAGAGGGGCTTTGGCTTCATTGTCGCCGCCGAGCCCAACCCAGCCGGAGCGCCCCCGGCCACATGTATTCAATCTCACCAGCCTCGACGGAAAATTGCCAGTCCACCGGCCCGTCCAACTGATCCCAAGAATCCATGCCTGATGCTGGAATCTGGCCTGGCTGCGTACCGAAGGCTGGTCGATCTCCAGCGACAATCCAAAAGCCTTCCCCGGGAGCCACCGAGCCATCCAGCCACTCCTCGAACAGTTTTTGGGAGGTTGGCTCGTGGTGATCCACCCCGGAAAGCCCCAGGAGGCCCATCAAATGATTGCGGTCATTTCCGATCACCAAGACCGGCGCTGGTTGATTCCGAATGCGGCTCTTGGCTTGATGGGCAAAAGATTCCAGAGGACTGACCCAAGCCTTGCCAGAGCGGACTTCGTTCCACCCCACGAGGCAGAAGACGAAAGCACAAATCGCCAGCGACGTGCCAAAAGGAGCACGCCAATGGCAGCACCAGCGGCACGCCGCCAAGACGGCCATGGCCGGCACGGCAGGCATCATCCAATCGGCTCGGCGCGAGGCTGAAAAGCCGAACACCACCAGATGAAGCAACACAAACCACATCAGAAGTACGGCCAGGTCGTGGCGACCGAGCTTGCGTACGGCAAGCAGGGCGAAGACCGAAAGCGGCAACGTGCGAACGACAAAATGAACAGGAAGCTTCCAAGCCCCCAACACAACTTGCCAAGGGGAACGACCAGCGGCTTCGATGCCAGTGCCGGAGACCCGACCAAAGATCTCTTCACCGAAGAGCACCTCGGCCGGAAAACCAGGATGAATGACTTCTGTGGCCACCACCCAAGCCAAGTAGGGCACGGCCGCTGCTGCCATGATCCACCAAGGTGGTGAGGGCCAATCAGAGCGTGGAATGCGGGCCATTCGGGGAGCGATCCCGGCCATCACGATCAACGGCAGCGCCGCAACACCTTTGGCCAACAATCCCAAAGCGAGAGCACCCCCAAGCAACCCACTTGCCCAACGAACACCTTGAATCCGGGCCGCGATTGCCCACATCCCGGACGTTCCAGCCAAGACAAGCAGCGGGTCCGGACGGACCAACAGCAAAGATTTGAAACCCAGCCAAGTCCCGACCCACAGCAGGCCAGCGGAGAGCGCCACCGTGTCGCTGGCATGGAACAAGCGGGCCAACTGCAGCGTGAACAGACATGTAAGCCAAGCGGCCAGTGCCGGAACCACCCGGTGAGACCAGGGCGCAAAGCCAAAGGCCTCGACAACAGGTGCCGACAACCAGTTGATGAGCGGAGGCTTGGCAAGCGGCCGATCATCAACGGTGTGAGGGAGGACCCAACGATCCTCCACCACGACATCAACCGTGGCCCGAAGGGTCAACGGCTGAGAACGCTTCCAAAGGTCACTGGGGAGCGACGAGCGGACCGCCCACGCCACCGAAATCAAGATCAGAGCAAACAGTGCATCTCGGATCCACGTGTTCACGAAAAGACCACACCCACTTCCGTCCATGCGGCCACCACCGCATCTTCAGGAACATCGCTTCGCACCACCGCGCCACAAGGCGGGGTTGGAACCACAAATCGAAGGCCTGAAGCGGTGTTCTTTTTGTCAAAACCCATCCGATCCAAGAGCCCGGCTCCGTCAGGAGCTTCCGGCATGGTCACGGGAAGACCAACCAAATCAACATCCGAACGAACTTCTTCCAAGAACGACTCGGGTGCTTGCTCCAGCGCGACCGCGAGTCGTGCGGCGGCGATCAACCCAAGCCCTACGGCCTCACCGTGCTGGTAAGACAGTCCTGGCTCGCCTTCAATGGCGTGCGCGAAGGTGTGCCCCAAATTCAAGATGGCCCGCACGCCGTGTTCTTCAGCATCTTCAGCCACCACCGATGCTTTGATCTGGCCGGCCCGCAACGCAAGCGTGTCACACGCTTCAACTTCTGCCGAAAGCAATGCATCCCGGTGATCACGAATAAAAGTCAAGAGGTCAGGATCTCGGAGTAGCCCGTGCTTCAGGGCCTCCGCCAAGCCGCACCGTCGCTCGCGATCGGGGAGTGAAGAGAGGGTCTCCACGTCGACCAACACACAGGAGGGTGGCCAAAACACACCAAGAAGATTTTTTCCCAGACTGCCGTCAGGCAGCGGACGGTTGGCTCCGGTCTTCCCCCCGAGGGCAGCATCCACCATGGCCAGCAGCGTGGTAGGTACATGCATGACCTCAACTCCGCGCAAGTGCAACGCGGCCGCGCATCCCACAAGGTCACCCGTGATCCCACCGCCCACGGAGACCAGTACTCCCCCGCGATCCACTCGGTGGGCGAGGGCCGCATCAAGAATGCGACCAACTGTTTCCAACGACTTCGCCGACTCAGTGGCCTCAATCGTGAGTATCGCGACCGCCACCCCCTGCGCTTGCAAACTCTCGGCAACATCTTTTCCGAAGGAGTCGGCCACAGATTGATCGACAACCACAAGCGTGCGACGGTCCTGAGCAATGGGAACTTCCCGCCGAACCCCCGGCCGCACGATCACGCGGGTTGATCTTCTTCCGGAATCAAATGTGAATTCACCTGGCATTCGAAGCCCTCTTGGTCAGTTGGGGAGTCCACTTGGTCACGCAATGCCGCCAAAGCTTTCGCGGGGTCGTGGGGAAGATCAGAACGCAAACGTATCGCACGTGGGAGTGTTCCCGTGGCCACTGTACCGCCGGCCAGTCGGCTCCAACGCCGAACCCAATGCAGCACCAACAAGATGAGGGCTGAACCTGCAACTGGAACCCCCCAAGCGGGAAAACCGGGCGGCGTCGTTTGCCAATCGAAGGCCAACATGGCCAAAAACGATGAGCGGCCGCCTCCGCGACTTTCCTCCGCGA
>CAXBRK010000166.1:0-3910 GCA_963978155.1 uncultured Phycisphaera sp. | reverse complement strand
TGGCCGGCTGAATGGTGTCCGCGTCTTGTCGGCGAAGGGCGGCGATTTCCCCTCCCGTGGGGTTCAAAATGGTGCCATCGTTGGTCCGGAGTTCAATTCCGCCGTCTGTTCGTTCAAACTCGAATCCGAGACTTTGGTTGCCGAGAACCACCGGAATGGAATTCACTTGGACCGTCACGGAGCCCGCGGGCTGACTGATCACATCGATCTCCACCAACTGGGCCAGTTCGTCCAGTTTGAGATCACGCTGATCCTGCAACGCTGAAACATCGCCATCTTGAGACTGAACAATTTCTCCATTGAGGTTGGCAATGTCCGTCAACAGTTGATCAATTTGTCCCGCACTCGCCGAGAGGTCAGCGTCTAGGTTGGTGCGCGCGTTGAGGTAATCGGCATGCAAGCGGTTGACACGATCAGCCAAGGCCGTACCACGAGAGACCGCCAAACCACGCAAAGCGTCATCGGACGGGTTGTCGGCCAGATTGCTGAACGCACCGAAGAACGCCGTCAATTCGGTGCTGAGATTGTTGTCGCCCAAAGCGTCCTGCAAAGCCTCGACTTGGGACAGATAGGTGTATTCCGTTCCGTTGGCCACTTCCATGGACAACGCCCCACGCAATCGCGCTGCGAGGGCAGGATCCAGTTCGCGACGAATCGACGAAATGCCGACACCTTGACCAGAGAACACACCGTTTCTCGCACCAAGCGAAGTGAGTTCCACCGTTCGACGCCGGTACCCGATGGTGGCCGCGTTGGCCAAGTTTTGACCCGTGACCTGCATGGCCCGCTGGGAAGTGAGCAGTGCGGAGCGACCAATTTGGAATCCACCAAGCATCGTTACGCCTCCACCCGAAGTCCAAGAGAGAAAGAAGTCTGCGGAATGCGTCCCGAACGGGCCCAGGGTTGTGCTCCGAGTTCGGTCTCTTTCACCGTCTGCGCTGCACCACGAACAATGCCAGAAATGCGAGTGGTGGCATCACGAAGGACGGCGTACGCCTCGGCCACCCGGGCGGCCGCCAACTGGATGCCTTCGCGCAGTTGATTGAGGTTGTCTTGTTCAGACTCGGGGAGTTGGACCAAGACATCATCAATGGTTGAAGCACCCAAAGCAGTGGCCAACTCAACCCGCTCCGCATCCAGCTGACGCAGCGTCTCGGCGATCACATGTTCGCGTCGACTGTCCTTGGTCACCCCTTCGATATCGCCGGTACGCAGCGCTTGTCTTCTGATCGAAAGGACGGTCTCCAGTTCCGACCAAGCTTGATGCTGGGCTTCGAGCACACTGCTTAAACGTTCCAACTTGGTGGCCATCAGGAGTTGACCTCCGTCTTTGGGGTTTCTTTGTTGATGAGGTCTTGGCGAACTTTTGCGACGACATCCAGATCGAGTCTGGTCATCAACGCGTCCGCCATCTGGTGATCCACGATGGGACCAAAGCGTTTTTCAGCAGCTCCGGGAGCGAACATGCCGTGCGCGGAAGTGGACTCCCGGACTTCTTTCAAAAGTGGGACCAAGAACGCTTGCCCCACCAACTGTCGCGCGACCGCATCGGCCCTTTCGTAGGTAGGCGCAGAAAAGTCAGCGATGGTCGGCAACGGAGACATCATTGTTCAACGACCTCCCCGAAGAGGGCGCTGGCTTCGTCGGCTTGTCGGATGAATGCGATCCGCTGTTCGGCGGTCGCCCCCAAATCTTCAAGCATGGCCAATGCTTCCCCCAACGGTTGGGCATCGACTTCACGACTTGGATCAGGAAGCAACTTGATACCGTCAACACTGAAATGGAATGGACGAACCATGACGCTTCCACTGGTGAAAATCGATTGGGTGGCTTTGTCGATGACCACCCTTCGCACCGCCGGCAAGTCACTGATCGGGATCAATGTCTTCAAGACGTCGTTGAGTTCAGCACCTTTCTCGGGTGGTACCACAAAGGCCCCGAAATCTTCGTTCACGGGTTGCAGCACGTAGTCGAACTTCGAATTGATGTACTCAAACACCAACGGATGTCGCCAGGCTTCCCGAAGGGTCAACCGAATGGAGCCATCCGGATCGCGCATTTGACGAAGGTGTCCGATCGCCGTTCGAAGAATGGGTTTGAGGAGTTGGGCACCATCCAGAATGGAACCCCGGCTGGAAACCTCCTCGGCCAACTCAATCGCACCGCTGGCTTGCATGGTCGGCGTTGCATCAGGCAACAACGGATCACGCAACAAGGTGGTCAACAAGACCCCACCTTCGAGATCGTTGGCGTCGAGCAAGGTGCTGACCGTGAGATCAAATTGATCACCCTCGGTGCCGCCAGAAGCCGGCACTTTGCACTGCACCATGACCAAAGCCGAATTTCCGGTCTTCAGCAAATCCAAGGTTTGGAGGAAGGGAACGTCGTGACGCTCCAGAACACCGGCGAGGGGCCGAAGTCGATCTTCGCTCTTGAGTCGGTCACCGCTGCCATCCAGACCCGTAACGAGGCCCACACCTTCAAACACTCGGGCTTGTTGATCCCGAAATCTCAGAAGATCCACCAACCGAACACTTGCGGGTTCGGCAGGTATTGCGCTCACATCTTGCGCCAACACCCCCTCTGAGGTGGTCATGAGCGTCAATATGGCCAGAATCGAGACTTTCACGGGGACCTCCTTGTCCGCAGGGCCAGTGGCCAAAGAGGTACTCTGCAAAGACCATGCCACGGTCAATCCTGCCCATCCTGTGCACGTTGACGTTGGTCCCTGCCCTGTTGTGGCTGGGTGGGGCCGACGAGATTGGACCCGTTCTGCTGCAGGCCTTGCCTTCGGTTGGGCTGGCATGGCTGTGGTGGCTGGCCGCGCGGGGCTACGGGCACTGGCTGTTGCCGGGGTCGGCGGACATGGGCCCAGTGGTGGGTGTGGTTGGACTGGTCTTTTTGGATCAATGCCTCGGCCGACTCGGGCTCATGGACCTCACATCTGCCTGGGGATTGCTTGCCCTCGGGCTCTTGGGCTATCGCCGGACAACACCAACACCAAACTCATTGGGTTGGCCCCAGATGGAATGGACTTGGGTGCTTCCCTTGGCCGTACTTGGAACGGCGGCCCTTGTGCCCCCCGGCTGGCTTTGGGACACGGAGTTCGGCGGCTACGACGTCCTGTCCTACCACCTCGCACTTCCGGCCGATTGGTGGACGCTGGGACGCATGGGGCCCTTGACCACCAACGCTTACTCCGGCCTGCCCGGCGGGGCCGAAAGCGCTTTCCTTCATTTGCACGCCCTCTCGGGCGGAACCCACGATGTAACGGGCTTGGCAGCGCAAATGTTGTGCGCGATTTTGGTGATCCACACGGCCGGCTTGCTGCACCACAAAAATGCCGCCGCCGCTTTGGTCTTCTTGATGACCCCGTGGGTCATGGTGACGGGTTCGATGGCCTACACCGAAGCATTCGTCATGCTTCCCGCATGCGCGATGATTCTGCATCTCCGTGGATCTGATGGTTCGGAGCAAGCATGCTGCCTGGGACTTCTGGCGGGAGGGATCGCCCTGGCCAAACCGAGCGCCGCACTGTTGTTGGCCTTGCCACTTGCGGTGTTGTTTTTCGCTGCCCCCAATCGTCGACAACCCAAGCCCGCTTTGCTGTCCATTGGCATTGCCATCATCGTGTCGATGCCGTGGTTGTTGGACAACACGCTCAGCGTGGGCTCACCCTTTTTTCCGTTGTTGACTGGGATCTTTGGCCTTGGACATTGGACAGAAATCCAAAGTGCCAATTGGGAGGCGGCCCATACTGGTGGTGGTTCTCTGGCGGCACTCTGGACCGAGTGGTTGGCCTACCGATCCTTCGGACACTGGCAATGGAGTGTGACCCCATGGCTGGTTGTGGCTGGGTTGGGCATGGCACCAAAAAGAGATCGGATCAAAGATGGTCTGGCGGTTGGCT
>CAXBRK010000165.1:0-3951 GCA_963978155.1 uncultured Phycisphaera sp. | reverse complement strand
GCCGTCGGAAGAAAAGTGTCCTGAATCTGGGTGAGGTTCATGGCGGCCAAAAACGCTGTATTGGCTTCCGTCCACGTTGCGTCGGTAATGGTGCGACCAAGGTCACGTTCGACGGTCCGCCGAGCCTGACTCAGTTGCTCAGCGGTTGGATCGGCGTCATCGGCCCATTCGACCTGACGGAACCGTTCATGGAGCACCGTACCCCGATCCAAGATTTCGACCGGTCGTGATTCCAAGATCGCCGACCAGTCAGAACATACATCTTGCTGGCTCGCTGATGCCGCACTAGAGAGTCCACGCCGTTCGGTCCGCGTCAACTTTGGTTTCGTGAGGAGGGCCAATTCAGATTCATGTTTTTGCTTCGAAGTCGCCGTCAAAGTCGACGCTTGGTCTTCTGGTGCATCAGCCGTGTGAATGGTGAACTCTCCTTGGTCTCCGAGAGCCCACACCACACCGGGGGACAATTCACTCTCGGCCCAGACATCCCCCAGTGCCCCATACGCGCGCGACAGGAGCCCGCCAAGAGTCTTCTGTTGCGGGGGTGCAGTTTTGCCGCAGGCCCCAAACACACAGTGGATCGCGGAGACTGATCGTGTCATGGCCACATAGGCCTCTGACATACAGTCAATACAGTCTCGCACTCGTTTCTCTGCTGCAGCCAGATGGATCGCAGGGAACCACCGTTGGCGAATGTCCTTGTTCACTCCTGGAACCACAACTTGAGGACCACGGGCGACATTTGGCGTGTACCCAACGAATTTGGCCATCCGGTCTTCCTCTTGCAGAGGAAACTGATCCGCACCCATCAATATCACTTCCTCGAATCCAAGACCTTTTGAACCGTGGATGGTCATAAGTCTCACCTGAGCCGAGGATGTCTTGGAAAGCTTCTGCCGAGTGATGGCTTCAACAAACTTCACCGGCCGAGGCAAAACCAAGTCCTTAAAAGTTCGTGCCAACTGCACCAAATCGCACAATCGGGAACGATCGACGGCAGAAAGTTCAGGAGAATGGTCCAACAAGGCTTCTCGAAGATCGGCAACCAATCCGTCCGCACCGCGCCGCACCAGAAGAGATCGGACCGAAGACGCAATCAAACGCCTGATCTTTCGCCGTTCCTCCGGCGGCATACGTTCGGGGGGGTCCATCTGCAGATGAGGCAATATTGACCGCATGACTTCTGGAAAGCTCCCCCGGGTGATCAGGTAATGGGCGAGACTGTCTCCGGAGTAATCAGCCAGCCGGAACAAGGCAAGAATCTGCTGAACACAAAAAGCATCGAGCAGTGAGGATCGGCCCTCCATACTGGCGGCAATACCATGCTCCCTGCACAGCAAGAAAACTTCAGCCAACTCTGCATTTTTACACGCCAGAACGGCTATCTCGACTTCTGGACGCCGCGCTCGTCGATCAAGGATGCGTTCAACAACACACTGAGCCAGATCAGTCCGGCGGTAACCCGTTGCCTCATCAGCAATCGCGACTGTCACCAAACCCGGCTTCTCCGGATGGGCCGAATCATGATCCTGATCCCAGCCCGCCCGCCAACGCTCAGACGCTTGAGGGACAACCGGCGATCCTGCTGCCGCTGGCCAACGTGTGGTAGGAAATGGCGCGGGAAGCTCGGGAACCACTGGTTCTGGATCAATGGCATCCGCATGATCCTGAAGGACATCAAACGTCTTGTTGACAAAATTCATCAACACCGGAGAGGATCGATAACTTTTGGCCAAAGACTCCCGTGCCAATTGAGGAAACTCCTTAGCCACCTCATGAATCAATTCCGGCGCACCGCCACGCCAGCCGTAGATGGATTGCTTGGGGTCACCCACCAAGAAAAAATTCCGGTGCTCCTCGGGCGGACTGTTCAGAATCTCGAACATGAATCGGAACAACAGACGATATTGAACAAGCGAAGTGTCCTGAAATTCGTCAAGAGCCAGATCATTGATCTGGCAATCAAGCCGGTATTGCAACCAGTCCCAGGATTGATCGTGAGAATCTTGGCGTGTGACAAGACGGTGCACGAGGTCGGAGAAGGTATAGACACCCCGTTCTTCCTGAACTTCCCAACAGGCATCGTCGAGGCTCTTCAGAAATGAGGCCGTTAACAAAAGTCGCTCACGTTGCTCAAATTCAATGGTTGCGAGTGCGTGATCTTTGAATTCATCCAGCACTTCAATCCAGTCTTGCGCACCAACGATGACAGAAAACTTTCGATCCTCCATCGCCACCGAAGGGTCGGTCAAGTTTTTCACAATTGTTTCACTAAAGAACGCTGACCAATCCCCCCCGACAAGAATGTCAACCAATTTCAACTTGGCTTTTTTGAAGTACTCGTTTTCGCGCTTATTTTTGTTCAAAGGAACGGCGAGCTTCTGGAACCTCGCGATCAAGTCAAAGAATTCCTCCTGACCGAGAGGTTCTTTTTCTACGGACTGGTATGAGCCGCCAGCAACCCATGCATCTGGACCTCTGCCCAACTGCACCATTCGGTATTCACTCAAAATACTGCTGTCGTCTTTGTCCCTCCGACCCAGTAGAACATCCTCGAGCTGGCTCAAGACACTGGATTTGGGCATGCCATCTTGAACCAATTTCTTGATCAACTCAGGCTTAGCATGCTCAAGGACACGGCTCAGTGCTTCCAGCCGGGCCTCGGCCACCTCTCCAGGCTCACCAATACGCCACCCCTCCGGGAAACCAAGATCATTCCCGTACGCTCGAACGAGCCGGTTCACAAATCCGTCGATTGTGGTGACCTGAAGCCGAGAAATATTCCGGGCAATGTCCTTCACAACACAGTCCAAATGGTCTTTGCTGGGAGAGCCCAAAGCCTTGAACTCAGCAGACTCTGGCTTCTTCTTTGCCGTCACCAGACGATTGACAATCGCTTCAAGAATCTCACGCGCCGCTTTTCGGGTGAATGTCAAGGCGAGGATGCGTTCTGAGTCCACCCGACCAGTCCGGGACAAATTACCCAAGCACCAGCGTGCGAATTCCGACGAAAGAGACCATGTCTTGCCACTCCCAGCATTGGCAATGATCATTTTTTGGGTTGGGGGCTCGAACGGTTGAGGGTGGAATTCCATCATTCAGACTCCTCCACGTCAGCGTCCAGAGTGCGAATTCCCTCACCCCACAACACGCCAAATCGCTCCCGATCGAAAGCCCCCATCTCTTCCAACTCATCCTCAGACAATGGGTTTGCCTCAAGCGCAAGCACACGGACCAAAATCTCATCAGCACACCCATTGGCCGAGGCAAAGTCATCCGGCCCCCATGAAAGAAGATCAACCTTGGTCTTTTTCAAGTGCTGGGGAAGCAAGATGTACCCAACTTCAACCTCGCCCGTGCCGTCTTCAAGGAGCCTCTGGCGGTACAACGGAAGCTGGAGATCAAACCACTGGACCTCCCCGTCCTTGTAAACCTTTCTGTGAGCACTCTCCGCCGTCACTGTTCCGGCATTCCCGGTTTTGTAGTCAAACGCGCGACGCCGTCCGTCACTGTGCCGATCCACGCGGTCAATTTTTCCTGTCACCACAATTTCTGGGGCCACCGCCCGAATCAAAGGGGCGATCGGCTTCGGTGAACTTGGCTCGTCAACTTTTCGATCCGTAAAGTGCAACTCGACATGCTCGATGTGCCAACCATCATTGGCCAATTTTTGCTGATGCTCCGAGAACGCCTTCAACCGGGATTGTGCAATCTCAATTTGCAATTGCAGCGCGGGAGGTCTCTTTTTTCCAAACATCTCGTTTGCATACGCCAAGAGGTGGGATTTCATTCCGGCGTAGATGCCGCTGGCGTCCTTCGTTGGTCCATCGGCAATTTCTTCGCGACCCCAGCGTTCCAAAGCACCATGAATCAGGTTGCCAAACCCAATTGCATCAAGCTCTGGCCGCCAAGGGGCAACAGTCTGATCCAGACTGAGTTTTTTCAACACAAAGC
>CAXBRK010000164.1:0-4005 GCA_963978155.1 uncultured Phycisphaera sp. | reverse complement strand
GCGCTGACCCGAAGGTGGCCAGGGCCAGATTCGTTTCCACCTGAACGAAGGTTGCCCGGCTGGGAATCCCTGTCGATCTCGAGGCCAGACTCGTCATACGCAATCAGGAAAAGGTCCGAAACCGAGGAGTACCGAAGCTCGAAGAAAGATGCGCCAAACGGAAGGATGATCTCGCCATCATTTCCTGTTTTGTCAAGGGCAGTTGTGACCGCCACTTCATCGCAAATCCAGTAATTCTCTTCACCCCAAGCGTTCCCGGTGTCACGGTCGGCCATGCAATCCCAGGAGGAGATGTTGTATGCGCCAGTGGTTGCATCGCGGATCGTCCAAGGAGCATTCTGATTGCTGCCCACAAACTCAAGCCCTTCGATTTGCGAGTCGAGGACCAGCTGATCGCTTCCAAGGAATTCCTCAAAGGAAAGGTTGATCATGCCCCCACCACCGGGAAGCCCAAGATCACAGTCGTCAGGGACGCCGTTGCCGTTGCAATCTTCGAACTTGCCTTCATTCAGATCACAAACATCAAGGACGCCGTTGGCGTTGCAGTCGGCCCCACCATCAGCGAGATCGCACTCATCAGGGATGCTGTTCTTGTCGCAATCGCCACTGATTCCCTCGCCGATATCACATTCGTCGGGGACAGTATTCCCATTGCAATCTTGACTGAGCCCTTGAGCAATGTCACAAACATCGAGAACACTGTTGTCGTTGCAGTCGGCAGCGCCATCAGCAAGGTCACACTCGTCGGGCACGCCATTCTTGTCACAGTCGTTGTCTTTCAGTTCACACTCATCAGGAGTGCCATTACGGTTGCAGTCAGGCAAGGATTGACAGTTGTCAGGGACCCCATCGGCATTGCAGTCAACTTCGCAAGCATCAGGAATACCGTTCACATCGCAATCATGTTGGCAATCGTCCAAGACGCCATTTCCGTCGCAGTCGTTCCCTTTAAGTTCACACTCGTCAGGGATTCCATTGCTGTCGCAATCGGGCAAGCCTTCGCATTCATCAGGAATGCCGTTGGCGTTGCAATCTGGAGCACCATCCTTGATGTCACACGCATCAGGAATCCCGTTGGTGTCACAATCTTTTGCTCCGTCTTCGATATCGCACGAATCCGGGATGCCGTTCTCGTCACAATCCTCTGCTCCGTCTTCGATATCGCATGAATCGGGAATGCCGTTGCCATTGCAATCTTTGGATCCATCGCTGACGTCGCATGAGTCAGGAATGCCATTGCCATCGCAGTCCTCTGCCCCATCGTCGATGTCGCACGAGTCAAGAATGCCGTTGCCATCGCAATCCGTACCCGTTGAGCCGCAAGTGTCAGCATCACACACGTCAAGAATGCCATCGCCGTCATCATCGTCGTCGCAGGCATCAATTTCACCATCCATGTCGCAGTCAGATTCACAGTCGTCAGGAATGTCGTTGTTGTTGCAGTCACCGATGGTGACCACATCACAAGGCACATCGGGGATGCCATTGTTGTTGCAATCCGGGCCCTCCTCGTCAGGGTCACAGATGCCGTTGAGGTTGCAGTCCAATCGTGGATTGAGGACCTTGACGTCGCCCGAGAATTCATCGGGGAGGTAGAACCGCCCGTCGCCATCGGCGTACACATCACGGATACGACCAACGAAACTGTCCGTGATCATGCTGTCGGGGAGCCCCTCGACCACATCAGCCCGCCAAATCGCGGCTCGCCCATTCAGCAATCCCGTCGCGCACACGTGGAAGTCATCTCCGGCGATTGACAGTCCGAACCTTGAATTGGGCGAGGCGCCTTCGGGAGCCTCATACGTCATGTTTGCCGCCGGAAGTCCCGCGTGAATCGAATACCGGTACGCCTCACCCACGTTGCCAGGCCCGACTCGTGGAGCGCCAACGAAAAGGGTGCTTCCATGCAGTGACACAGAGGCACCGAATTGATCGCCTTCGGAAACACCTTCAAGAAATCCCCGGTAGGAAAATGAGTCTCCGGATCGGTCGTAAATATGAACGCGCCCAGCACCAGTGGTTGGGGCGCCAACCACGAGAAGCGACGCATTGAGGTCAAGCGAGGCGCCGAAAAAGGAGCCCGATTCACTTCCACCGGAGAGTCTTCCCGCGTAGCTGTAGCCTTCTGCACCCCCCAAGGTCCACACATCCAACGCGCCGGCAGCGGCGGGGTAGCCGCCAACAAGACCCGGGACACTTACAACCAAAACGCCGTCGGAAGCAGCAATCTGGTACCCGCCAAAGAACTGATCGTCCCAGTCAGGTCGAGACAGCAGTTGCGGGGAGGACCAGGTGTCGGCGGACAATTGTTCCCAGAAAAGCACGCCGCCGACGTTGCCGTTGAATCCATCGGTTCGACCTGTGCAAGAAGCAAAGGCGTACCCATCCGACAGCGTGACATCGGAGCCAACGAGCAAACCTGACTCCTGTGGAGGCATGGGCAGCTCGACCAGAACCCCCCCCGTGTTCGAGATCAACACGCGGCCATGTTCAAACAGCCCACCAAGCGCTGCGTCCGGAACCCCCACCACGATCCTTCCAGAATCACCAGCAATACCAGAGCCGAAGAGATCTCCAGACCCTTCAGGCCACGGGATGACATCAGATTGACAATCGGCGGCGGCCCATGAAGCCACGCTCAGAAGAACAGCTGCTGCAGAATTTCGCATATCCACCCTCGAAAAATCCCTGGAATCTGGATGTGTTCCAACGGGCAGAATGTAAGCCATCAAACCGGTGGTAGACCTCATCGGGAGATCACGGCAAATGCCTCAGCAGGTGGACAAATCAATCGCCATGAATGGACTGAGGCCACTCGCATGTCATGCCACGGGCGAAGTCAGTGAACGACATCGACTTACGATTCTCGGGTTGAACTTCGACCACTTGAATCCAACCATCATGGCAACGAAGTTGCCCGAATTCATCCACGAGTCCTGCACATTCAGGCCCCGACTGGGCCATCTTCCCCCGGCGGAGTTGAACGCGGACACCAGCGATCGACGCCGAACAGCGAGGCCAAGGCTCAAGCCCATGAATCTGAGCCAAAGCCAACTCTGAAGAAAGCTGAGGATCAAACACGCCTTCTGACTTCGACAGTTTCTTGGCATGGGTCGCTGATTGGGAATCTTGGGGCATTGGCGACAGTTTGCCCGCGGCAAAAGCATCCAAGGTGCTCATGATGAGCTCAGGCCCCCAATCCGCCATCAGGTCATGCCACTCTCCCGTCGTCAACAGTGGATCCCTCGGAACACTCTTTCTGGCGTACACCGCTCCGGTGTCCATCGAGGACGCCAGTTCGATGACCGAAACCCCAATGTCTTGATCTCCTGCCAAAACCGCACGGTGAATCGGGGCCGCACCGCGCCACCGAGGCAGCAAAGACGCGTGGAGATTGCACGCAAATCGACCGGACAACACACGCTTCGTCAACAGCCGCTCGTACGCGATCACCACCAACGCATCCGGTGCTCTTTGGTCCAGCCACTCTTGGCCGGAATCATCATTGATAGAGTTGGGGGTGGCAAGATCAAGGTCGTATTCGGTCGCGGCATCAAACACTGGGGTCTGACGGATCTTTTGGCCACGGCCGGCCGGCTTGCCCGGCTTGGTCAGCACACCAACAAGCTCATGCGACGAGGCCTCCGCCAGCGCTCGCAAGGTTGGAACGCCAAACGCACCCGACCCAACGAATACGACCTTCATTGGGCGTCGTACACCTTCCTCCAGCGCTTCACCATGGAAGCATCAACCGGCTGGGCAAGATCAAAAATCAGCCTTGCCTCCAGGTGGTCATATTCGTGCTGCCACACTCGAGCCAGCAGGCCATCGTCGGTCATTTCGAACGAAGCCCCGTCAGGCCCGGTTGCCGAAATGGTGGCCCCCTTGGGACGCAGGACTTCCAGGCGAAGGTCCGGCAGAGAGAGGCACCCTTCTTCGTACGGCTGAGGGGGGGCTCCGCAAAGGTCCAGACGGAGCGCGGGATCGACAAAAACCCGGTCAATC
>CAXBRK010000163.1:0-4016 GCA_963978155.1 uncultured Phycisphaera sp. | reverse complement strand
TTGGTGATCATGATGTTTCGAGGCTTGATGTCGCGGTGCAGGAACCCTTTGCCGTGCGCGTGTTGCAAAGCCAACGCAATTTCTTGAATGATTTCAAGCGCGCGTCGTTCTGGAAGTTTCCCTTTTTTCTTCAAGAGCTCATGGACATCTGTTCCGTCCACGTACTCCATAACAAAGTAGTGACGGCTTCCCACCGCGCCAACGTCCACCGCGGCAACGATGTTGGGGTGGTTCAGTTTGGCGGCCGCTTTGCCTTCTTTTTGAAAGCGATTGATGTAGTCCGTGTTCGCGCTGAACTTGCTGGGCAAAATTTTGATTGCCACCAGACGGTCCAAGCTGACTTGGCGGGCCAAGAAGACCGCGGCCATGGCGCCCGAACCCAACTTTCGAACCACCTCGTAGCCCGGGATGGCTTGGTTGTTTTCCACGGCCCGGGCGAAGGTCCCAGACGAGTCGGAATCACTTGGTGGTTTGGGGGTTTGGTCGGTCACGAATATGGAATCATCATCCTGCGGGCGGCTTCCGTCAAGGTGAACGGCGGTTTCGTCGTCGTAGAATCCAAGATGTGACCGATACGCCGGAACGCATTTTGCTGATTCGGCCCAGTGCTTTGGGCGATGTCTGCCGCACTGTTCCCCTCCTGCGTTCCTTGAGAGCGGCGTATCCCCACGCCCACATCGATTGGCTGGTGCGAAGTGACTGGCAAGACGCGATTTCCGCCCATCCGGATCTCGACGGCGTGGTGCCTTTCCACCGTGATCAATTGCGTCACCCCTGGAAGTCAAGCCACCGGACCGCCGCTCGCACGTTGCGAAGTGCCCTTCGCGAGGCCCGGTACGACCTGGTGCTTGACGCCCAAGGTCTTTTTCGGAGTGGATTGGCGGCCCATTGGACCGGAGCGTCCCGTCGGATCGGCTTTGCTGATGCTCGGGAGGGCGGAAGATGGGGATTGACCGAACGGGTGAAGATCCCCGAAGGAACCCACGCGGTGGATCGGATGTTGGGTTTGTTGTCGCCTCTCGGTATCCCGGCCCAAACCGATCTGCAGCTGTTTCTTTCGGCTACCGCTCACCTCGAGGCCAAGTCGTGGCGGGAAGCCAGAGCATTGATTCCGGGCGAATACCACGTGTTGGCCCCCACCACCCGGGGCGCGGCCAAACGCTGGCCACTTGAGCGTTGGGTAACGCTGGGACAAGCCATTGGTGGTCCCTGCGTGGTGGTTGGTTCTCCCGCCGATCGTCCGAGCCTTGTTGCCCTGGCGAACGCCTTGGGATCCTCAGGCCATTTGGCCGCGGGGGATCTTTCTCTCGGGGGAACCATGGGGTTGGTGGCCGGGGCCGCGCGTTTGGTCGGCTTGGATTCTGCACCGTTGCATATGGCATCAGGCTTCGGCGTGGAGGCCTTGGGATTGTTTGGCCCCACCGATCCGGCCCTGACCGGACCGTGGCGGGGAGCGGGCGCCTCCATTCGTCCCACCGGGGTTCCGCCCCATGTGCGTTACCGTCACACCGATGAACGATGGATGCGTCTGTTGTCGGTGGGCATGGTGCTCGACCGTCTTGAAGAAATCCCCATGACGCCGCGCCGGCTGTGGCTCGGTTCCGGTTCCCCGCAACGCCGGGCCATGCTGCAACAGGCGGGATATGCGGCCACGGCCCGTCCTCCCCATTTGGATGACGGTCAACTCACCCCGGGCGATGTCGGTCCCGAGGAGTGGACGTTGGCCATCGCGTGTTGGAAAGCCCGCGCGGTGGCGGACGCGCTGCGGGCCGAGGGTGCTCGGGGGGTGGTCTTGGCTGGAGACACCGTGTGCACCCACCAAGGCGAAGTGTTGGGGAAGCCGCGTGATCGAGACCACGCTCGCGTCATGTTGCGGGCCTTCCGCGGGGCCACCCATCCGGTGGTGACTGGGGTGTGCTTGATCGATCTTGATCGTGACGAGGAGCACTCGTTTGTGGACGTTGCTCGCGTCCAGTGGGGATCGGTCTCCGATGAGGCCATCGAAAGCTACCTGCAGAGCGATGGCTGGAAAGGACGAGCTGGGGGATACAACCTCGCGGATCGCATCAACGACGGCTGGGACATTGCTTGCGAAGGGGATCCGGCCACCGTGATGGGCTTGCCTTTGCAGCGGCTGGGACCGATGCTGGCCGGTATGGCATTGGCACCATCCCAGGAAACCAACCCATGACTCAGGGTCCTGCCGGCCCATGGTCCGCCCTGCTCCGTCCGTTTTCATGGGTGTACGGGCCGCTGTCGGCCCGACAGATCAAGCGCAAACAGCAGCGAGCGGTTCGGGTGGATGTTCCAGTGATCTCCGTGGGGAACCTCGCGGTTGGGGGCACGGGGAAGTCACCTTTTGTTCGTTTGCTGGTCGGCTGGTTGCAAGAAGCAGGACGCCAACCGGCGATTGCCATGCGCGGTTACGGCGCGGCCAATCCCAACGAGGCGGATGAAGTCCGAGAGCACCGGTTGGCTTGCCCGGACGTGCCCGTCTTGGCTGGTCCTGATCGGGCTCTTGAAATTCAAAAAGCGCAGCGCGAAGGGGTGACCTTTGATTGCGTGGTGCTTGATGATGGTTTTCAGCACACCCAGTTGGCTCGTGATTTGGACGTGGTCTTGATTGATGGAATGCGGCCGCCCGTCCAGACCACGCCCCTGCCCGCGGGCTGGTTGCGTGAACCTGCCAGCGGATTGAAGCGTGCGGATGCGTGGGTGATCTCCGGATCCATGGGTCAAGATGATCAGGTGGCTACCGCCCAGTTGGCGGGCCAGCCAGCTTTGGCCGAAGTCAGGGCTGTGTGGCAAGGCGTGCACACCCCCCAAGGGGAAGAGGTCTCCGTGCAAGGCAAGCGGTGTGTGGTGATGGCTGGGATCGCGCGTCCGGAACGGGTTCGGGAAGCTTTGGTCGAAGCGGGCGGGATCGTGGCCGCGTTGCCACGTTTGGCCGATCACGACCCCATCTCATCCCGCCAGCTGGATCAGTTCCGAGCGTTGTCTTCCGAGGCCGATGCCCTGGTGGTGACCGCGAAAGATGCCGCTCGTCTCGGCGACCGGTTGCAGGAATGGTCCGTGCCCGTGTGGATTCCCCGAATGTCTCTCGAGGTCTCTTCGGGCGAGGCCGCCCTTCGGCAACGGGTCTTGTCCGTCCTGCAGTAGGATCCCACCCTGATGGCCAAACATGAGTCCGATCCAGTGCTGGTGGTCGGCGACCTGATGCTTGATGAGGCGTGGATGGGTTGCCGAGAACGTATCTGTCCTGACGCAGCGGCCCCCGTCTTTCACGTGCAGCGGCGCGAGTCTGCTCTTGGCGGGGCGGCCCGCGTGGCCATGGTGCTGGTCGACTTGGGCGTGCCGGTCCGCGTGGTGGGAGTTATCGGTGATGATCCGGCTGGGCAAGAATTGCTGGGTCTGCTCCAAGAACTCGGCATCGACGTCGATGGAGTAGTGACAGATGCTCATCGCCCGACCACGGTCAAGCGATCTCATTTTGAAGGCTCCCACGCTCGTGCCAACAGCAAGGTTTTTCGGGTGGATCTCGAGAGCCAAGATCCCCTTTCGTTGGAACTTCGAACCACACTCGAGCAGCACGTCATCCAAGCTCGAGCAAGCGCTTCTTTGGTGGTTGTTTCGGATTATGGAAAAGGGGTCGTGGACGAATCCTTGTTGGTGTCGTGCCAAGACGCTGCGGAGGTGCTGGTTGATCCGAGTCGGCTTGCGTCCCCCAAACGCTATGTCGGCGCTGATTTGATCAGCCCCAATCGTGATGAAGCCATCCACCTCACTGGGCAATCGGCAAGTGATCCGATTCGCTTGGCCAAGGCGGTGTCAGCGTGCACGGGCGTGGACCACGCGGTGGTCACGCTCGATGTGGAAGGCGCGGTCTTGGCTGGGCCAGATGGGGCCTCGGCTTTTCCAACCATGCCGGTCAAAGTGACTGACGCGGCCGGAGCCGGAGATGCATTTATCGCGGGAATTGCGGCTGAGCGTAGGCAGGGGAAATCTTGGGAAGAGTG
>CAXBRK010000162.1:0-4016 GCA_963978155.1 uncultured Phycisphaera sp. | reverse complement strand
CACTCGGATCGCGCCAAGCGTCGACAACCCAGCGAGTTTGCCGCTGCGAATCCCTGACTTCACCGATTGGCCCCAATCCGCACCAGAGTCCGAGCACGGGGTTGTTGCCACCATTGGCTCACCTCATCAAGAGCCAACACGCGTTCGGCAAGTCCGTCTGCGCGAACAGTACCTTTGATGAGCGCGTCCAAACCAGAACGAACGGGCGAAGCTGCGGATGGCAATACGGTCAGTTGCTGTCGAAAGAGACTTGAGAAGTCAGCGGAGATCCGCGGCGGTCGCGCCAACACCAAGCGGCCTCGCGGCCGCAAGAGTTGCACAAGGCTGGGAACTTCCAATGCACCGTCTAGCAAGACGAGCACATCTTGATCACCGTGTTGACCAACCTCCGACAGCAGACGCGTTCGGATGCCCCGCCGCTCTCCTTCTTTCAGGGTGGATTCGCGCTGGCACAGCAGACGAAACCTGCTGTCTCGCTGGGATCCAAGTTCTCCCGCCAAAATGGCCGCGGCACTGTCACCCACCACACTGACATAGGGACGATCGCCCGGAACCACGGAACGCATTGCCCCAAGTGCCGTCGCTGCTTCAGAGGACCAAATCGCCACGTCAGGGTCAACATCCCTGGGCAAATCAATCAACAGTTCTTCGGCACATGACTGACGCTCGGCCAACCCCCCCTCATCCTCGCCTCGGCCCGGGCAACGACGCTGCAGGCACGCCTCCGGGAGGCCATCGATGCAGCTTGAACAGCTCCGGCAAGGGGCGTGAGGATCACTGATGACCAGCCCACGTGAGTCATGGTGCGCGACAAAGACACCGCCCGGAGTTCGCCCTTCGGTGGATGCATCTGGTAGCGGGAGAAGACATCGAATGGGCTGGATGTTGGCACTTGGGATCGATGACTCAACCTCGAGTCCGCCGTTGCGTCGGACCAGCCGGGTCATGGGCTGGGTTCCAAGACCAATCCGATCGGAGGGCCAGAGACCTCACGAGGACGTGGCCGCCAATAGGCCAATTGATCAAAAAATCCTGGTTCTTGGTCGTACACCGGAAATGCATACGGCTTGGACTGGGCAAACAGTTGTCCTTCTCGACGCGAAGCATTGATGGCGGATTGCCACAACGCGGAGTCTGTGCCATGGTCCATCCCGGTCAGACGTTGGAGTCCGGTTCGCCCGGCTTCCACAATGGCGTACCGAGACGCATCCAAAGCAGAGACCAACGCATCGACGGCACGGTCGTTTTGATACTGGGACAACGCCACGGTGAGATCACGCCGAACTTGCACGTCTTCTTCCGCGTCGGTGGAGCGTTCTGCAATGAAGGGGACCAAATCCGGCATGTGCACCCGCTGGGCAAAGATGGCCGCCGCCCGTCGCTCTACCCGGTGGGTGGAAGCCAAAGCCGTTTGGAACAACAGGGCATCTTCAGGTCCGCCGTGTCGAGCCAAAGCCAACAACGCGGCCGCTCGGACTGCGGGATCAGGGTCGGCCCCCGCCATGAGGCGATACACCGGACCGAAGGCATCGTTGTCCCCCCACGACTGATACGTCACTCGGAAGAGGGCCTCACGGCGATCATCAGGACGATCGGATTTCAACCTCCTGGACTCGGCGGCCACTGGATTGATGAAATTCTCCACGAGAAGGCTGGTGTCTTCTTGCAACGCTCCAAAGTCTTCTTGGATGGTGTCCAGCGCTGAGCAGCCGGCCAACACCATCAGGGTGGTTGAGAACAACATGCGTGGGACTCTGAGCACAGAGGGATACTATCCACACATCATGGCTTTCGACGTCCATTCCATTCCATTGGGCCCTTGGCAAACCAACGCTCTGATCCTGCAAAGCACCAACCACGAGGTGACCGTCTGCGATCCGGGGATGGACCCGGCCCCTCTGATTCGCCACCTGGAAGAACACGCCCTGCACGTGAAGCAGATCATCCTGACCCACGCCCACGTGGATCACATTGCTGGTATCGATGCCGTAAGTGGCCGCTTTGATGATCCTCCACTTCTGGTCCACCCGGAGGAAGAAGAATGGCTCAACCGACCTGAACTGAACCTCTCAGCGCTCTCAGGCTTCGACGTCACCACGCGCCCGGCAACTGGCACCATCGTGGATGGGCAGACCATCGCAGTCGGGGCAGAAGAGGCAACGGTGTGGCATCTTCCGGGTCATTCCCCGGGTTCGATCGGCTTGTATTTCAAGGCCACTGGCATTTTGATCGGCGGAGACACCTTGTTCCAAGGTTCGATCGGCAGGACAGATTTCCCCACCAGTGAACCGGAGGCCATGGTGGCTTCACTGCGCCGGTTGCTGACGCTCCCGGACGAGACTCTTGTTTATCCAGGGCATGGCCCCAGCACCACCATCGGTCAGGAACGGCAAAGCAACCCTTTCCTGATTGAACTCCAAGAGCTCTCCTGAATCACCCCGCTTCATCGACCGCGGGCTTCACGAGGATCAGCCACGGCAGCTATGCGTTCCAGGCTCATCAGTGCCATAGCGGTGCCGTAATTCGCCGTACGCACAAGTCTGGGGTCGGTGGGATCACGATCATTCCACGTCCCTCCGGGATCTCTCACCTGCTCCAGTCGGCTCCGCAGCAGTCGGGCGTACTCACCTCGCTCAGTTCGTGGCAGGAGCATGATGGCTCGAGAAGCTTGCTCGTGGGCGTACATGAAGTAATACGGCGCGACGCCAAACGGGGCCACGTGCGTTCCACGTTGTTGGCGACGTTCTTCCAGCCGTTCCCAATGGGCAAAAAACGCATCCAAAGCGCCACGCAGTTTGGAAAGATCTTCAGACCCGGCCTCCACCAAGTACGACTCAACGGCCAACATCCGACCTGTACTTCCCGGAACCGGATCGGGGCGGCTCCCCGCGTAGGCTTGGCCGCCTGCCTTGGTGCGGGATCGGACCAAAGCCGCGGCACCGCGTTCAAACACTTCTTCCGGGACGGCATGGCCGTGCTGTATCGCCAATCGAAGAGCCCGAAGGGTCGGAACCGTCATGAAGGGAGACGCTTCACCTGCGGTTCCAGAGGCAAAACCAGAACGGCGGGAATAGTTCCAGCCTCCAGTTTTGATCTCGGTGGCCAAGATGCCGTTCAACGCATGCCGTTCAGCGCGTTGGTGGGCGGTCAATTCTGCTTCGGGGACCAGATCATCCTTGCGGAGTTTGATCAAGGTCTCGAGGGCGTAACACCATCCCCACCCACGGACGTCGTAGGTCTCCGAAAAGACATGCGCCATCCCAGGATGGTCCATGGCCTCGACCAAGAAGGCGCGGGCTCGCTCCAACGCCGAATTTCGATCTTCGGGCCGGACATCTTCAGACGGCACCGTGAGCAGAGCCTGCATCACAATGGCGGTCCCCCCCACCCGGTACCCAATGGGATTTTCCAGACCTTGAGATCCTCGCACCCGGTAGACCCCCCGGTAGGGCCATTCGATGTTGTTTTCCTGACGGTCCAGCAAGAAATCCACCGCCGTAGCGCGAACCTCCGCCAGATCAATTGCGGCCAACAACAACAGCGGAATCATCATGGCTCATAGAGTACGACACGATGTTTCACGTCGTCCTTCATGCCCCTGAGATCCCCAACAACACCGGCAACATCGGCCGGACGGTGGCTGTGACCGGTGGCGTGCTTCATCTCATCCACCCCTTGGGCTTTGAAATTGATGAAAAAGCCGTGCGGCGTGCCGGCCTTGACTACTGGGATCGACTCGATGTGCGGGAATACGCCGATTTTGAGACATACCTGCACAAAGCCAAGCCGCAACGCCTCTTTTTGTTCACCGCCAAAGCCGGAGGGACACCGTGGCAAACGAGATTACAAACGGGAGATCACCTGCTCTTTGGGGGCGAATCGCAGGGCGTTCCCGAGAGCGTGCTTGAAACGGTCAAAACACGCTTCGGTCCAGACGCCTTGCTGAAGCTTCCGATGCTCGATGGTCCCCGTCGTCCCAGTTTGAATTTGGGATCCACGGTCTGCGCGGCTGTGTA
>CAXBRK010000161.1:0-4031 GCA_963978155.1 uncultured Phycisphaera sp. | reverse complement strand
TTCGAGCCCTACACGGGGCACTGGAGCAGGGTCGTGCTCTGACACGCAAGTGTCGGCATGACCCTGACTTCGTTTCAAAGGCATGGATCCACGAGGGCGCGAGGCAGTGCCAGTTTGTGTGTCATTGGGCACAAGGTTTGGCACACCAGGTGGCACAACCAAACGGGTCAGTGAATCAACAGCCAAAAGAGATTTTTTTAGGAAGGTCTCGCACCACTCGAATTTTCACGAGACAATTCGCCCTGAGAGATTGACCCCCATGAGCATCCGCAGCTTTACCGACCGCCACTATCGACATTTCAATGCGGCCACTGTGGTGGATACCGCGAACGCTTGGGAAGCTCATCTCAACGACAACGGTCACGTCCTCGTCACCTTGGCTGGTGCCATGAGTACGGCCGAATTGGGACGCTCCTTGGCCGAAATGATTCGCCAACAGAAAGTGCACGCCATCTGCTGCACTGGTGCCAATCTCGAAGAGGATATTTTCAACCTCGTCGCACATAAACATTACGTTCGAGTTCCGGACTACCGCCAACTGTCCCCTCAAGATGAAAAGGAACTCGAACGCCAAGGTCTCAACCGGGTGACCGACACGTGCATTCCCGAAGAAGAAGCATTCCGGGCAATCGAACATCACATCTTGGAGATCTGGCAAGAAGCAGACCGTACCGGAGGTCGACTGTCTCCCCCAGAACTCATGCGACAACTGGTCCAAGAAAAACTGCCCACCACGTCGTATCAGATTGACCCCAAAGACTCTTGGCTCCTGGCCGCCATCGAACACCAACTGCCCATCTTTGTTCCAGGATGGGAAGACTCCACGTTGGGGAATATTTTTGCGGCCCACTGCATGCGTGGGACGATCCGATCCGCGGCCGTGATGCGTTCAGGCATTGAGACCATGCATGAGTTGGCCGACTGGTACGTCCAAACGACGATGGGAAAGACATGGGACGCCCTGCCAGAGATTGAAGAAGGGCAAACGGCCGTACCCGTCCCCCGAGAGGAAGCGGTTCGCACCATTGGGTTCTTTCAAATCGGGGGTGGGATTGCAGGTGACTTCCCAATCTGTGTCGTCCCCATGATTCGGCAAGACCTCGGTCGATCATGTCCCTACTGGGGCTGGTTCTGCCAGATCAGTGACTCCACCACCAGTTATGGGTCCTATTCCGGAGCGGTTCCGAACGAAAAAATCACTTGGGGCAAACTGGATATCGACACCCCCCGGTTCATCATCGAATCCGACGCCTCCATCGTGGCCCCATTGATTTTTGGCCGGCTGCTGGGGTGGTAACCCAAGCCAAACAGAAAAATCTCGCAATCAGGTCTTCGACCTCAGTATTATTTGCTTCTCGGTCACCGTGACCGATACGCGGCCCCAGGCCACCCCAGCTCGAGAACCTCGATGCATGGAGGCGCAAGGCGCATCTGGTCCCAGTAGATGGAGGCTACATGCGTTGTCTTACGGAACTCATCTTTTAATTGATTGTCACAACGTCCCTCGGGCGGTCTGTCTTGATGACCGAAGGATGTTGCAAGCTATGGCTACCGGCGCTGATCGAGCCGGGGCCAACGTCATCAACCAAGTTCGATACAAATTCGGCGCAGATTCCCCTCCGGGATTTGCGGCGGTGATTGTTTTGGATGAAAGCCATTGTTCGGTCCACACCTACGCCGACGAAGGCAAAATGGCCATGGATATCTTCACCTGTGGGAGTACCGACCCACAGCACATCCTTGATCACATTCAATCGTTGATTGACTTGGGAACGATCGCGGTGCAACGGATTGGCAGATTTGACGCCTGCGGGACACGAACTGTTGTCGACACCGACGCTTCAACACCTGGCCCCGTGGCACTAAAGAACTGACCGTGTCTTTTCTCAACCAAGACTCTCGGTTCCTTGGGCTTGAAGATGCCCAATCTGGAAGCGATGCCCAGACGGTTATCGTTCCGGTGCCGTTTGAACGCACCAGTTCGTATGGAGCAGGTTCAGCACGTGGGCCGGAGGCCATCTTGCAGGCCTCCCAACAAGTCGAGCTTCGGGACGTTGATCTGCAAGCGGAACCTTGGGCCCTTGCTGGTGGCATTGCCACCCGGGAGCCCCTTCCCGTTGGGGACGGCAACGAGGCTTTGACTGGATGTGACCTCAGCGACATGCTGCAAGAGCTGGTCGCTTCACATTTGGATCAAGAGCAGTTTGTGGTGACACTTGGTGGTGAACACACATCAATTGTCGGGGCTGCGCGAGCGCACCTTCGTCGGTGGCCTGAAGCAACCATTCTGCAACTCGATGCCCACTCGGATCTCCGGGAGCAATATCTTGGGGATGCTTGGAACCACGCCTGCGCCATGTCGAGAATCCTCGATCGCGGCGGACATCTCGTTCAAGTCGGAATTCGAAGCGAGAGCGAAGAAGACTTCTTGAACGCGCAGAAGCACCAAGCCAAGACACTGACCGCCCGATCCATCCATCAACTTGATCGGCATGGAGAAAGTTGGATGGATGAGGTCGTGAGTGCGTGTCAGCAAGAGGTGTACATCACTCTGGATACCGACGTGTTTGATCCTGCGTTGGTTCCAGACACCGGAACTCCAGAACCGGGCGGTTTGACCTTTGAACAATATGACCGGCTCCTGGAAAAGCTGTGTGCTGAACGCACCGTGGTGGGATTCGATGTCAGCGAATTGGCTCCGGTGCAACACACCAGCGCTTTTGTGATGGCGAAGGTCGTGAGCCGAACCATTGGACGAATCCACCAAGTCAGAAGCAAGGAATTCTGAAGAAGACAAACCACTGAACTGCCAAGGAAGACTTTTGTCTGCACGAATACCGAGGAAAAAACATGCGTGAAGGTTGGATTTTGTATCGAAGGCCCCAAGCGGCCCTTTCACCGGAGGCCTATGAAGTGCATCGTCTGGTGGAAGAGGGTGAAGCATTAGGGATTCGCATGAGAGTGCTTGCTCCCGAGCAGGTCGACTTGGTGGTGACGCGGGAAGATTCAAGATCGGTCCTTGTCGATGGTTCGCCAACCGAACTTCCCGACTTTCTTCTTCCTCGCATGGGCGCGGCCACTACATATTTTGGGTTGGCGGTGATTCGCCACCTCGAACGTCTTGGCGTGCCCACCGTCAATGAATCGGTGGCCATTGAGACGGTGAAGGACAAACTTTGGAGTCACCAGATCCTTGCGGCATCCAACTTGCCCATTGCCAAAACCATGCTGGCGAAGTTTCCGATCGACTTTGATGCGGTGGAACGTCTGGTTGGTTTTCCTTTGGTTCTCAAAACCCTCTCCGGCTCCCAAGGACAAGGAGTATTCCTCTGCGAGTCCAAATCAAACCTCCAAGACTTGGTGGAGTTGATGGAGGCAACCAAGGCCAATTTGAACATTGTCCTTCAAGAATTTATTCAATCGAGCCACGGCCGGGATCTTCGAGTGATGGTTGTTGGTGGACGCACCGTTGCGGCCATGGAACGTCGCAGCAACGACGGTTCGTTCAAAGCCAATGTCTCGCGTGGAGGATCCGCGCGGGAGATTGAAATCACGCCTGAGGTCGACTGGCTTGCCTGCGAGGTGGCAAGAATCCTTGGTCTCTCTGTTGCCGGCATTGACCTCCTGTTCGATGGCGATCACTTTCGAGTCTGCGAGGCAAACTCATCTCCAGGATTTGAAGGACTCGAGCGAGCTTGTGACATCAACATGCCCCGGGAAATCTTTGCCTTTGTCGCAGTGCGAAGTGGCAACCTGGAATTCCTTTCGAAAATGGCCCGTACCCCTGCGGTTCGCCCGGTGAACAATCCACGAAAGAGTGAATTGGCCGGGTCGGAATGAGGCACCACTGTTGTGTTGCCTAATACCGCAAATCACGTGTCACGCCAGGTGGCACAGTGACTTTGGACACCCCCGCTGACGTACTGCAATCCTCGATTTCAACCCCATTACCATTAGGTTCGAGCCCTACACGGGGCACTGGAGCAGGGTCGTGCTCTGACGCGCAAGTGTCGGCATGACCCTGGCTTCGT
>CAXBRK010000160.1:0-4092 GCA_963978155.1 uncultured Phycisphaera sp. | reverse complement strand
GGGCGGCTTGACCGTACGTCTGCAGGAAGTCCGCAAAGACCGGGTCCGCATGCAAGGGGACATGTCCAAACACATCGTGGAAGATGTCGGGCTCGGGCAAGTAATCCAAGCGTTCCAAAGGACGGATCACAATGGTGGTGGGGAACCTTCGCGCGGCCAGGCAGGCGAAGAACGCTTTGGCGGGGATGTAGCCAGGAACTGGAACCGAGTTCCAGCCCGTACGCGGCTCAAGCCGAGCGTTCAGTTGCTCGATGTTTGGGATGCCGTCGGGTTTGAGGCCAATCGCTTCAGCGCCATCCAAATACACCTGAGAAGCCCGTTCGGGGAGGTACGCCATCTGCTCGGCGTAGAGCTGGCGCCATGCTTCTTGGTTGTCCTCGGTGTAGCCGTCGTATCTCTGGTTGATGAACATCGGCTCGATGCTTTCGTGACCTGGTTGGCCATAGGCATCGGCGGCGGCCTGGGCCGCTTGCGCCTCTTGATCATCAATCATGGCGTGGTTGAGGGATGCCGAATCCATACGATCTCCTTGTTGCCCTGAACTCTTGGGTCTTCAGATTACCTGAATCACCGGTTGCGCCATTCGGGTTTGCGTTTTTCAAGAAAGGCCTGCATGCCTTCTTTTTGATCCTCGGTGCCAAAGCAACTGAAGAACAGGTTGCGCTCGGCCATGATGCCACCTTCGAGTGGCGTTTCGTACGCTGCTTCGACCGCTTCTTTGGCCAGCCGGACGGCCAGCGGTGCCTGTTTTGCGATCTCGCCACCAATGGCAACCATGGCTTCTGCAAATCCTTCGGTGGGGAGCACACGGCTGACCAATCCAATGCGGAGAGCCTCGTTGGCGTCAAGCATGCGTCCGGTGAGGCACATGTCCATGGCCATCGCTCGACCCACACTTCGGGCCAGTCTCTGCGTTCCTCCGGCGCCCGGGATGACACCGATGCTGACTTCGGGTTGACCGAACTTGGCGTTGTCGGCGGCCACGGCGAGATCGCACAACATGGCCAACTCGCATCCACCACCGAGGGCGAAGCCACTGACGCCTGCCACCAACGGCGTGCGGATGCGGCGCAGTCGATCCCAATCTCGAAATTGATCGCGCTGCTTCATGTCGGCCACGGAACGGGGGGCCATGTCTGCAATGTCCGCTCCGGCCGCAAAGGCCCGTTCCGATCCGAGGATCACAATGCACTTGATCTCTGGATCTTCATCGAAGCCTTCGGCCGCCGTTGCCAGTCTGGACATCAATTCAGGATTGAGCGCGTTGAGCACCTTGGGGCGGTGCAATTGCAACACTCCAACGGGTCCCTCATTTTTCACAATCAACGGTTCAGGGTTGGCTTCGGTCATGCCGCAGAGGATACGCTCCCAAAGCCGTGTCCTCGATGTTGGAGTATCTCGTTCTCCCGGTCTTGGGGTTTGCCATCCTCTACGTCCTCGTTTTGCGCTCGGTGTACCGGGCGGTGGTGCGACCGCCCCGAGTTCGTGAAGGATGGGCGCTGGGGCGAGGCTTGCCTTTGGATCCCGATCACTTGGGGGTGCCTTGGCATGAAGCTGAAGGTCTTGATGCGGCTTGGATCCTGAAGGGCCGTGGCACCACCAATTGGCTCCTGCTCCATGGACACGGAAGATCCCGTCGGGTTTGGATGCACGTGTTGGAGGATCTGATGCCCCACGCTGGTTCGGTGGTGGTGGTTGATTTCCCTGGGCATGGTGACGCCACTGGGGAAGTGCAGTTGGGGCGGTGTGAACACGAGACGTTGGCGTGCTGGCTGGAGTCTTCAGGATCCCGTTGGCATGTGGCCGGGATGTCGATGGGCGCCGGCGTCGCGCTGCGTCTTGCGGCCCAAGCTGAGTGTGTTGATGGGGCCATGGGACTCGGGGCGGGAGACCTCGCCGAGGCCTTGGCTGGAAAACTCCGTCAGAAAGGTCTCCCTCCAAGCATCTTTGTGAAGCCGGTGTGTTGGTGGCTTGACCGCCGGCAACGTCTGCCGGGCCCCCTGGACGAGATCGCCCCCACGTGCCCTATTGGGTTGGTGCACGGGGCGCGGGACGAGGTTGCTCCAATCGAGAGTGTTCAGCATCTGGCGGCCGAGAAAAATTGGTCCTTTGTGTGCTTGCCTGACGCTGGACATGATTTGCTCGGCCCCAAGCATGCGGGTTCTGTGGTTCACCTCATGCAGGACTTCGCCGACAGGTACGATTCTGCCCATGACGACCAGAACCGAACGTGATTCCATGGGGGAGATGGAAGTCCCCTCGGACATCTTGCACGGCGCTTCGACCCAGCGGGCCGTGTTGAATTTCCCCATCAGCGGACGGCCCGTCCCGGCCGCCGTGATTCAAGCATTTGCGCATCTCAAAGAAGCTTGCGCAGCAGTGAATGCCGAATTGGGGCGTCTGGAGCCTCCGGTTGCAAAAGCCATTGCTGATGCGGCCCAAACGATTCGCGCTGGCTTGAATGGAGAAGGGGGGGCGTTGGTCTCTGGATCGGAAGGCCGGCAAGCCATGGATCATTTTCCGGTGGATGTGTTCCAAACCGGAAGTGGCACCAGCACCAACATGAACGTCAACGAAGTGCTCTCCAACTTGGCCTGTTTGGCGGCCGGGCAACCCATCGGAGCGAAGAATCCGGTGCACCCCAACGACCATGCCAACATGGGGCAGTCTTCCAACGACACTTTCCCCACCGCCATGCAGGTGGCGGGAGCGGAGGCCATCACCCGTTCGTTGGTTCCTGCCTTGACCCGTTTGCGTGACGCCCTGCGAGAAAAGGCCGACGCCTTTGCGGAGATTGTCAAGCTGGGACGCACCCACTTGATGGATGCCACGCCGGTCACTTTGGGGCAGGAGTTCTCTGGCTACGCGGACCAAATCGACAAAGCCATCGGCCGAGCGGAATCCGCGGCTTCCGCGTTGGCTTCCAACCTTCCGATCGGGGGCACCGCGGTCGGCACTGGCATCAACACCCATCCGGAGTTTGGGGCCAAGGTGGCCCAGCGGCTGACCGAGGCGCTGGGGATTTCATTTGCCGAGGCCGAGAATCATTTTGAAGCCCAAGCCACCCGGGATTGTGTGGTCGAAGCGTCCGGCTTTTTGCGGACGGTCGCGGTCTCGTTCACCAAGATTGCCAACGATCTGCGTTGGATGGGCTCCGGCCCACGAGGGGGGTTGTTCGAGATTGCATTGCCGGCGGTCCAGCCGGGATCGTCCATCATGCCGGGCAAAGTCAATCCCGTGATCTGCGAATCCGCCATGATGGTCGCTTGCCGGGTGCAGGGCAACGACTTGGCGGTCGCGCTGGGGGGCACCGGTGGGGTGGGCTCGCTGTTGGAACTGAATGTGGCCATGCCCATGATGGCCGATGCCCTTTTGGATTCGGTGGGTCTGTTGTCGGCGACCGCTGACATGCTGGTGGACCGCTGTTTGAATGGTTTGGAGCCCAACTTGTCAGAGATCGAGCGTCACTTGGAACGCAGCTTGATGACCTGCACGGCTTTGGCCCCGGTGATTGGTTACGACGAAGCAGCCGATATTGCCAAGGTGGCGTTCAAAAATGGATCGACCGTTCGCGAAGAGACGCTCCGCCGCGGGTTGGTGGAACCCGAAGAGTTGGATCGTCTGCTCGATCCCGGGAGCATGACCCGTCCAGCTTGAGCTGGATGGCCTTCGCGTATGTTCGGCATGTTGTCTCGTCTCGATCGCATGGTGATCAGAGAGACCTTGCGCTCGGTGGGGTACACCTTGGCGGTGGTGTTGGTGCTTGCGGTCTTTGGCGCGGCCCTTCGTCCACTGGGCCGGGGCGATTTTGATTCCGCCGGGGACATGGCGGAATTCCTGTTCTTGGTGGCCTTGCCCATGCTCGAATATTCCTTGCCCTTGGCCGCCGGGCTTGGTGCGACCCTTGCGGTGTACCGCATGGCCAACGACGGAGAAGTCGTCACCGCCGCCGCGTGTGGGCGTTCTCCGTTCCGGATGGTGCTTCCGGTTGCGATTGGCGGGTTGATGGCGGGCATCCTCTTGGCCGTGTTGTCGAATTTCTTGGTTCCCCGTGCGTGGGCGGCGGCGGAAGGGGTCGTGGCGCGTGGGCTG
>CAXBRK010000159.1:0-4150 GCA_963978155.1 uncultured Phycisphaera sp. | reverse complement strand
GCTCGACTTGGAAGACCGCCTCAGATCGGGGACTGAGCTCCGAGACGGCTCCCAGTTCCGCCAATCCCCATGCAGCATCTTGTGCTCGCGGTTGGTCAGATGATCGGAGTTGCTGTCGCAGCGATTCCCTAAATTTTTCGCCACTCATTCGGGCTCGAAGTTTGATGGCCTCTGGGGATGGTGCACCGTTGGCCAAATATCGATCAAGCCAATCTTGCAGACTGCTTCGTTGCTGACCATCGAAGAGGTCGCGCAGACTTATGGTTCGATCGAGAGCCAAAAGTACACCCACCCCAACCTCTTCGGAACCCACTTGGTTTCTCAGCAGGCCCAAGGCGGGAAGGGCGGCTTCTTTGACCGGGTTTCGAATGAGATGCACACCCCATTGTTGAATCACCGAAGTCCGCTGCATTTCCAGTCGATCGGCGATGGCAATCGCTGTGGATTGAGGATTGACCTTGGAGAGAACACTCGCGGCCAAAATTTTGTTGGCTTCATCCGAGTCGTCCAATGCGGTCATCATTGCCGCCGTGATTGGATCGGAAGGTGAGATCCCATCTCGTAATCTCTCATCGATTCGAATCATGGCCGCCCGACGTATGGGGGGCACGTCCGAGGACAGATCAGCACGAAGTTGACCGGCACGTTCCGCTTCTGGAAGCAGGTTGTAAATCGTCGACCGGCTTTGCATCAAAGAGGCGGCAAACCGTTCTCGTTCTTCTTCAGCTTCAACTCGGCGTTCGTTTTCCAGTCGGCACTCTGACCCGTTTGGAGTCAGGATTGGAATCCAAGCTTGCGGATTGCTGAGGTTGGTGGTGATGGGACGGTTGGGGGCCAGTCGACGCCATAAGGAACGGAGACCGTCGAAGACTTCCAAGCGAATATCCTCGTGGTCTTCAGAGTTCGCCAAAGCGATCAATACGCTTGCGCCTTCACCCCCGGCAAAAACAGAGAGTGCTTGGACCGCCCGTCGGCGTTGTTCAAGAGGACGTTCCACGTTGCAGGCCACTTCCAACATCGAGACGCTGTCACTGCCGTACCGGGTCAGTGCGGACAAGAGTGGGGTGGCGAGCGTTGAGTCTCCGTTCCGCAGCCATCGCTCCACAATCGGTTCGATGACATCGCGCGGTGGATCCTTCATCTCGGCGATTGCTTCGAGCGTCGACAGGGCGACAGATTCTTCCGCAGACTGGATGGCCCGAACCAAGATTGATTGTGCGGCTTCAGTGTCGACGGCAGTGAGGTCGTTGACCGAGATTTTTCTCAGCTCTGGCTCCAAACTGACATCAAAAACATTCCGCTCGATGAGTTTGAGCCGAGGATTGCTTTCGTCGGCGGGCACCATCATTGGTGCGGTTGCGAGCAACATGCTGGTGAGGGACACAATCAACACTCACCATCCTACGAAGGTCCAAGCGATTCGTTCAGGACAAGTTGCCGTTGCTGGCCATCCTCTGGATCAGGAGCGCAAAGGTCCACCGGCCGAGTTGCCTCGGTCGAGTTGGCACGTTCTTCTGGGTTGGTGGGCCTCCGACGCGATCAGAGCGTGGCGGAGGTGAAGGGCAAGAGCGCCATGTGGCGAGCTCGCTTGATGGCTTGGGCAACCTTGCGTTGCTCGCTTGCCGTGAGGTTCAATCGCTTGCGACCGTACATCTTGCCGTTTGGAGTCAGCAACCGTCGAAGCTCTTCGTGGCACTTGTAATCGGCATACCACTGGCCTCGGGTGTCCTGACGAAGAAATCCATCACGGTTGGTTTCGCTGCGGTTGAATTGAGACATCTTGGGGCTCCAGTCCTGGAAATTCAGCGTTCTGTGAATTGCCCTCGGACAACGCCGAGAGCGACGGGGTAGAAGAAAAATTGTACCACAACCCAGCCCTCATCTGGGGGAAGAATTCGACGAGATCAGGGGTTCGATCGACCCGTTCTCGGGGGCAAAAGTGTGTTTATGGCGTTCTGTAGGCGTTCCGCCCCGGTGGCGAGGCCTTCGGGCCATTGTTCCTCGCTGCTCATGTTTGCCCCAATGGGAAGGACCACATGGGTGATTTGCAACTTGCCCAGATCTTCAACCAGTTCGGGGCCGGGGGCAGATTCCAGAAGGAAGATGCAGCTTTCTTTCATCGGTGCCAGTTCCGATGCCACTTCTTCTGGGAGTGGAGACTCGGGATCGAAATCAAAGGAAGTGATGTTCCACCCGTGGGTCCGAGCCAAGTAATCGTAAACCGCACGGTTGGCGTAGAAAGCGATCGACTGGGGGTCGATTTCGGAGAATGCTTGGTGGCTCTGCTGCAGTTGGTCGACAAGCTGGCGGACATTTTGTTGGCTTTGCTCTTCGCTACAAAACCCCTCCTGCACCAGCCGTTGACGAATGGCTTCAAGTTGCTTGCCAGCCGTTTGGGGGTCAACCCAGGTGTGGCCGTCCACGACACCATGCGAATGGGATCCTTCGGGACCATGTTGGTGCTCCACCACGTCGTGCAACACCGGAGGCTCCGCGAGCACGTTCGCGCTTCGAAGCCATGAGGTTCTTGGGAGGTCGTATCTTCGGAGCTTCGCTTCAAAGCCACGTCCGTTGCTGATCAGAAAGCTCTTACTCATTTGGACCAGTTGCAACTCACTTGGGGTCCATTCTTTGGCTTCCATCCCGTCGGGAATCAATCGGTCGACCGGCTGTCCCATGATGGCTTCAACCATTCGTGCCACGGGAGGCGTTGTGGCCAGCAACGGTCGTTCCGCGTTGTTGACAGGCGTTGACTCCTGCCCGCAGCTCATCAGCAGGACGCCACAAAAAACGCTCTTGGCCGAAGCCAAGAGCGTTTGATGACATGGGAATGACGGTCGAATCATGCCGTCATTTTATGGTGGGCTGCGTGCTGATTAGCACTCGCCCCAGAAAGAAAGCAGTGACAGCACGTCATTGAAATCAACCGTGCCTGAAGCATCGATGTCCTCGGCACAGTCGGGACACACGCCCCAGCTGGCCAAGACTTGAATCAGGTCATTGAAGTTCACAAAGCCGTCGTTGTCCACGTCGCCCTCACACGAGGGGACGCTGCATGAAGCAGAGGCACAGTCGGTGCTCTCGACAGATCCACCCACGGCGAGGCAAGTGGCTGGAAGCAAGGCAAGGCAATCTCCAGAAGCCAAGCAGCAAGTCTGAGCGGCACAGCCGTTGTCCGAGCATTGGGTGCCTAGCCCAGCTGAAGTTCCGCCCGCAGCGGCACATGCGGCTGGTCCCAGATCCGTGCAATCGGAACCAATGCAGCACGCTCCAGTCGTGGGCTGAACGCAGGGATCAGAAGCACACACCACTTGGGAGCCTTGATAGTCGCCGCCGGCAGACGTGCAGTCGTTGGCAAAGTCCGTGGTGCAGGAGCCATCGAAGAAGCAGCAGGCAGCTTCGACTGGGATGGAAGTTCCGGGCACATTGGTCTGGATTTGCAGATTCTCGGGAGCGCCTGGCTTGAAGAAATCAAGGGTGGCGTTGCCGATGGTTGGCTCCGCTTCTGTGATGATGGTGATGTTCTGCAAGTTGGCCCAGCGAACGGCGTTGGCCATTTCGTTGGAGAGATACGAATCAGAACTCCAAACCATTTCCCCACCAGAGATGTTCATGTCCCACGATTCGTTCGTGAACATCTCGCCCGAATGCCACTCAGGAGCTTTGTGGGTCGCGACATTGGCCACATTTGATGCGTCCCACGGCAAACGGAGGGCGCCAATGGACCGGTCCACATTCAGGTTAAAGATGGCGTACTCGTAACGGAAGGTGCCGTCACCTTCGTCAAACACGCGAGAGCCAAACCAGATGGTGCCTTCGCCGGGGATTTCAATCTCATGCAGATCCACTTCGGGGTCCAAGTCGTCCCACGATGCAATGGCGGGAAGTTCTTGGATGGTTGGGCCGTCGAAGCTGGAGATGGCGCCAGAGGAAGCCATGTTCAGCCGACGGTGGGAGGAGTTGTTGGAAGCATCGCCGGTGTCGTCCGGAGAGTCGTCTGGGCAAACGTATTGACCTTCCATGAAATACACCGCACCAGGATTCTCCGACGGGATCACATCCGATGATGGGACCCGGCAGCGACGTGCAGTTGATCCGGAGTAGGACGGGTTGGCGGGTGGGTAGGGGAAGAAGCCAGTGGTGGCATTCA